>CAXHNU010000016.1:0-2073 GCA_964017555.1 uncultured Butyricicoccus sp. | reverse complement strand
CCCGGACGTGAAGCATACCCTGGGGATGTCTTCTATCTGCATTCCCGTTTGCTGGAACGCGCCGCAAACCTCAAGGATGGCGGCAGCCTGACCGCGCTGCCGATTATCGAAACCCAGGCAGGCGACGTTTCGGCTTATATCCCAACCAATGTCATTTCGATTACCGATGGGCAGATTTTCCTGGAAACCGAGCTGTTTAACTCGGGTGTCCGCCCGGCGGTAAACCCTGGCATTTCGGTATCCCGTGTCGGCGGCAATGCCCAGATTAAGGCGATGAAAAAAGTTGCCGGTACGCTCAAACTGGCGTATTCGCAGTACCGTGAACTGCAGGCGTTTGCCCAGTTCGGTTCTGACCTTGACGCGGATACCAAATCCCGTCTGGATCAGGGCGCACGCATTGTGGAAGTGCTCAAGCAGCCACAAAACAGCCCGATTCCGGTCGAAAAACAGGTTATCATTATTTTCGCGGTCGTGAATAAATTCCTGATTGATGTACCGGCAGAGCTGGTCGGCGATTTCCAAACCGAGCTGTTTGACTATTTGGACGCCAACCATCCGGATATTGCAAAGACCATCCGCGAAACCAAAGCCATTGACAGCGTAAAGGACGGGCTTTCCAGCGCGATTGCCGATTTTAAAGCCAAGTTCCTCTCTGAACGGTCATAAAAAACACCGGGAGAAGGGAGGATAACCAATGGCTTCCGGCAATATGAAGGACATTAAGCGGCGCATGAAAAGCGTCCAGTCCACCATGCAGATTACCAAAGCAATGGAGCTTGTTGCCTCGTCCAAGCTGCGCCACGCCAAAGAACGTGTGCTGCGGTCACGCCCCTATTTTAACACGATGTATGAAACGATGGCGCGCATTGCAAAGGAAACCCGTGATGGGGATTCGATCTATACCAAAGCGCGCACAGTGAAAAAATCATTGTTTATCGTCATTGCGGGTGACCGCGGGCTTGCAGGCGGCTATAACTCCAATGTGCTCAAGCTGGCTGCGGCGCAAATGGCAGGCAAAACCCCTTGCGTCGTAACCATTGGCAAAAAGTCGCAGGAATATTACGCAAAGCGCAATTTTGAAGTGCTTGCCGATTTCCCCGGCATTGCTGAAACCATGCAGATACAGGATACCCACGATATCGTGGATGATATGCTTGCCCGCTTCCGTGAAGGCAGCATTGATGAAGCTTATATCTGCTATACGGAATTTGTTTCCCCGATGGTGCAGGAGGCACGCTGCCAGAAGCTGCTGCCCCTGTCTTTCCCCGGCAGCGATGACAGCGCCGGCAAGGGCAAACCACAGGCGCTGACTGAATATGACCCTTCGCCAGAGGCGGTATTTTCAGCCATCGTCCCCGAATATCTCAACGGCGTGCTGTATGGCGCGGTTGTGGAAAGCTATGCGTCCGAGCAGTCTGCCCGCCGCATGGCAATGGAATCCGCTTCTGATAATGCCAGCGAGATGATCGAAAACCTCAACCTGTCGTATAACCGCGCACGTCAGGCGGCAATCACCCAGGAAATTACGGAAATTGTCGCTGGTTCCGGCCAGGTAGGGGCATAACTGGTTTTTATGGAGGCGGCAGCCCGGATGCCGCGGCTGTGGCGCCTCCTGTGTTTTATCTCATAATTCAGGGGAGTTTTGCTAATGAATGCGCATAACATTGGTACCGTCGTCCAGATTATTGGGCCGGTACTGGATATCAAATTTGACCCCGATTCGCTTCCCCGGCTGCTGAACGCCATCACCATTAAGGCGGAGGATGGTCACATTGTGACCACCGAAGTGGCACAGCACGTTGGGCAGGATACGGTGCGCTGTGTTTCCATGCAGTCCACAGATGGTCTTGTCCGCGGGATGCAGGCGGTTGATACCGGTGCGCCGATTACTGTGCCGGTTGGCCCGAAGAATCTGGGGCGTATTTTTAACCTGCTTGGCGACCCGGTGGATAACAAGCCGCCAGTTGAATCTGAACTGCGCTGGCCAATCCATCGCCCAGCGCCTTCTTATGAAGACCAGCAGTCTACCACGGAAATTTTGGAAACCGGCATCAAGGTTGTTGACCTGATTGC
>CAXHNU010000015.1:8124-41469 GCA_964017555.1 uncultured Butyricicoccus sp. | reverse complement strand
TTACAGTAATGGTAGACGAACCACTTCCCACTGCGGTAACTGTCACCGTTGTGCCGGATACAGACACCGTTGCAACATTGGTGCTGCTGGATGTTGCTGTGATTGCGCCATCCCCTGCACGGGTAACTGTGATTGTGCCGGTTTTAGTGGAAGCGTTTAGACTAAGGCTTGTTTTATTAAGGGATAGCGAACCAGCCGCTTTGTTGATTTTCCATGTCGCATTTTTTGCGGTTACTGACCCATCCGACCATTGATAATTCGTTTTGGGTGTGAAAGTTGCTGTGTAATTTCCTGCATTTGTGCCGCTGGTAGTCCCACCAAGTGTTAGTTTTCCGCTATCGTAACCGCTCCATATCGGGGATTGCGAATTTCCATTGTAAGTCAGTGAGCCGCTTTGTGTTGGCAGCGAAACAGTAGCTTTTGCAATCGACCATGAAACGGTTTTTGCTGTGATTGAACCATCACTCCATTGATAGTTAGATGTGGGTGTAAAGGTTGCGTTGTATGTGCCTGCATTGGTTGCGGAGGTTGTGCCGCCTATGGTTAATTGCGCGGCGTTGTACCCGTTCCAGTTTGGACTTTGTGCGCTGCCTGTATAAGTTAGCGTCCCGTTTTGTGTCGGGACATTCACGGTTGCCCGGTTAATTGTCCATGTGATGCTTTTTGCAGTTGTTGTACCATTGTTCCATTGGTAGTTTTTTGTCGGTGTGAATGTGGCAATGTAACTGCCTGCATTTGTGCCGCTGGTATCGCCAGCAAGGGAAAGCTGTGCGGTGTTGTAATTATTCCATGTCGGGCTTTGGATGCTGCCATTATACGTTAAAGAGCCGCTTTGTACAGGCGTTGCCGCAATATTTGCCCGTTTGATTGTCCACTGAATGTTTTTTGGGTCTGTTGTGCCATCAGTCCAAGCCCCGGTTAAAAGGGTAAATGTGGTCGTGTAAGTGCCTGCATCTGTTGCGGATGTTTGACCGCTGATTTCGGAATGTTCAGAATCAAAGTTATCCCAAACAGGAGATTGTGCGTTCCCATTGTATGTAAAGTTACTTTTTGTTGTCGGAATGCTGACAATAATATTGGTTATTTCCCACGTGGCTTCTTTTGCAGTAGTTGTGCCGTCAAACCATTGATAATTATTTGTTGGAGTAAATGTTACCGTGTATGTGCCGACATCGGTTGCGGATGTTACGCCGTCTATGGTCATTTTGTCCGGGTCATAGCCTGTCCAAGACGGCGTTTTCTCCGTACCATCATAAGATAACCCGGCGCTTTGCGTTGGAACTGCTGCAATGACAGCACGTCCAATTTCCCATGTGATAGATTTCGGTTCTTTTGTTCCATCGCTCCACTTATACCCATATTCAAGGGTAAATGTCGCGCTGTATTGCCCGGCATTGATAGCGGATGTTCTGCCGCCTATGGTCATTTTCTCGCTGTCGTAATTGCTCCATGTCGGGGTAAGTGTTGCGCCTGTATAAGTCAGTGTGTCGGACTGTGCAGGGATTGCAAGTGGCTTTTCACTTACATTTACTTGGATTGCTGTGGTTTTCGTAATTCCGTCTTCTGTGTAAGAAATTGTGATAGATTGCGTGCCGATTGTTGTAAAAGTCGGCGTTTCACAGGTGTAATTTGTAACAGTTTTTTGGCTTCCATCTGTCGAAATAGCTGTAACAATCATCCCTGTTTTATCGAATGTTTCAAGGTATGTGTACTCGGTTTTGTTTGGGGATTTCGTCACTGCAATAGAATCCAGAATAGGAATAACCGTTACTGGTTGTGTCGCGGTCTTTTTCGTGCGCCGCTCGGAATACTCCACCGTAACCTCTGTGATTCCATCTGTCATTTGTTGCGGAGTAACAACATAACCAGTCACCACATTTTCAATATTCGGAAAGTATTTTGCTGTAACTACCATTCCGGTACTGTCAAACATTTCACCTGATTTGTATGTTGTCTTATTTGGCGGGGTTGTGATTTCGATAGAAAGCAATTGCAATCCACCGCCACCAGAACCGCCGCCACTGCCTGCATTAAATACCTGTGCCATCAGAAACTACCTCCAAACGCAAAATATTAACCTTCATGTCCTTTTCAGGATCTACCTCGCTGTGGAATGTTATTGTGCCATCAGTCAAGATATCTTCTGCCCATAAACCGCATTCTACATATTCGTCACGGTTTTCTGACGCTGTGCCGACAATGTAATTGTATCTGCCAGCAGAAAGAAACCTTGCATCTTGTACGCTTAACGTTCCATCAACCCATCCGGATGCAGGGACAATGATTTGAAATGCTATGCCGTTTACATCGCCTGCGCCCTCACCGTTGCGCCCGTTATAAACAGAAAATGTATATTCTGTGCCATCGGTAAGGGTGACTGTGTATGTATCAGTTGTGCCCGGCAAATGCTGACCACTTGTCAATGTGATATTTGCAATCCCTACACCTTGGATACCTGACAAGTCAGAGAGAAACACCCATGCAGTACCGGAATTTACAAACAGTTTCGAGTTATCCTCATCATTGATATTTGATGCAATAATAACGAGGTCACCTTCTGCCATGTTTGCAAAATCTGCTTCCATATCAGCAATGGAAGGATAAGATTTCACAATTGCCAGCACTGATTTAATACCAGTGTCTTTATATTCTTGGTCGTCAGCGTTCCATATCCACCATGTGCCGTTTAACGGTTTAGGGGGCTTGCCGCTGTATTGTTTCGCAGTGTCTGCGCTTTTTTCTGCATCCGCCGCACTTTTAGCAGAATCATCAGCAGATTTTGCAGAATTGGTTGCGGATGTTGCCGCTGCTGTCGCAGATGCCTTTGCATCATCTCTCGCCTTTTCTGCTGCTGCCTGTGCGGTTTCCGCTCCGGTCTGTGCGGATTCTGCTGCTGTTTGCGCAGTCTTTGCGCTGTCCCTTGCGGTTTCTGCCGCAGTCTTTGCAGTTTCTGCCCCGGATTGTGCGGTTTCTGCTGCTGTTTGTGCTGCTTTTGCATTGTCTGCATGACCTTTGGCTGTATCGGCATGGGTCTTTGCTGTATTTGCAGAACCGCTTGCCGCTGTTGCTGATGCTGCTGCATTGGTTTCAGATTGTTTTGCTGCCTGCGCAGAATTGTTTGCATTTGTTGCAGATATCCCCGCATTGGTTGCAGAATTTGCGGCTTGTGAAGCCAATCGGTCTAAATCACCATTAATAATCCGACCAACTGCATCATCAATCTGTTTTCCTTCCCATATACTAGGGTAATCAATATAATTTGCCATATTGCACCTACCAATAAATAATCGCTAAGCCATCGCCGCCGCGTCCGCCATAACTTCCACTGCCGCCGGATGCTGTACCGCCGCCTTTAACAGAACCGCCTATATAAGAAACACCCTCGCCTGTTTTAGCGCCACGTATTGCGGCACCATGACCGCCAGCACCGCCACCGCCATAACCGCCAGTTCCACCTTTTGCGTTAGTAACTGCTCTTGGGGTTTTCGTTGCAGATGCTCCATTTAACGCCCCCAAGCCAGTGGCACTTGCATATATTCTTGAAGTCCCGCTACCGCTAGATGTTACAGAACCTAAACTTGTACTACTCGCACCGTTGCTGCCTGCTGCTGCGCCGCTGCCAGGTTGCGCAGTTGTAAATGCTGATACAATCCCACCTTTACGAAGATCGTCTTCGGTGCCAACAGCAGACGCATAATTGCTTCTAATTCTAGAACTATCGGTTTCATTCATTAGGGTAGCGCCGGGACTATATCTATTTCCATCTTCATCATATGCGTAATTCCCGACAGAAACAGATTCGATATTACTGTCATTTTGTACACTAGACACGCCACCGCTACCATTACCGCCAGCAAGACCACTTTTACCTTTTGCAGCGTATTGAATACCTGTCAAACTATCAACATACCCTAAATCTGAATAAGAACCGTCAGAGGATGTAAGGGAACCGATTTTAGTTTCTCCGCCCTCACTGCCAGATGATGTACCCGGCGCACCGCCCGCACCGCCTGTTCCGATTTGCACAGCAAGCACCTGACCAACTTCAACATTTAGCGTTGCTTGTAAAATGCGTCCACCATGTCCAGCCGTGCCGCCTGCGCCGCCCTTACCAGGCAACCCAAGCCCATAACCAGAAGTTGGAATAGGTACAAGGCTACTAGAAGTATAAGAAACTGTTACTTGTGTACTGCTTCCACCTCTTTGACCGCCCCCGCCGCCTTGACCGCCGCTAATCAAAACAACCCTTATTTTGCCTTTGCATTCTTCTGGTACAGTCCAATTTCGATTGGATGTAATAACAATGGAATGGGTGTAATAGTTACCTGTATCTGTTGGAACAAACCCGGCAACAATACGAGAAATAGCCTTTAAGGTGTTGCTGATGTTAATATCCATGCTTTGGATAAACCCGGTTGCAGCTTCGCCGAACGGGTCGTTAAGTGACACTTTTGAGCCGGGGCGCTCATTACCTACGACAAGCCCCGTTTCAACCGTTCTTGACGCTTTGTAATAGGAATAAATACGGTCTGCGACGCTTTCCACGTTTACAAGGGTAACTAAAGTAGCATCCTTTACAACGGCTTCATTATCTTCTGCTGATACTACTGCGCGGGTTGTTGTGCTGTCGGATTTAGAAACAACGCGGGTTGTATGTGTGTATTCTTTTCCGGTGAGTTTGCAAGCTGTGGATGCACCTAATACGGCATAATTTGCGCCGCTTTCTAAGATGGTTGCGCCGCTTACAACCAAATTGTGCATCGGCGCGTTAAATGTAATAATTGTACCGGATACCTCGCTTCCTTTTGGCGTTGTTATTTGTTCAGCAAGAACATTTCCTTCAAACAAAGTTGATTCCTTATCGGATGAATATGCCGTGTATGTGTGTTCTGTAATACTGACAGATGTTATTTTACCGTGATATTTGACATCCCCGCCCATGTAAACGCGATTATCCGCAAGGGGATTTTCGTTTTCATTTTTCAGTGGTGCGAATCGTAAAGTACCATTTGTATTTTTGAATACGCTTCCGCCCTCTGCGAAAAGGAGTTGTTGCAGATTTTCCCGCCGTGTACCAATGGGAAGCCAGCCATATACACGGACGTTATTAAATGCAGAATCCAGCGTATATGATACAATCCCGCCCATGATATCAGATAAGACCGATGGAACGGTTTGCCCTGTGTATATACCGCCGTAGTGCATTTCATTTTCCAATAATCCAATAGCAGACACACAAGAAATTGCATATACAAATTTATTCACGCGATTGATAGATATCATATAAAACGATGCAAAAAGAACATTATCCCGGTAATATTCAACCTTTTGACCATATACAAATTGTGAAGGGTCTGTTGCAAGTATGCGTATGCTAGGCTGCACACAGAATAATAACTTGCTTTTGGTTAATAATCCGCTTGAATTTTTAGGAACAAACTTTGTACGTTGATACCCGGAAAAATCAAGATTGGTATCAAGGGTATCTATTGCTAAGTCATCGCAGGCAAGAGAAGTGGAAATAAACACATTTCCGCCCTTGATTTGTGTATCATCAAAAGATTGTCCGTTGAGTGTGATTTTATTTTTCCCCATATGCAAATTCCTTTATAGCTTGTCAAAAAAATTGACTTGATGTATAAATATGTGATATTATCTTATGGAATAGGAGGACGCAACAATGAAAAACGAGGATTCAAAAATTATTATAGGAAGGAAATCATCTGTGTTTGGATGCGCCATAAAATACAATGTGCTGCTTGATAACACATTTGTTGGCGCTTTGGGAAACGGAAACGAATTGATATTGCATTCTTTTCCCGGTTCGCACACACTTTCATTGCTGAAAGGCAAGAAACCGGATGCTGTAATCACGTTTCATATTCCAGTTGGGCAAAACGAAACCTATTTCTTTGTTGAGCCGGGTTCGTTCAAGGCAAAGATAACGCAATTGAATATGGAATCCGTACATACCAAAAGCGGAAAGCGTCACACAGGACGCAATATTCTTATTGCTTTTGGTGTTTTGCTAGTGCTTGGTGCTATCGGGAATGCACTTCCAGAAACCGAAAACGCACCGCCAGAAAGCAAGAAACAATCCGTTGAAAAAGAACCACCAAAGCAAGAGCCGCAACCAAAAGCAGACACGGAACAAAAAGAATCACCGATAGCGATTTCTGCAAAAGAATTGTACGATGCTTATGTCGCTAATCAAGTAAACGCTGATAGCTTGTATTTGGACAAAGAATTGATGGTTACTGGCACAATCCTAGACATAACGCAAGATGCGCTTACCAATGCGCCGTGTATAAAATTGGCTGTTGGTGATGCTTTAGGGATTTATGCAGTAGATTGCTTTTTCCCCAAAAACACAGAAGAAACAAGCATAATTGCTGGATTTGTTGATGGTCAAACTGTTACTATTTTCGGGAAGTGTAGCGGTGTGGCTATTGTGGATGTTCAATTATCCGGATGCCATTTGTAAATGATATGGCGATTGTTTTTTATAAAAATGGTCATGTTTGTGGAATGACACCGCGACCACTAGGAAGATACTACGATAGCCGGGATGATATCAACAGCGCAACTACAATATTTTCTGATGGTATACAATACGATTTAACAAATATAGATTCAATTCATTCTATTGCAATTCCCAATTACAAGGCGTATGAATCATCTGCCATAGGTGATGAATTGGGCGTTACCGGATGTTTGGATTATGTATTGCGTATGCGTGCCGGAAAGTATTGGAATTATTGCGAATATGACCTTTCAATGGCTTGCCTTGAAAAAGCAACGCAATTAATGAAATATTCCACTATTGGATGGGATAAAAAAGACTTTTTCAGAATCGTGAACTACTTGAATGATTTGGGAAGATTCAAACAAGCAACCGCGTGGGAAAAGTGGATAAATTTCAATGTTCCTGATATTGAAGAAATCGTATCTGCCAATATATCTGCAAGTTGTGAATTTCTCGAAACAGATTTGGTTGAAGTAGGGGATAGCAACGCTTGTTGTCCTAAATGCGCAATGTACAGGAAACGCATATACAGCATATCGGGGAAAGACAAACGATTTCCTAGATTTCCTGATGATTTGCATTTAGATTGCGGGTTAAGTGTTCACCCGTTTGTGTATGGAATAAGTGAGCCATCTTTTAAGTGCTGGAATCTGATATTGTATAGCAATAGACGATTCAAAGATGATAGAACCGCTGATGAAATAAATAATCACAAAGAACGCCAAGAAATGCTTGCTAAACAGCCGCCTACAATAAGAAAACCTCAATTACCGCGAATTATTTATTTCAAATTGAAAAAGCTATTACCCGATGATGCACCCAAAACAATAAGCGGATTTTTGAGAATGTATAACGCAAACTCAAAACGATATCAATCGTTAGTTAAAAAGGCTGAATCAATAGGGTTTGTATTTCCAAAATCCTTAGAAGAAATAGCAGCACAAGAAGTTTATTAAATCTACCCCTCCATTTGGAGGGGATTTATTTTTATCAAGGCGTTTTCTGTGCCATCATCGGTACAAAACTTATTTCAAATTCGTCCCAATAATTAACGCCATCGGTCACAATCTCAATATCCTGCGAACCACTTGTGTAATACGCACGGTAAGAAATAGATGATTGTCCGTCTGCAACTTCTAGCATCACACTATCATCAACCGAATGCAGGATTAGGTAATCCCACAGTTGATCTAATGCCGCGTAGTTGTTACCTTTACGGAAAAACGTTACCTTATGCCCGATATATGTACCGATAACATCACGTATCATAAGCCCGCTGGTTGTGCGTCCTGCGTTGTCGCCGTCAAGCACATTAAAATTGCGATTCAGTTTTGAAATCGCAACATTGACATCAAATGAAATGCCATTGATTTTTACATATGTCATGTGTTTGCCCTCTGTACAATCCGCACACCCATGCGGCTACTTTGTGTTTCGTTTTCTTCCCACATAACGCGCCCTAAGACACGTTTGTCAATTTCGAGTATTGCGGTATGGCTACCGCCAGAAAGACCGCCTGCGCGTTGTATGCCGCGCATAACAGCGTTTTCAATTTCAGATGCAGGGGCTTCAATGTTTGTCCCGCTTTTTTGGTCACCAAGCACGGCAAGAAATTCACGATTCGGGGGGATAACTGCACCTGTAGCAAGATGCGGGATATTGTAAGATGCTATGGACGGCATAGAACGCATTCCATTCAAACCTTTGATAGTGCCGCCTTTTACGGATTTTGTAATATCTTTCGCCGCAACGCCTGCGCCTAACAAGCCCAAACCAGCAAGAACCAGCATTACATTACCCGTTGCTGCACCAATTGCAACAAGTGCCATGCCACCAAGCAATAAAGCTGTAGGTACCCATTTAGGCACTTGTGGAAGTCCTAAAGCGTCCCACCATGTTTCATTTGTTCCGTGTTCTGTAGAAAAATTCGCCGCTACGCCAAATAACACAAGACCACCGAGCACCATTAAAATATTGGTTGTGGCAATGCCAAAAACAACAAGCGCCGCTGCGCCTATCATCATTGCGGCAGTAACATAGTTTGCATATTGTGGTAAACCTAAAGTATCCCACCAACTTTGAAGCGTTTCTGTTTTCATACCAACATAAACGCCCGCTGCAAATATACCAATGCCAGCAATCACCATTAAAATATTATGTGTAATGATGCCGAATACCACCAACGCCATGCCGGCAATCATCAATGCAGCCGTGATATAACCAGCGTATTTATCAAGATTCAACGCAACCCACCATTCTTGCAATACACCTTGTGAGTAACCATAAGCAACGCCTGCACCAATCAAAGTCATACCAGCAATAAACATTAAAATATTACCTGTGGCAATGCCAAAAATCACAAGTGCCATGCCGCCAACCAGTAACGCCGCTGTTATAAAATTTTGTGCTTTATTAAGCCCTAAAACGTCCCACCAGTGTTTTAGCACGCCAGATTTCATACCTACATACACACCGGCTGCAAATAACGCAATACCTGCAATGACCATCAGCACATTGCCAGTTGCTGCGCCAATAACGACCAATGCAAACCCTGCAATCATCAATGCGGCTGTTACATATTGTGCAGCCCTTGCAAGCCCAAGGGAATCAGCCCAATCCTTCAACATGCCGCTTTTTTCTACATACGCGATGGTTACGCCCAGCAGTACAAGACCTGCAATAACCATCAATATATTGGCAGTTGCTGCGCCGATTGCAACGATTGTAATGCCTGCAAGTAATATTGCCAGCACAACAAATTCTTGTACGTTGTTTAGCCCCAAAATATCTACCCATGATTGCAACACTCCTGTATCCGCGCCAATTGCAAGCCCAATACCTAATAAGACCAAACCAGCAACCACAAGCCCCAAACTGCCAGTAGCCGCACCAATCGCAATCAGCGCGATGCCTGCAAGCATTGTTGCGGCTGTTACCCATCCGGCAACATCACCAAGGATATCTTTCAACCAGCCCTTTTCGACATCGGAAAAATCAGGGGCTATTTTATCATCATCTTTTTTATCCTTGTCTTTGTCCTCTTGATTAGACAGCTTTTGTATTTCATCAAATGCGGCAAGTGATTTTTTTGCTTTTTTCGCGCTTTTGTCTGTTTCATCTAAGGCATTTGCTTCATCATATAGATTTTTTGCAGCTTCTCGCGATTGGTCTATGGTTGTTCCAAATAAAGTTGCAAGCACACTTGCAAGCGCATTTACAACGGTTGTAAGCAGATTCGCCATTGTTGTAATGGCGGGGATAATAACATTTACAAGCGGTTGCGCTAATGTCAAAAGCGCGCCTTTTAATTTCGCAATCGCTTTTACAGCATCATCATTTGATTTAATCACACTTACAAACCATGACCGGATACCACGCAAACCAACAGTAATTACAGAAAATACAAAGGTACGCTTTGCAAGATTTACAATACGCCCCAAAAACTTATCAAGCCTTTTGTTTACGCCATCAATCCCACGGGCAAGCCGATTTGCTGCGCTTCCAGAACGGGCTAATTGCTGTTCTATTTCGCCTGCTCTGGTTTGCGCTCTGCCAAGTTCAGTTGTTGACCTTTGTATTGATGCGTCATACCGTTCAACCTGTCTTTGCACGTTGTTCCACTGGGTTTGTATGGCTCTGACGGTTTCTTCTTGGTCTTTAATTTGCAATTTAGGTGCAGATGCGTTTCGCATTGCTTCTAGTTTGGCTTTTGCAGAATCAAGCGTTGCGGCAAGCTGTTCTGATTGCGCCACAAGCGGCAAGCGTTCTTGCCTGCTGGTATATATTTTTTCATTCAGTGATTGGATTTTTCGGTTTAGGCGGTTTAATTCCTGATTCGCTTTCTTATCATCCAATTCAACGCTGAATATGATAGAGCCATCAGCTGTAGCCATGCAATCACCTCAATTCTATGTCCATTCTTTGAGTAACTGTTCTTCCTGTGTTGTATATGTGGTTTTGATATCAACCATAGCGCGGTTTTTGCGGTAAAACTCACTGTCTGATTTATCCAGCTTCTTGCCTTTTGCAAGTTTTTCGCGGATTCTTACCACTTGTGCGAATAGACATTCACCAATTTCATAGTATGCGCTGATAAATGACCACCAATGCCAATAATCTTTCTCACGTACTTCTGCACACATAACCCTGTTAATTGGTGCAACAATTAGTTTGAAATCCTGTTCCCAGTCTACAAGTTTTGGTGTTTTCTGATTTTGGTTTTGATTTTCATCACCGCAATTGATAAACCAAAAGCATTGCTTTATTGCTTCGTCATAATAATCACGCGGCATATTTTCAAAATCTGGATAAAATATATCAAGGATTGTATACGCCTTTTCGTTTTCATCTAAATCCGGGTCAGACAGGGCAATACAAATATCCAACACAGCCCTGTAATCTGACCGGATTTTGTATTCATCGCCGCATATTTCAACGCTTTTCGGCAAATCATACATCATTTATGATACTTCTTTGTGTATTTAGAAATGCGCGGATGCGTGAGTTTTTGTTCGCGTGTGAATACAACGTCAATTTCATCCATGATAGCAAGCAGGAGATTTGCCCAAACCGGCAAGCCATTCGCAATAGCATACACATTCATGTTACCAAAGATATGCTCACTTACAGGCTGTTCAAACAAATCATCAATGTATTGGCGCATTTCTGCATCACGTTCCTTGACAAAATCAAAAACCTTGCGCGTATTCCCGATTTTTTCAACTTGCGCCTTGTAATCTTCCTGCTGCTTATCCAGCGTATCAAAGGTTGTATAAAGCCGTTCAGCAAAAGCCGGGTCTGTTGGGTTGAATGTAACTTCACATTTTCCATTCAACGTATAGGAAACAAGACCATCATCAATTCTGATTTCTGCCATCAGCTAGTCACCCCCGGAGTAAACGTAATACCGTCAGAACCCTTTGCAGCGCTTCCTGTAGTGCGTGCGCCGCCATATGTAACCTCAATCGGCATCCCAATGCTACCGCCGCCTTCACCGCCAAGCCCTGTTGGAAGAACAGAGCAGGATTCATACCGTTCTGCAAAATTGCCTACTGTAGAACCCTCTGTATCAACATAAAAATGCACAATCAGCATATCCTGATTCAGCAACGCATTTACATCATTGTCGCGGATTGCAAGATTCCAGATTTTCTGTTGTGCAACGTCACTGGAATCCAGTTCGCACGGGTCAAAGGATTGTGTTTTGGTTGCTTTTTTGCCGGTTACATAAGTATCGCCAAAAATATCAACCTTGCTTTCTGTGCCCCAATCCATTTCAATAGAGCTATCTTCTACGCGCTTACCGATTGCAGACCATACCGGCGCAGAATATGTGCCCGTGTTAAGATAGGCAATCAGCAATTCACGGGCAACGGTTACGCCCGGTTTTGTGTTAAAAGTTAATTCTGCCACTTATATCACCTCGTATGTAAGTTTCATTAAGATTTGGTGGTCTTCGTCCCCATTTTCATACATGGCAAACAAGGTAGATTGCGCAGTTTGTTCAACGCGTAAAGTGCGTATTCCTTCGCCAATATCGGGTGGGTTTCTGCCTGCCCATGCACCTAATTTGTCAAGTAATTCATCTGCTTTCAGTCGTTTATCAATGCTATTGCCGGGTTTGATACGATAAATGACCTTAAACTGATATTCTGCCTGATAGCCGCCCAAAATATAACGCCTTGTAATAAATGCGCCTTGTATTACAGATAGTGCCATGCACGATTTATCATCAACCAATGTTTCATAATTGATTCGGTCGATATCAGACGGGATTTCAGGGAATTTGTTTAACCAAACAAGCACACTGCGCGAAATGCGTTCTTCTTCGCTTTGTATGACCAGTTCACGGGGCTTACTGTTTTTTTGTGTTAAATTATTTAAGTCCATCAGCCACCGCCTTTTTTGCTATGCCTATCCATTTATCAAGGTTTTGCGCTTTCGATGCTTCGCACCAATGCGCTTGTGCAAGATTGTGAACGGAATGATTGAATTTTAGGTTTGTTCCAGTGACAACTTTTGTTGCGCCTTTGGGTGCCCATGCGCTACCTGTTGCCGGGTCAATCATTAATTTGCCATAATACAAAAACCTTGCGTAAGGTCCCGGATAAACAACTTTGTTTTCGACTACTTGTGTACGATTTACAAGGGATTTTGTAAGAGCCGGGACAAAAGGTTCTGTGTCCTTCTGTACTTGTATTGCTAGGGCGTGTTCTGCTTTTGTTGCTGCCGCGCCTAATTCTTTTACAAGTGCAGCGGTTAGATTGTCATGGATAGTTAATTTCAAACCAGCCATACTAATTTCCTCCAATTTCCCAATGCTGCAAACCGCCAAAATCTTTTTCATCAATTTTGGTAACATTATACACATGGTCATATGCCATCTCGATAAGCTGTACGCTTGCATCTTGTTCTACCACTTCACCTTTGATAAAAAAGGTGTTCCCGCCGTCAGAGAGCGTCCAGAAGCCCATTTTATCATCTGTACGCCAAAATTCTATAGGCGGCATATACTGCTTTAATTCGCCTGTTATGCCGTCTATGGCTTCAACAGAAAACGGGATATACAGATTTACAGCATCAGCACCTTCTAAGCCGCTGGTTCTTACATTTGCAGCTTTTGACGCGTCCATCAGCACACCGCGTAAAATAGTAATGTGATTTGTGGTAACATCTTCAAAAAAATCATTTGTTTCATTTGAAACGTTATAAACCGTTACCGTATGAGGAAACATACTCATAACCGACATCCTTTCGCATGATGAATACATTTGTAAGACGTTACACCAAAAATGCTTTTGAAAGCCAGCAAATTGCCAAGATACATTAACAGCGCTTCTTTTTTGCGGTTGTTGATATACTCAATTTGTGCAGCGGAAAGGGTCGGGGAGTGGTAAGACCTTGACCAACTCCCCACAGTTTCACTTGCTATCGCGCTTCCTTCTGCAAATACGCTGGTAGTCATGCGGCTTTCGTCCAGTAAGATTTCCGCTATTGCACAGGTTGCTTTTTGCACCGCTTCAAAGTCAAGCCCTTCTACTGTATCGGATATGCCCTTTGTCACAAATCGGATATAATCAGACGCGCGGGAAGAAAGGCGCGGGAAATCATCTTCTGCAATTTGATTACCGAAATAAATTTCGGTGTAAAATTCATAATTACAATAGGACATAAAGCCGCATCCTTTCTCTATTTGGGCTGTTTCTTTGGTTCTTTGCTATCGGTTTCTTTGGCTGCTTCTACAATGCCATGCGCGGACATTTCGTCCGCGTCCTTAGCATCGATTTCAAACGGTTTGCCCGCTTCATGGAATGCCCCATGATAAGAAACCGTATATTTAGGAGTGAATTTCATCATTACGCCACCTTAAGTACCGCAACTTCGTCCATCCGTTCATAAGACGGCAGCACGATTTCAGAAGCAAATGTATTGATATTTACAGGGTGCTCCTCAATGATACGAGTAATAGCAACGCCTGTATTTACAATGGACACCTCTGCTGTTGGGGATGCCATCAAATCGGCTTCTTCTGGTGTGGTGCCATACCATGCGTTACCAAGAATGCCATCCGGAGCAAGACATACATAGTTATCCAGTGCAAATTGATGTGCAACCTTGTTTTCATCACGATACATTTTGTCATAGATTAAGATGCGCAGTCGGGATGTACCGCTTACCACGTTTTTGACCTCATCCTCTGTCAGATATCCCAATGTTAGCCCACTTGTTGCAATATAGCGTTTCTTTAAGGCATCTGTTGCAGCAAGCAAGTTAAATGTTTCATTGGTCATAATCGCAGTGGTTAACTCTGTACCAGTTTTCTTGCGAATTTTGTCTTTCGCTGTTTTGAAAGCCTTGAACGGGTCAGCGGTTGTTGGTGCTGTCCACAAGTCCGCACCAGTAAGAGCAATATAGTTATCGGTTTTCCATGTGCCGTTAGGGTCATAGTTGTATGTGTAATCAACGCCGTTTGCTTTGATTGCAATACCAACATTGCCATCTTCGGGGAAAAGCAATTGCATAATCATGCGTTCCGGCACAACATCTGCCGCGTCAATTAAGTCAATAGCATCATCAAAAACGCGGTCAAGCACTGCACGTGCGTATGGGTCGGTGGATTCAGACACGCGCAAGAGCTCCTGACGGTCTTTTTCCTTGATTTTGAAGCCTTCGCGGAAAAATGGCATTTCAGTTTCCAGCTTTTCAAAACCGATACGGTCGCGGAATGTCGCCTTTGCATCAAAAGCAGATGGCATCAAAGACACCGGAAGCCCGCGGGAACCTTTCAGCCAGCTAAGGTCAAGCCCCGCTTTTTTACGTGCCGGGAATAAGCCTTTGCCTAATGGTTGTGTGCGGTTAGACGCAACTTCCGTGTAGTTCGCTGCAATTGCAGCGGGTGTAAAAAATTCACGTAAATTCATAATGTACCTCCTTAGCCTGCGTCCGTGGCATTTACGCCAATGTTATTGCGCAGTACAATGCCTGGAACGGCAACTTTCAGTGCTGCCGCATCATATGTTACGCCGGAATTTTCTTCTGCTTTTTTCTGGTTAATAACACCTTGTACCACCAATGCCGCATTGGGATTTTCCGCTGGGTCAACATCATACAGCAAAACCCCGTTTGCTGTAGTTGTGCCAGCCGCGCCCCCTGTGCCTGCCGTAAATGTTGCTTTTTTGCCTGCAAGCGTCATAGGTGTGCCAGCCTTAACCGCTGTCGTTTCTGTTACAGTAAATGGGATAGCGGTAAAATCATCAGCAGCAAGGATTTCAATCGTTCCGGCAAATTTTTTTGTTTCAAATTTCATGCCTAAACTCCTTTACAGATAGTTTTGTAATACATCATTGGACGCTTTCATGCTAGCCGCCTTTGCAGCGCCCATTTCTTTTGCTTGTGCAACATTTGCAGGAATATCTTTTGGTGGTTCTCCACCACTTCCAGAACCAGAAACAACACGTGCAGGCGGCTTTTCAGGTGCAAAAGCGTCTGGGTCAGCTTCTTTTTGCGCCTTGATGAAATCATCAAGCCCTTGCAATTCACCGTCTTTTAATTCCAGTTTCTTTTCCTTCACACTTGAAATAAAAGCTTTTTCAGCGCTTTTTGAACTGAATTTAAGGCTTTTTGTAGAAATAGAACGAGTAATAGCATCTGCGTAATCTCTTTCTGCAATCTGCGCCTTGTATTGTTCTGTTTCGGTTGTGTACTTTTCCTGCAATTCGTTTAATTGCTTTTGGATTTCTTCTGAATCGCCAGCAGTTTTTTGCAACGCTTTCAGGTCAGCATCTCGTTGTGAAAGCTGCGCCTGTACATCTGTCAAATCTGCCTTTGCTTGTGTGGTTTTTGCTTTCTCGCGTTCGAGGTCTGCGCCATTTTCAGCCATGATTTTATCAATGGTTTCTTTTTCAAGCCCTAAACCTTCTAAAAAATCGCGTTTCATATAATTCCTTTCACAGCTACGCTTATTTACGTGGGTTGCGTCCACTGCTGCCCCGTAGTTTTACGACTTCGGGACGGTCAAATTTTTTAGTAAAAAAAGCGTGGTCAACTGTCGAGGAAATCTCGATAGTTAAACCACGCTTGGTTGTTGCGCCGGAACCTTTACCAGCGCCAAACTTATTTAATTTACTCTCTTGCTCAAGAAGAAAATTTCCGTATGGCTTCCAACATCAAATGTTGTTACCAGTTCCCCATCATGGCGTTTGTTCCAGATACGTACATAAGGAATCGTATAACCCCGCATATCGCAAAATCTCATAATTTCTTTGTGCGCGACATCCAGATATTCTTTATCAGATTTTCCATCTTCAAATTGTGCAATTTTATGTCGATTGCCTTTTCTATCTTTAAAATAAAGAATCATAGCTTTTAACCTTTATGCGCATTGTCTATCCATAACAGCCAAAATACCACGTGCTGTTAGAATTTCATGAATCAGTAGTCGCCCTTTCTGTGTCCATTGCGTATTAGGCTTTGCATCCTGTCCGCCATCGCTATGATAGAAGTTAAATGTAACAGATTTTGTATAGCCTTTGCCCATATGTTGCTTGTACAGAATCCATTGCCCATTTACACACCGCTGAATCCCTTCTTCATGCAAGATTTTATTCAGCTTTTTTGCACTCATATCATAATCAGCCGCAATTTGTGTCGTTGCCATCGTTCCAGGGCTGGAAAGGATAGTATCAACATATTGCTGGATGGGCTGGAAGTCTGCAATAACCTGCCGCTGCGCTTCATTTTCAGCAGCAAGGGCAAGGCGCTTTTCCTCTGCATCCGCTAACGCACGCAATGCAGATGGATAATCCTGCGGCAATGCGTAAGTTCCAGACTTGCGGATGGATGGAAGCACTTCATCAAACACCCAACTTTCAAATTTAATTGCTGCCGGAAGTTTTGAATGTGCAATCAAGCGGTAAATATCACCTTCTGGAATGAAAGCCATTTCTGTTTTGCGCATCGCAGGTGTGCCATCTGCTTTTGTGCCTGTTTGCACCCATGCGTCGCGTTTTGCGACGCACCGGCAATGCTTCGAAATTGCATCACGCGGATTGCTATAACCCAATGATTTTGCAATATCAGTTGCACAGAACAGTGTTTTGCCGTTTCCCGTCAGTGTCCGGATTTCTCCAAATTCCGTACTGTTGAAAATTTGCAGTTCGTTCATTTCTGTTTGCTCCTTTCAGCGTTTCGGGCAGTCCTTTTTCAGCCCGGATTTTATGATTTTTCTTCTTATGTGTAATACCTTGATAGTGCCGCCTGGTTCAGGTATCAGCTCTACGCGGTCGCCTTTTGCGATAATCCTTTCTATCGCTTGTATGGTTTCTGTATCCACTAACAATCACCGCCTTTTATTTTTTGCTGTTGCTTGCTGATTTGCGCCAGCAAATAACAATCTAAATGTTTCACGCCCTTTTGGTGTTACCATAGTTTGCGTACCTGCCCAACTGGATTTCTCATTAAAGCACTCTTTCATTTCAAACAGCCCGTTTTCGACATAGGGCTGATATGGATGCAGTGTACCTTTTTTATCGCGGTAAAGATATTTGTGCTCAAGTAAGAAAGAGATAAATTTCTTTGGTGGTACGCTAAGTTGTTTTGCTGTATCCCGAAAATTTGTAAGTAAGTTGCGGTCTACCAGCTCATCAAAGTAATCCGCTTTCGGTTGCATGATTTGATTTTCCACTGTCAGGGCAGAGTTTTCAATTTCAAGTGCTTTCCGCTTTCCACGTTCGGCTTTGATTTGCTGCAAAAGTTGGATTGCTGTATCCGGGTCTGCAAGCATCTTTTCTACCGTTGTTTCTGACGCATACATCCCGTATTTACGGATGGATGGAATGACTTCATCTGCAATCTTCGCTTGGAACGCTTCTGCCGCTTCATTTTTTGCTTTCATTGCCAAGCGGTAGAAAACGTTCTCCGGGATGAAAGCGTCTTTCCCCAGAAGTGGGGAAAAACCAAGTTCGCTTAAATAGCTGTTGACGCGTTCCCATTTAACATATTCGACACCGTTTTTCTCTTGCGTAAACCCAAGCCCACGTGCTACGGCTTCCAGCTTGAGGTATGCAGTACCTTCCTTTTCATAGCAGTCAATACCGTTGATGTTCATGATTTCGTTCATTTGAGAGAACTCCTTTCAAAAAATTCTGATTAAGGAGAGGTGGCAGGGGCTTGTCCTGCCATGCGTACCCTCTCAAATATCGGAATGGCGTTTCACCAGATGTTGTTTAAGTGGTTGTTAGTATAGAACCTTTAACCGTTCGCGTTGTTCTGGCAATCCTGCCGCTTTGCTGAAAGCGTGGTATTTTTCGTTCAAGCGGCGTAAACGGATATTCACAAGTTTTTCTTTGTCGCTTTGTCCAGACGCTTTATATGCAGCTTTCAGGCGTTTTTGTTTGCGGATTGTGCGTTCTATTTGCCGTTGCTTTTGCGTGGCTTCATAGATTGTGTATGTTTTACCTTCAAATTCAAATAGCGGTGGGTCTATGTTCTTTAGTTGTTCGTCCGTGTATGTTCTTTCGCTGATTCCTTCAACAAACGGATAAAAATTGTGTCTGCAATTCCATCCGCATAAACCATCACCCAAACCATAACCAGTGGTTTTCACAAAATCAGGATAATCTTTTTTTGATGTGCGCGGCTTTTCAGACCATCTATACACTTTGCCTTGCCAGCTTTTATGATTTTCTATGCCTATGCCTTTATCACGTGCGCCAATATGCGCCGTAACCTCTACTAAATCGGTTTCCAGATAATTTGATGATTGTTCTCGATATTTTGCGCTTAACTGCACAATGCCAGTCATAACAGCACGCCTTGCGGCTACGTCTATTTGGTCATGGTGTCCGGATTCATAGCTAACAACCTTCAATCCACTGTCTGCAAGCTGTCTGACCGCTTCGCTGATAGCTTGATTGTAACTTATCGCGCTTGATTGTATTTGCAATTCGGCATTGTCTAATGCCCATTGATACGCTTTTGCAGGCGGAAGCATTGTGCGCCCATTGTCCACAAGGAATCCCATAGACTGTGTTATGTTCTTAAAGTCACCTTTGGTTTGCTGTTTGATTGCTTCAATATCACGGGCTGATATAAGCGTTTCTGGTGCTGTAATCTGTGCAAGTGTAATCATTTCTATATAATACGCTTGATTTCGATTAACCACATCATCAAACAGCTTTTCAAGTTTATCCATTGCAACACTGCTTGTTTTAGATATCGCTTTTTTGATTTCTTCCAAGTCGATGCCATGTGAACGCAATGCACGGATATCTTGTATGGTAACTTCATTTAGGTTGTCTGCAAGTTTCAATCGGGAACAGATTTCTTCTAACAATTTGATTTCAAGGCTGCGAAAGAGTTCTGCAAGCTCTTCCGGGAGTGCATCGAGCAATTCCGGTGTAAAAGGAAACTGTTTCATTTTCTTTCACCCGTCTATTCTATTTCGTCTTGTTTTTCATCTATCATATCTTCGGCTTTTGGCAATGCAGCTTTTGCAGTTGCTTCATCTTCTTTCAGCCATTTGACGCGAAATTCCCAATCATTAAGTATTCCAGCATTCAAAAGCTGTAAATCCATAGACATATCTTGCCGCCTTGTGTCAGGGTCATCTAATACGCCATCTCCCCAATTATATTCTGCTTTGTATTCACCAGCAGGCGCAAGTTGTGATATATCGCACCAGGCATTCATTGCATACAGCAGATTATTTAAGGTTTCTTCAAATTCCCTTTGAATATCACCCTCTGTGACATACTGCCTATGCTTTGCCGCTAATATTTCAGTAGCAGTTTTTTCAACGGTTTGCGGATCTGAAATAGTACCATATGATAACCCTGTGTTAAACTCAATTCGCTGCAAAATACGTTGGAAACCATTATATAAAGGCGTATCACGAAATTCAGGGCTGAACTCATGGAACAAATCATTCGTAGAAGAAAATGCACCGACTTCAAAAAGCCTGTCCATGAATTGGCTTGATTCTGCGCCGTTATCAGCAAAAATCTTTCTTTGTCCGCTTGCATACTCCCATTTAATTTCGCTCCAACGTTCATCGGCTTCTTTGATAAGCAATGCAGTTGCACCGCCATAAACCGAAATTCCCATCTGTGAGGATGGTTCTATATTGTTGCTTATTGGTGGTTTGAAATAAGCAAACAGCGGGCTTTCAAGGTTTTCTATGCGTGTTTCCGGCAATAAGTCAGCCCAATCATCAACCACAGATAACGATACTTCTTGACCGATATTGCCTTCTTTGCCGCTCTTGTACGCTTTGTTTTGGATGATATAGATGTTTATATCGCCTTGTTTCTGCATATCATGGTATTCCATCTTAACATACCAATCTTGACCAACGCGCACAGGATTGCTTTTGAATACACCGCCGATACATTTGCCCGTACCATCAAAACGTGTCGGTGTAAAATTCGTTGTACAGGCATCGACAAGCAAACGATTATCATCTGGATACGGTTTCAAAGCAATTCCACCCAAACACAAGCCCATTTCAAGGTCTTTTTTCAGGTGCTTTGCAGCTAATTGCATTTGTTCATCAAGATAACTACCACGTGCGCTGCCTGATACCATCACGCTAAATTCGCACATTGCATGGCTCGCCAATTCGCGCCCGATTGCGCTTGGAAGCCCCAAAGAGTATATATCGCACGTTTCCCACGGCGGATGGTTGATATACATAGACCACCAAAGGTTTATGTTATCCTCCATCTCGCGGGATGCGGCAGGTTGTACACCAAATTCTTTTTCAAGAGTGCCCGCCGCCGTTGTTTTTCTATTTAATTTGCCAAACAGGCTACGTGCCCAATCAAAAAAGCCCATATCTTACTCCTTAAATACCATTTCTACGAATTTCACGCGCCATAACAGTTGCGCAAAGATAGCGCATTTGGTCTTCCGAATGGTCAAATTCTTTAATTACAGCATCTTCATTTGATTCAGAATCCCATCTGTATTGCTGCATTTCAGATAAAAGTCCTTTGCAACTGCTATGCACTTTGATTCGGTTGGCTTGCATCAGCGAACCAGTAAGGCGAATACCATCTAATACGCTGTTATTACCATCCCATATAGCAAATTTCTTATGCCGCCGGATTGTTTCTTTGAAACTCGCTGCTGATGGGTCAACAATGATGCGTTCTATCTTTTTTTCACCTGCAAGGCGTTCAATTTCTGCATAGTGTTCTTCATCGGTGCGGCGGTTATTGCATTCTACGCCGTGTTCATCTTTTGCGCGGCTGTCATAGTAATACTCTTGTACCATCCACGCGGTACCATCATACAAGCACCACAGCCCGGCAGCAGTCGGGTTTACTGTGCCATAGTCTATTGATATATACCACTTACCGCGCTGTGCCGCCTGCCATGGCAATTCATTAAACACGTTCAAATCCTTATCAAACATTGGATATACAAGACCTTCTGCGACAACCCAAAGCCCACGAATATAACGGTCATAAAATACGCCTGAATACATAGATTCATATCTTGCAAGGGTTTTTGCGCTTAAACTTGGATTGTCCGTCATAGAAAAATGCAAATACAATGCGTTATGGTCTTCTTTCCGGTCAATCCATTCTGTTTTAAACCAATGTTGCGGGTGTGCTGGATTGCAAGAAAACCATATCTTTGCACCGTCAACGCTGCATCTAGCCAAAGCCTGATTTACAAAGCTTTCTGGCATTAATACAACTTCATCGAGTAGTATCCCCGCCAGTGTGCGCCCTTGAATCAGCATAAAGCTGCTTTCGTCTTTGCCGCCAAACACTTCAAAATAATTAACCGTTCGCCCTTTACGCACTTCAAGGATTTTTTGAGAACGCCGCCAGTTTAATGTGTACTTTTTGTTTGCATATGTCCTTGTTATGTAAGGGATAATAATATTTTCAGTCGCTGAGCCGACCGTTTTTCCACAAATACCAAAACGCTGTGATGAAAAGTTTTCCATAGCCCAATCAATAAAAGCAACTGTTTCTATTGATGTTTTGCCGGAACGGACAGCGCCATCGCAAATAAGACAATCATAATCAGAATAGGGGAAAGCCAAAATCTTTTGCTGCTTTGGACTAATCATCTTGACAACCTGTGTTCACACACCGGATTGCAATAGCAGCATTTCAGTTTTGTAATTTTGCGAACCGCTTTATTCATCGCTTTTCAGTCCTTCCCCTAACTCTCTAAGGCTGCGACTTAAATCGTCTTCTGCTCTTTCATCTTTCGGGTTTCCGCTTACCGCAGTATACTTATCTATCAATATTGCCATTGTAGTTGCAATTTGCTGTGGTGATGATTTTTCATAACGTTCCGCTTTTTTCAGCTCACTTATGCAAATTCCCAAAACTTTGCAAACATCATCTCTTTGGCTTTCCATATAATCAAGGATATCCGCTGTATTCTGTTCTTTTTTCTGTTCACACTTTTTTACAATATCCGCACTTTTCAGAACAACATTCTTCACAGTGGTCGCAGATATCCCGTGTTTTTTACCAACAGCATTGTAACTTCCAATCTGAACATAATCGGCTACTATTTTCTTTTTCTGTTTATCTGTTAATCTCGCAGCCATAATCACCACTTGCATTCAATAATATTGATTCAGGGAAGCCGACTTATCAGCTTCCCTGCACCGCACTCCGAAGAATTGCGGCTCATTCCTGGTTCCCAATCAACCCTCATGCAGGTTTTCTAGATATGTCCCTCCCAAGCGGGAGGGTATTAAGAGGATGCAACAAACAGCCCCGCCGCCCTCGTGCAGACTTGGGGACATATACTCCCCAAAGCGGGGAGTATTATCAAAAAAGGGGAATGAAAAAATAGAAATACGTACTGCCCATATATATTATCTCATAAGTTGAACCCAACTTTCCCACCAGTGGTGGGACGGAATAAAAAATTTTATAAAAAATTTTGCCTTCCCAAGAGATAATCCGTTGACACTTCAAAGAAATCAGCTATTTCTATCAAAGTTTTGATAGATGGTTCTTTCTCGCCCTTTTCGTACATACCTATTACGTTTTTGCTTAATCCACAGCATTCTCCAAGAGTTTTTCGGTTTATTTTTCGCCGTTCCCTCAATTTTTGCAACCTGCTTGGAAAGTTATCATTCATTGCTTTTCTCCGTTATTAACTCACTGTAAGGCAGCCCTTCAATCCATTCACAGAAATCCCGCCATTCATCCAACTTATGGTTTTTTCGTGCATGGTAGATGTTGCGTAACACTGCATAATTGAGCATCACTGTGCGGCGCTGGTTGTAAGATGACGGCAAAAGCTGTATCATTTGCCACCAGTATCTTTTATCTTTGGTTTTTAGATACGCTTCCCGCTGCACATTAAGACAGCCAATTGTAACCCTTAACAATGCCAAAGGTACAGTAAGTACATCAGTATTTGCTTTTGCATTGCTAATTAGTTGTTTTAGCTTCATATTAATATCATCTTCCAGATGTTCATGTGAAAAGTCGTCAATGATAAATTCTTTCTTGTGGATGCAGTGCATGGTACTGCAAGAGTTTGCTACAGTTCCCACTTTGTAAGTATCCATTTCTTTCCACCAATACAAAGGAGCTATAATATCACAAGATACGTTAATCATCCGCATAAATTTGCTATGGTCTGTACCTGCTGCAACCAGCTTTTTCATAAGGGCTAAATCAGCATCGCCTAAAGTAAATCCATGTGATGAACACATATTGATTTCTTCTTGTTCATCACAAATGTCATATCCTGACATATAGATAAAGCCATTGTCATCCCGTAAATACCCAATATTAAATAGACTGTCCGACTTTTTCCATGATTCAAGCGGGTTTCGCATTCCTCTGATAGCGGCTTTCCAGCCGTAAGTTTCAGTGTTTTCGATTTTAATCATTGTAAACCCTCCGTTAGTGTTTCCCTAAAAACATATCCGCAAAATATTGCTGTCCTTTTCCGGTTACCTTTGGCGTTTTTGAAATATTGATATGCCCATCAGAATGTGTAATGGTAGTTTCTTTTATTTCAAACAGTCCACGTTCCATCGCACGTTGTGTTGGCATATTGTAATCATTTCCTTTTCTGCGAATAAGGTATCCATTTTCACGCAACCACTTGAACAGGCGGTTTTGTCCCATGTCACAACCGTTTTGTTTTAATAGCTTGGCTAGCTCGCTTACAAGGATGGTTGTTTTTGATGCTGCTACAGATTCAGCAAAC
This sequence comes from uncultured Butyricicoccus sp., assembly GCA_964017555.1. Classification (GTDB taxonomy): domain Bacteria; phylum Bacillota; class Clostridia; order Oscillospirales; family Butyricicoccaceae; genus Butyricicoccus_B. Next base: position 17,240 of record CAXHNU010000015.1, on the reverse strand, counting down.
AAAACTTTCGGGCGGTTTGCTTCGTTTTCTGCCGCGGCTGCTGTCAGCTTTTCCTTTTGCGCTTCAATTGTTCTCTGCGCCACAAGCAGTGCTTTTGCCATCAGTTCTTCTGGTGACAAATTATCCGTATTGCCTATGTACCCACCTGTTTGCCGGATAGTTGGCAAGACTTCATCGAAAATCCAACTTTCAAACTTTTCAGCGCCGGGAAGTTCTGACCGCGCAGCAAGGCGATAAATATCGCCCTCTGGAATAAAAAGCATTTCAATTTGCTGGGTAGCGGGACTGCCGTCTGCCTTTGTTCCGGTCTGCACCCCTATGGGACGTTTCGTCCCACCCTTGCAATGACGTGCGATTGCCTTGTGTGGTTCGTTGTACCCCAATGCCGCCGCCACATCTTTACCACAGAACAGCGTTTTGCCGTTCTCTGTTAACGTCCGGATTTCTCCGAATTGTGGATTGTTGAAAATTTGCAGTTCGTTCATTTCGTATTCTCCTTTTCTGCTTTACGTTTCAAGCGCTCGCCCCAACGGATTTCTTTTTGTTCAGCGATATTAATACAAGTGGAAAATTCCTCATTGGTAATTATTGTCATGCTACTACACCATATATCGCCGTATTCCTCAATCAAATTTTCCCTTGCTTCTGCGATTGTTTTTGGTGTAGGGTTTGTGCCATCAATCGCCCGGCGCAGTTTTAATGCAGCCTGTGCCAGCTCTGCGGCTTCTTCTGCCAGTTGCGCAAGGCGTTCTGTTTCTGGCAGTGTTTCAATGATTTTTCTTGCTTCAATTAATTTCATGATATTTCTCCTTACATAATATCAACTTTTTGCACATATCCGCACTTTTTGCAACGGTAAACAAGCCGCCTAGTGTGAATCTCTGTGCCCATCATCGTACTGTATTGCACATGAGTATCTGCAATTTTTTCATATTCGTGCTTACATACACAGGCACGAAAATAATTGCAAATTCTCCTTAGCATATTTCATTCACCTGATTTCCTTTGAAACACTCCAAATAGGAATATTCCCCAAATTTGAACCGTACCGCATGGAACCTGCCCCGTGAGTGTATGTATTCCACCGTACCGATACACCCCGATTTTACCGGGCGACCTCTATCATCAACAGTGCCTATGTGTGGATGGCGGGTTACAGTATCGCCTATCCGTAATACGCGTGGTTTCTTATTCATGGTTGTCCTCCTTTGATTTCATCCAAAGATTAAAATCATGATGGCAGGCAGGGCACAACTCCACATCAAGTGCAACATTCCAAAAATTCAAGTGTTTTCGTTTTGTTACTCTGATTCCAGTTATGTATCCGTCAAGGATTTTTCCGCATCTATCACATACTGTTACGTTCATTTTGTGTCCTCCTCAATTCTCCACCATTCTGTGTCAAGTAAATCCAATTTCCAGTTATAAAAATCTGCTTCAATTTCATCTTTTGTTACATTGTCCCTATACTCCATTGTTTCTTCCGCTCTGCTGGCGGTAGGTAAAAACAACGCGTAGAATTTAATCTTTTTCACTCTCTGCGCCTTCCTTTCCAATGTGTTCAAACTCAATAACCCATACCCAGGGATTTGCGTCCCAGCCGTATGTTTTTAGGTCAGCTTTCTTGATGGTTCTGTTCCAAAGCTGTGCAAATGCCGCAAATCCATCAAAGTCACCGCGTGCCATTCCGTTACAAAGCTCTTCCCTTGTACAAATGCCCTCTTTACTCAAGTCTTGACCACTAATGTTTTGCAATCTTTCAACACGCACATCTTTTACCCGCAGGAAAATCCTTGCTGCTTTCTTTGGCATATGGATAGATGGATGCCATATTGGGTAATCTCTACGTTTGTCATTTTCAATAATGTAATTGAATGGAGTTGGATTCTCTCCATCAGCGCGGTAGTAATACTGTTCTGTCCCATCAATTACTTGGTCATTATCGTCCAATTCCCCATAGTTGCACCATGTTTCCCGCACATAAAGCGTTTGACCGAGCTGATAGGGTGCATAATCCTCAATTGCGGATGCCAGAAATCCAAGTCCGCCGTCCATCCATTGGCAATCCCGCCAATGCCACATTTTATCCAAATCCATAACAGGTTGTGGCTTCACCGCCCGCCTTGTTACCGTCTTGCGCCCATCCAAAATAGCGCGTACCATTTCGGTATTAAAAATAATCGGTTTCATTTTCCAAATCTCCATGTATCATAGTTAAAAGACACCCTGGTGTTTATTGTAAACACCTTTTCGCAGTAAGGGCATTTCCGATTGTGTTTACCTTTCGTGCAAACATTAGCATCGTTTTCAAATTCAATCATTTCTCCACACCAAGGGCAATAAATATCAGCTTCTAGTTGGGTACTGTCTTTTCTACCGCTTTCAATTGCCCATTTTATTCTGTCATTATATTGCTTTTTATAGCAATAAAAACACATTTTATTACATTCAAAAATGCTTACCTTTCCACATATCGGACAGAGTTTCTTTTGTATATCCATTTAAAATCTCCTTTTCGCTCAAAACCACCTGTAATTCAGTTCTTCATCTGGCGCACCTTTGCAACCTTGCTTCCTGATGCCGTGTCAGATATTCCGTCCATGTTTCCTGCTTATAACAGCGCCCGTATATGTACCGATTAGCAAATTCCTTTTGCAACGCATTTGGAATAATCCCTTTCTGTTCATTGCGTTCTGGCTGGGCGTAAATGCTAATACCTTTTAACCGTTTTAGCTGTTCAACACGATATGCGGCATTTTCAATATCTTCTGTCACCAGCAAATAAATAAACAGCTTATACGGTTTTACGCCATGCTTTTCAAGCAGTTCCGCAACATTCATGATTGCATCAATCTGTGGTATTTGGTCACAGCTGAATCGAATATACCGAATCCATTTTAACTGCGCAAGGATAGCGGCGATATGTTCATTAACCAGCCGTGCGTCCATGCCCTGATTTAAATCTATGGCATAGTCAGAATCAATCAAGCTTTCAAGCTGCGCAATGCCATAACTTGATGCCAGAATGTTATTATCCATCAGCACAAGTTTTTTGCTGTCTGGACGTACAAGCTGCTGCCATGTTCGATATGGCTTGATATTGCCTTCCTTGCGCGGTACAACGCACCAGCGGCAGTGATTAGGACATCCACGGGTAATATAGCCAATCGCATAATCACACGTTGGATACAGGCTGTAATCCGGGAACATGGCATCAATATCCGGCGCTAAAGTCTTGTCAATTGGGATATCCGGATAGCCTGTCCCGCCGCGTATCGTCCAAGGTGGAAGATACGGATTTTCCGGTGTGAAGTCAAATACTTTGCTGGAATAAATACGGTCAAAGTTATCAGTTAAAACAGGTTCCCACCATTGGACAGTATCACCCTGTGCTTTATGCCAAGCAGAAATTTTCATCAGGGCATAATTGGGAAAGGTTTTATGCTTTAAAAAATCCTGCTCTGCGTCATGAATTCCTATACGCATATTATTCATTTTCCGAAATCTCAACCTCAATTCTCGGTCTGTGCTTGTCCACTGCAAATTCATCCTTAAATCCAGAAATTTCTTTCCATCCGTCATTTGCAAGGACTCCCATGCTAACAAGTGCATCCTGTATCACCTTACGCCCAAACGATGATATATTGTCCATATCCCGCCGTCTGTTGGGTTCTATCCAGCGATATGTGATATGTACTGGATTTTCAAAGCGTACTTTACGCAGCTTATGCGCCGCCGCAATGACTATTCTTTCACATTGGTGCTTCATACTTGCCGCTTGGAATTTGCTTTTTCGACAAGCGAAAATGTAATCATTCAGGCTTGGAAGCGTACCATGGATTGTAAATTTATATGTCATTGCCGCACCTCTGGATTGTCATACTGTGCGCCTAAAATCTCCCGCTGCTCCCGCTCACGTGATGCCATCAATGCAAGCATGGCTTTCTGCTTTTGCTGTTCTGGGTCTGCGGGTTCCGGCAAATCTAAACCTATTTTTCCGTCAATCATTTTCCTGATATTTGACGGCAATACAGCATATTCTTTTGCGTCCTTTACCCGCTCACGATAAGAACGCATAAACAGCGCTGCTATTACCGTTTGCACCTCATCAGCAGGTGTCATAGCCCAATCGTGCAATACCTCTGGCTTAGATACAACACGTTGAATATCTGGCGGCAGTTTTTCAAACTCTTCCCGCGCATGGTACCCGCTGTTTTTTATCGCCTTGGATACCAACGCCCATGCTTCCGTTTCGCCAAGCATGTCCGTGTTTTGCAGTTTCACCAGCTTTTCACGGATTTGTCCCACAGACGGTGGGAAACCCTTAGAATCCGATGCAATAAACATCCTGATTGCATTAAGTACCAGCTTTCCGTCATCCTCTGGAAACATGCTTTGCCACATTTTTGCGGTTGTTAATGCTTCCTCTGGACTTTCGCCCTTGTGAAATTGTGGGTAAAACTGCATCAGCACAGCAAGGCACTGTTTTGTTTCAAGTAATGTCAAATCCTCCGCCCTCCATTTCTTCAAGCGCTAATCTTGCAAAGATATTCCCGCTTGATTGCTGCTGCCTGCTGCCTTGGAATTTACTAGGCTCTGGTTGCATTCTGTGCAGGTTCATGCCATTCCAGCAGCCTGCAATCGCAGTATCAATCTGAGATATCACAGCTTGTTCCCCAAATTTGTCAATTGCATTTGATACCTGCGATAATAATTTTTTAGCACTGATTTCCTCATACTTGAATTTCAACGCTACCGCCTTGTAAGTAAACCATTCATCTAAGATTTTTTTGACAGCATCAGAAAACCCATAATCGTCATAAGGGGGAATATAAGGGGTTATACTCTTCTTTGTCTTAGTCTTATTCTTAGTCTTTATATGGCTGTCGTTTATTACAGTATTTCCGACAGTGTTTATTACAGTATTTCCGACAGTGTTTATGACAGGGTTTCCGTATTGTATAACGGTAATATCGCACAATGAATAACTGTTTGGGGTACCCTTTTTGCCCTTCGTATATGTAACCAATCCGGCTTTAACAAGTGCATCCCTTGCCCGTATAGCGGTCTTTTCCGTGCCTGCCTCTATCATCAATTGCAACCGCAGGTTATCTACTCCCACTTTCTCTGCCCAGCCCGTTCTATTGAAGACATCCAACAGTTTGAAGTACATCAATTGTGAAGATGCCGGCAACGCGTTAGTTTCGAGCCAACGGTTGAAATTGTTAAGGTAGTCTATGTAAGTCATAATCGTGCGCTCCCATCAGGGAGTGCCGTTAAAACGGCACATCCCCATCGTCATCAAGTTCCTGCCAATCGTCCGTTTGAGAAGCGGTAGAACCGTTTGCTTCCTGTGCTTTTTTCGTTTCGCCAAACTTGATTTCGCTGGCAACTACTTCTGTTACATATTGCTTGTTCCCGTTTTTGTCTTGATATGTGCGTGTCTGGATATGTCCGCACAAGATTGCCATCTTGCCTTTTGTAAACCACTTGCTCACAAATTCGGCTTGTTTGCCCCATGCAACACAGTTGATAAAATCCGTTTGCTTGTTGCCGTTTTTGTCGATATAGCCATCAACCGCAAGCCGGAAGCTTGCAACAGGCGTATTGCTTTGCGTGTGGCGCAGTTCCGGGTCAGCGCATAGTCTGCCCATCAAGATTACTTTGTTTAGCATTTAGGTTCCTCCTTGCAGACCATTTTCGCTACCTCACGAAAATGGTTCTTTTCAATCCTTAAAACCGTTTCCTCTGCTAACTTTTCTGCATTGTTCTGTACCATATTCTCAATATCAAAGGCAATGCAAAACACGCCAAGCGCATTGTATACATAGGCAATAGTTTCTGCGATAATTTCATTTCCTTTGAGATTTTCATCCGTTTTGTTCTCCGCATAATTGCGTGTGATTTCTTGCGATAATAATCCGATTTCACCAAGTACATCCATGGTACAGGAATACAAGCCGTTTGCATTGGCTATTTTTACAAGGTTTTCATGATGTTTATGTTTCATCGTTGTCCCTCCATTTGTCATATACCAGCCGTTTTGCATACCAGCCAGGGTATTTATCAGCCAGATATTTTTCGATGATTTCCCGGTACTCTGTCCGCCGGGCGGATTGGTCGTAGTCCCTGTGATGGTTTTCGCACAGGGTAACAAGGTTTTCCTCAATTCCCAATCCGCTTTGCGCTCTGCCAATGAAATGAGCGCATTGCAGGTTGTGGCTATTGTGGCAATCCAGCATCAACCTGCACAACACGCATTCACACCCATCACGTGAGTATACCCGCTCACGGGTTTTATGGCTGATTTGCAACGCTTTTGTCCGTCTGTTCACGTATTTCACTCCATTCATTCACCATTGCCGATAATCGTTCAGGCGGCAATGTTTCGATCCCCTGTTCCTTGCATTCCAACACAATCAAATCAATCAATTCCGACATCTGCTTGCTGTCATATGTTCTGGAACCATAGTACGCGGCTACCTCCACATATCCGCGCAATACGTGCGCTCCAAGCGGTTTTACAATCCAGCCAAGCCCCTTTGCTTGCCAGTGGTCAGTAAAGGCTTGCACTGCGTCCTCTCTCAAGGCGATAATGTCGAAATTATCGCCCATTTCAAGAATTAAGTTGCGGTATACCTCATTTGTAGGGATACCTAGCGCCTTTGCAAGCTGCCCCATCAGTTGCCACGCATAGGCGTTGGCTGTCAGGCTGCGCCGTTGTCGTTTGATGGTTGCAGTGTATTCAACGCCACCCTTCATGTTTTCCACAAACTGCGCCGCTGCTGGAAGGTTGTCCACCAGCAAGCACAAGTGCCGCTTGACTATTTGGGCTTTTCGAAATTTAAGACTTGTCATTGTTGCTCTTGCCCTTTGTTTTGCTCTTGCGCTTTTTGGTGTTCTTTATACCACTTGTCCCAGCATTTCACACAAAGTGATTTGCCTGTATGGTTGCGTGTTCCATCGGCAAATTGCTGTGCGGATTTTTTCTTTGCGGGTGTAATAACCGCCCCGCATTCCTCGCAGCGCGGCGGTTCCTCGCCATCATCCAGCCATGCTGCAAGCTGTTGTCCAAGCTCTGGTGTGATGATTGCGCAGTAATCGTCTAAAAATGTTGTGTCTTTCGTTGTCGTTGCAAAATGATTGCGCGCAATATCTATCACAATATCAAACTCATATTCGGTATCATCACGTTGTACAGGTGCAAGCCCTACTTTTTTTGGTGATACTCTGCCGTGTTCGTCTTCCTGTAAAACATAATCCATCTTGGAACGCATAGTAACAATTGTGTGGCAATCCACAGATAAGATTGTATCCACAAGGCTATTTTGTGCCGCGCCAGCTTCGTTCCATGCGGTATAGCTGTTTTTGCCGCGCTGGTCTGCGATTTTATCTTTGATTTCCAGCACGCCGCCGCTACCTTTCCAAGCATGGCTAAAACTGTCTATAATGACAACACCATCGGAACCGACAACAGTAGCCGCATCAGCAACAAAATTCTTATATTTGTCTGGTGAATACGGCGGTAACAAGGAAGCCCATAAGAAAGCGCCTGTACCTAAATCCTGCCGGTCAGCGTAGAAACGTGCCCGCTCATGTTCTGTATCAATCAGCGCAATTTTTGACCAATCGCCCGTGATGCCATAAGCAATATACAGCGCACCCAGTGTTTTCCCTGCTCCAGAAACACCCGTTAAGGCAAGCCGCAACTTTGCTTTCTTGCGGACTGCCGGAGAAAAAACAGACATATGTAACGACCTCCTATTTAATTTGGATATTTTGCGATTCAATGATTTCCGCGCCGGGAACAAATTCACCCGCCTTAAGCAATTTTGAAATTGCTGTTTTGTTTGGTGTTTTTGTCATCTTTACGTTAAACAAATCATCGCGGATTAAAGTTTCATCCGTAATCAGCACAGATGTTGATTTCCGGAAGCTAAGCGCAACTTTTGGCGTTGAAATTTTGTCCTTTCCGACCGCCTGCATACTCTCTGCAAGATGTGTTTTTAATTGCTCCGCCTTTTTCTTCACCGCATCTGCACGAGATTTCAACGCATCAATCTCCATTTTGATTGCATCCGAAAAAACCAGCAGATTTTTGATTGTCAACGCGTATGCTTCTGCTTTCTGCTCAAAAGCGATATCGAGCGTATCAATGCTTTCAAATCCGTAGACCTCGCCGGTGTTTTCGTCAACCGTGAGGTTTTCAAACGCGGTTTTCAATTCTGACGTGAGTTCATATAAATTCATCATGTGTTCTCCTAGTCTGCAAGTGTTTTGTAATGCAAGCGCAAATATTCATCTAAGCAATCCTCATGCACCCATTTGCCATCATAAAAAAATCGATAGCACCCTTCGCCGCGAAAAATCGGTTCCCCGCACACAGCGCAGTATGTACAGATTTCACTTTCTGGCGGTTCTAATTCCCGTTCCGGGCATCCGTTTCTAGGGTCAGTCATTGTGATCCTCCTTTAACTTCTTTATTGTGTAGCAGAAAAACTCAACACCACCAAATATGACATAATGCTTTTCCCATACTGCAAAATCATCTTCCGAAATTTCCGTTTCATGTTCTGGAAACGTTTCAAAAAAATCTGGTTGCTTAACATGGATAGACAGTGATTCTTTCAGAAAAACATCAACTACCCATCCATAACCCAGAATGGTTTTCACTGCGTGAATTGCTTCAACCGCTTCTACAAGGCGGTTTTCCTGTATTTCCATTTTTAAGATTCCTCTACCAACTGCCCATTTTCCAGTTTGTAATATGTATCGCCCTTTATGGTTTCTCCGTCAACCTGAAACGTTTTTGCACCATAAAGCTTTATGCAATTATCAATCTTTCGCCAATCGCTTAGTATAATAAATCCGCCAACCGGTGCAGCAGCGAATGAATCAATACCCAACGCAACTGCAAAAGCAGATTTACTGTTTACTTTTGCATGGGCACTGTATCCTGTGGTTGCCGCATGGGCACCGTATCCCGTGGTTGCCGCATGGGCGTAATCTCCCGTGGTTGCCGCATGGGCACCGTTTCCTGTGGTTGCCGCATGGGCACCGCATCCTGTGGTTGCCGCATGGGCACCGTATCCCGTGGTTGCCGCATGGGCACCGTT
>CAXHNU010000015.1:0-8114 GCA_964017555.1 uncultured Butyricicoccus sp. | reverse complement strand
GTGGTTGCCGCATGGGCACCGCATCCTGTGGTTGCCGCATGGGCACCGTATCCCGTGGTTGCCGCATGGGCACCGTTTCCCGTTGTTGCTGCTAATCTGATAAAATCACTTAATTCTACTTCTGATTCAACCCGGATATCCGTACCACATCTTTTGCTATCGTTTTTTGTTTCTTCTGTAACACCATCAAGCATTACCTTGCAATAACGCGATTTATCGGGCGGATAATACGAAAACACATCCAACGGATTTTCACAGGCATGAAACCCTGTTTCACACAAGCTTGCCGTATCTTCGTGATAGGATTTTCCTATTTCAAACTGAAAATCTCTGCATTTAAGGTCTTTATCAAAACCCTTATACATTTCCATTTGACATACCTCCATTTTTCCTGTATAATAAACAGGAAATTAATTTTTTCATTTTTACGTCCTTCCCTGCCTTTCGGCAGGGATTTTTTTATTTTGTCACCAACTTTCTGCTTGATTTCCGTTTGTCGTGTCGCAGATAGGCTTTTAACAGCGCACATGCTGACATAATACCTAATGCGCTGAGGTATCCGGCAATGCAACTGCGCAAGGTTGGCTGGCGGTGAAATCCCCAGAACCAAACCGCTGCAATCATGCCGATGATGGCAAGCCACGCTAATATGTAACGGTATTTTTGTGGCATTGTATGTATTCCTCCTTTGGTTGTTTGCCCCTGCCGGACTTGCACCGGCTCCAGCCTGACGCATGGGGCATATCATCCCGGCAGCTAGCACACCGGGATTGCTACTTCCAGCAATGAAACTTTGTAAAAACAGAACAATATGAATGCAATAACATACCATTATCAGAAGTAAATCTCACCTACTTTCATAAATTATTTTTTTCGCTGGAAGTAATGGGGTAGGGCTTTTTGTGCGGAAACCCTCCAGAAACCGCATAAAAACGGAGGTTTGAATATGGCTGCGCGGTACACGCCGTGGGATGGGGTTTTTAAGCGGATGCCCCTCAAAACCGCGCTGGGATTATTCCGGCTTTAGGTCTTCATTCATCATTGCAAAGTTGCAAATAGCGCCAATGATATTGAATTGCTGATCTTGTGTCAATGACACAAATTTTGAAAGCCCTTGTTCAAACCAGAACGGGATGTTATGTAACGTGATATCCACAGTAGGGAAGCTATCAACTTTTGGTTGATGTTCTGCATCTTCTTGGCTTTTCTTTTCATCCAGAAACTCACTGAATGTTTTCTTGATGTTATCATTCAGCACACCAAGTTTTCCCTTGATGCCTGGTTTTGGATTCTTGATTGCATCAGCCACGCTATTAAGCGCATCAATGGCATCTTCAATTCCCTTGATATTGTGTGTCACTGTTACATCGACTTCGGCTAGTTCGCCATCATGGAATAGCATATCGGGCTTATGCACCAAACTCTTTGCAATTTCCTTTTTATCCAACTCAACTTTAAGTATCATTGTTTCGACCTCCATTAATATAAAATTTGATGATGCTTCCCGCGGCAATCTTCATATGTCACGGATTTCAACTCCAGGTTCTTATCCCTTGCCCAAAGCTGACAGAGGAAACTAACCATATCCTCTGTCATGGGGATTTTTTCGCCAGGCTTGTACATTTTTTTGGGCGCGTTGTCTGTCATGTTTTGACCTCCATAATCTCACAAATAAAAAGTGCCAACTATTTATTAAATAGTCAGCACCTCTTTGCTCTTCCCATCCACCATTTAGGACGGGGAACCGTTTTCAATTTTCACTTTTTCGCGCCTTATGCGCAAAATTGTGATATTTTCTTTACCAGGGATTATTTCCACTCTGTCACCCTTTGACAGAATTTTTTCTATTACCTTCACCTGTGTTTCAGTCATTTCCCTGCCCCCTTTATTGCTTTATTTTTTCTGATGGTCTGCCATTCCGCCATCCCGTACGCTTTGTGGGCTTTGATTCTGCCTTTGTTTTTTGTGTGTCATCTCCTGCCAGAAAACCCGCCTGCTTGTGCAGGCGAATCCAGCAGTTGTATTGCCCACATGGGAGGCGGGCTTCTAGCGAGTAGCCGTCCGCGCCCATGTCGCGGTTTTCGGTGCAGTTGGCACAGTCGCAAATTTTTGCTGTGCCAAACAGGTTTTTTAATGTCATGTTGTTTCCTCCTTTGTGGTATCGTGGTTGCTTTCAAGACGTTTTCCACAGCATGGACAGAACCGCGCTTTTGATTCATGAAATGTAACTTCGCAATTTTCGGTAACTTCACGCCATGAAAAACCGCCGCCCCATCCGGGAATGTCACACATACAGTGTTTTGGCTCAAACGCTTTTTCTCCAAGTTTTTTCTTGTCGATTTCTAATGTGCATGTAATGGGTTTGTCTTTCGCCCGTTCAATAGCGGATGATATTGATTTCTCGATAATATCCGTTGGTGAATTTATCGGTGTTTTTAATTTTTGCAAGTCAGAAGCCAGCGCATCTGCCAATGTTCTGGCTTCTTTCAGTATTTCGACCAACTGCGCAACACTTTTCTGTGCTGCTTCCATCCCTTCAAGTTCAACCGGGATAGTTATTTTATTCATATATTTCATCCTTTCGCTGTGTTTCATTTTGTACCAGCGGCTTTCCATTGGTTTGAAGCCGTACATATGGAACAATATATCCGGTTTCTCTGCGTATTTTCGATGTTACTGACAATATACTTGTGTATGGTACGTCCAAAACTTCTGCAATTTGTGCCGCCGTCAGGTCTGACCAGTCATCAACCATTAGATTATAGGCAAGTGTACCTTTTCTGTATGGGATTTTTTCAGGGTCTACCATAAAACATTCTTTTCACCGTGCTACATTAAGCGATTCAAAAATCTTGACATTTGTATTTTGTTTCGCGTATAATAATATTGGTTAATTATTACGCCATGGCGTTATGTCATGCTGCAATGCTTAGCATAGTGCCGCCTTGCAATGCAACAAATATGTTGCAAAGGAGGGCATAATTATGCAATTTTTGCGTAATTTTATTGCCGGATTGTTCGCACGCTTAATCACCCAAAAACGAACAATCATTGTGGTTAACGTTTACTACATACGTTAATTCACCGCCGGGGATGTCTGCCAGGACACCCCCGGCTTTCTTATGCTGATTTTTGCGCTTTTTTGAATAGAACATTTGGCATGATTCCCATTGCCTTGCATAAAGCAAACATTTCATTTGCATCCAGCTTGCGGCGCTTACTGATAATATCCGAAAGCTGTTGTTTTGTTAGTCCGGCTTTTTCCGCGATTACTGTCTGTTTGAATCCGCGTTTCTGGATTTCATCAGCGAGAGAATCTCTTACGTCAATCACATAACCACTTCCTTTCACTGCGCCGGGGCGGGCTGCTGGTTTGCGTTTTCCAGTGAAAGCCCCATAATCACACCAGCAATATACATCTGCTGGTCATGTGGCAATGCTTCAATCTGCTTTTGCATGGTTTCAATATCAGCAATCTTTTCTTTACAAATGTTATGAATCATATTTGTGCTCCTTTCTTGTTCGCACTACTCACTTGTGATAAAATATAAAGTGAGAAGGGAGGTGATTCTGTTGAAGTTGAATCATGAGTGTTTGCGTGATGTTCTTTTAAAGCTTGAAGAACTTGACTATTTCACTTTAGATAGCGATGGAAATGTTCAACGTGGCTTTGTTTACTTTGATGATTTGTGCAGCAAATTGCCTTAATATAACAATTTGGATATATTTTATGCAATTTCAAATTTAAAACAAGCTGGGTACATTACCGAAACCGAACGCTGGCCAGATGGCGAATATCACGGAAATATCACATCTATTACATTTCAAGGGCATGAATTCCTTGCATCAATACACGATACTGACCAATGGAAAAGTATCAAGAAAGTATTGCCAGCCGCTAGGAATTATTCACTTAGTGCAATAACTGCAATTGCTAACGGCATGACAACAGCATTCATCAACGCACATTTCCAAAAAAATCTTTGACCATGTGCTGAACAACCGCTCTACTGCTCTTTTCCAATTCGTTTTCAGATGGGAGAGGGCAGTTTTTTTCTTGCATATACCAAAGCAACGACATTGTGCTTATACGTTGCAAGAACCACCCACGCGCACATATTGCAATAATAATCAGTAATATGATTTTCAAATATTCTCACCTCCTCATCTCTTAGTTGTATTATATCAAAAATAAGATTCCATGTCAAGCGTTTTTTGAAACTTAGTTGTATTTTTTCTTGACAGTGTTGTTTTTACGTGTTATCATAAAATCAGAAATGAGGTGATGCAATGCAGCCAATAAATGAGCGAATAAAGAAAGTCGTTGATGATTCCACGTTGACAAGAACAGCTTTCGGCGAACGCTTAAACGTAACGCAACAATATATTTCCAAGTTGATAAGCAAAGGAAACCCCAGCGACCGTACCATTATTGATATCTGCCGGGAATTTGGTGTTAATGAAGAATGGTTGCGCACCGGTGAAGGAGAGCCATATGTAACGCTGAATCCAGATGAAGAATTTGACCGGGTATGTGCAGAAATCCAGTTGTCAGATGATGAGTTTATAAAAAAACTCATGCGTGAATATTGGAAACTAACCAATGAGCAAAAAGAGATTGTCAAGACAGCATTAAACAGCTTTTTCGGATAAAAAAAGAGCGGCATAAGCCGCTCGAAAGATTACTGCAAATGCAAAATCTTTTGCAAATTGCGAACACGATAATATAATAGTTCTATGAATTGCATATTATCGCAATCTAACACTACGCGAATAATGTATTCACGCATTTTATTGGTTGTCTGCATTTTGTTTCCCTCCTTCCTGACAGATATTTTACCATCAGGAAGGGGCGGGAACAATTCGCAGGATACCCGATAATTCTACGAAAAATATCATAATCTTCTATCTATGGGCAATTTATTTTTTAGTAAAATTTGCTGTACGATGAAAGGTTATGACAAAGGAGGAAGTACAAATGAAGCGTGCAATATGTAATTTTTGCGCAGTCGCCTGTGTGATAATGTACGTATGGGGGATAACTGCAAATAACGATGTTAAATTGATTGTGACGGCGCTATTTGCAATAGGCGCAGCAATTGCAGCCGAAAACGATTAACCCAAAGGAGGAAACCATGCAAATAGAATATAATCCCGTTACGGATGAGATGCACATTTTGATACAACGTGATGCGTGTGTAATGGGCACAGAACGCGATGGGAGTGTAATGCTGGAAAGAGATGCACACTGCAATATTGTAGGCATATTGATATACAACGTATCCGAAAATTTTTTCGTAGAGGAAGTAGAATTTGAACAGATTCCGCCAACTCGCGCAGAAATAATAGAAGCGAATGGCATTATGCCGCTACCACGCGTAAAAGTCCCCAAAGGGTATAAGGTTTGTAAAGAAATCCGGAAAGGGTTGCGAAACAAAAAGAAGGCAAAGGTCACGAAAGTACAAAGAGAAAAGGTGTAACAATGTCAATTGAAGATATCCTTATTACTAAATTTGACAAACTCGTTTCAACCCAATTTTTTATCCTTGAACACCTAGATAAAATAACAAGGGTGAAGCTGGACGACAACCGGGAAATGATATATTTCCTTGATTCGCCTAAATTTAAAGGCGTGGGCAAAGATTTCGGGGAAGCAACCAGAGATTTAGCAAAAAATATGGTGCGTTGGTTTGAAAGAAATCATTTAAAGGAGAGTAAAAGTGTCACTGAAAAATAAAATAAAAAACGCCAAAACAGGAACCTCCTTGTTTGATGATATGCCGCCAGAAGAAATAAAAAGAATCAAAAAAATAGCTAAACTGGTTTGGTTTATCCATGAAAATCAAGGTAGGTTAAAAGTTGAAGATATCGAAAATGGATATGAAATCATATATTTCGGTGATTATCCAGATGTGTTTGGCGTAGGTGCAGACCGCATTGATTCCATAAACGATTTAGCAGAAACGCTGCTTTATTGTTATGAGGAATATGCAGAATGTGATGAAAGCGAACTGGATGCAGGCGCATTAGAGTTGCGCGAATGGTTATTGCAAAATCTGAAACAACCACTCACCAACTGATACACCAACTGGGAGGAAAAATGAATATTATTGAAATTCCAGCCACGAAAACGGTTGGCAGATGCCCACATATTTCCGGCACAAAATGTGCGCTATTTGAATGCGATTGTAAATATGATAGGGCATATGATAGGGCATATGGATGCTCTGAAAAATTATTTGCAGAAATGTTATCCGGATACGAACCGGGAAAGATGATTTTCGCGAAAGCGAACGGACATGAGGTATGGATAAGAATAAAAAATCCCGATATGGGAATTCCCGTATCGGCAAAATAAAAAGCCCCTGATTTCGCACATTCCCGTATTGGTGGGATGGTTACTCACAGGGGCGGATTAGAGACGCCGCATTACGTCTAATGCTCTTATGCTATTATTATAGCAAATAAGCAAACAAAAAGCAAATAAAAAGCAAATAAAAAACACCACCTACGGAGCATTCGTTCTTTCAGTGGTTCGATTATAGTATAGCATAAAAGCAAAATTTAAGCAAACAAATAAGCAAAACAAGCAAAATCCCGCTCAGTGCGCCAACACCAAACGGGATTATGGGGTACTGAAAAATTCCTACAATTCCAGTACCCCTATTTTATCACACTTAAATGTGAAAAGAAAGGGGTATTTTTATGCCAAAAAAACGTGTTGCCTTATATATCCGCGTATCCACCCAAGAACAAGCCATACACGGGCTATCGCTGGATGCCCAGCGTGCCGCGCTGGAAGCATGGGCGGAGAAAGAAAAGGTCAAAGTGGTTGGCGTGTACGCTGATGAAGGTATCAGCGCCCGAAAAGCAGCGACAAAGCGTCCAGCGTTGCAGCGGCTACTATGTGATATCGAAGCAGGCAAAATTGACCTTGTTGCATTTACCAAATTGGATCGCTGGTTCCGCAATATCGGCGAGTACTATAAGGTACAGGAAATCCTTGAGGCGCATAAAGTCAATTGGCGCACAATACAGGAGGACTACGACATTTCCACGGCATCTGGCAGGATAAAAATAAATATCATGCTATCCGTGGCGCAAGATGAAGCAGACCGCACCAGCGAACGTATAAAAGCCGTCATGCGGGCGGCAAAAGAAAGGGGCGAAAGTCTGACTGGCAAACTGCCAAAAGGCTACAAGCGAGAAAATAGGCGTGTCATACAAGACCCTGAAACCGCGCCTATCGTCCGAAAGGCATTTGAAATGTACATGAGCACGGGAAGCTCTTCCCGTGTTATCCGGGCATTCCCGGAGCTACGGCTAAACTACAGCACATTTTCCGACATGGTGAATAGCAGAGCGTATGTTGGAGATTTCTGCGGTGTCGCAATTCAGCCGCTAATTACGGATGATGAGTATACATACATAAAATCCCTCAGAAAAAAGAATACAAGAAAAACCAAGGACAACCGTATATATCTATTTTCCGGGTTGTTGAGTTGCCGCAATTGCGGCTCGCGGATGGCGGGGAAAACCGCAAAACGGGCACACACGAATTATATATATTACCGCTGCAATGGCGCTGATCGGTTTATCTGTGATTGCAAAAAAGTTATCACAGAACAATCCATAGAATCTGCGCTAATGGATAACATAGAGGAAACTGTTCGTATGGTAAGTGGTAGTATACACAAATCCGGTGCGGTATCGCATAAAGCTGAGCGAGATGCGATTCGGCGCAAGTTGTCCAGATTAGCTGAATTGTATGTGGATGAGATAATATCCATGGACGACTACAAAAGGCAACACAGCGAGTTGCAAGCCGCGCTGGATGCAATCCCGGAAGACATACCAGCAAAAGATATGGAAAAGATACATGAGGTGTTTTCGGGCGGTTGGAAAGATGTGTATAGCGGAATTTCAAATGAGGGAAAGCAGGAATTTTGGAGAAAATATATCGATAAAATCATCATTGACAATGGAAAAGTTGAAAATATTTTTTTGCGATAATCGTTACTTAATATAGGTTTAACACTTGACAAGAGGAGGGAGCCCATCGTTGGCAGAGCAAATGCGGCGGCGATTCCAGTAGATCATGAAGTATCTCCAAA
>CAXHNU010000014.1:0-42004 GCA_964017555.1 uncultured Butyricicoccus sp. | reverse complement strand
CACAGGATGTTCTTTGAGCAGCATTGTCCAAATGGTAAACGCAGCCGCGCTGAGCAGGGATAAATACCCAAGCACCAATATGCCAGGCAATGTGATGGTAATCCCGCCTGCGCCGCCGCCGGCAAGCCCGATCAGCAGCAGGATAAACCCACCAATGCTGAGCTGCCAGCCTGTGATGGCTATCGGGTCACGCCCAGGTGTAATGCGGCGGCTGATGCCAGCACCGAACCCCTGACCTACTGCGCTGAGCAGCATAAAGCCTTCCCCTGTCAGGGTGATGGGCTGCCCGCCAAACCCGGCGCTGGATAAAATCACAATAACACCGGCAAAACCGATCATACAGCCAATGCTTTTGCGCAGCGTCAAACGGTCATCGGCAAAGGCAAAATGGGCGGCAAAGACGGCAAAGAAAGTAGAAGTTGCACTTAAAACCGAACCGCGCACACCGGTTGTATTGCCCAGCCCAAGGTAATAGAACACATATTGCATCACCGTTTGCACCGCGCATAACGATAAAATACCCGGCAGGGCATCCCGCTTGGGGAAAAACGGCGTTTCACGCCGAATGAGTACAATCAGCAGCACAAGCAGCCCCGCAATGGTAAACCGCATCCCGGCGAAAAACAGCCGCGCAGCGGTATCATCCCCGGCAATGCGGAAAATTTCATAGCCGCGTTTCACCACTGGGATCGCGCTGCCCCATAAGGCGGTGCAAAGCACCGCGGGCAGGAAAACAGATTTTTTCATAGCACATCAAAACCCCGGTCAAAAAATTCCTGCCATGCGCGGGGATTTGCCGCAAGGATAGAACATTTTTCGGTCAGCGAGGCAGACGCGCCCGAAAACTGGCTGATGCGTCCGCCTGCTTCGGTAACAATTAACCCGGCTGCGGCATGATCCCAAGGGCATAAACGGGCTTCAAACATCAGGTCTGCCCGCCCACAGGCGACATAACACAGATCCAGCGCAGCGGAACCAGAGCGGCGCAAATCCATCGCCGCGTCAAACAGTGCACGTGCCAACCGGAAGGTATGGTCAAAGGTATCAGCATAGTAAGAAGCTGTGCCAAGGCAGATAATGCTTTCCGCAAGCGGCATATCACTGACATGGATGGGCTGGTCATTCAGCCAAGCGCCATGGTCTTTTTGGGCAGAGAATAAGCTGTTTGTATAAGGGTCATAGACAACGCCATAGACAGTAACACCATCCTGCACGGCAGCAATACAAATGGCAGAAGCCCGATAACCCCGCACAAAATTTGCTGTGCCATCAATTGGGTCTACAATAAATGCCAACCCATGCAGAGCGTCATCCTGCGCATTATTTTCCTCACCGATGAAATGGACCGTCGGATAAGCGGCAAATAACGCACGGCGGATAAATTCCTGAACCTGGACATCATATTGTGTGACCAGATTGCGGCGGCTACCTTTTTCGCGGACGCCTGACGCGTCCGCGGATAAAACGATTGCTCCGGCTTGCCTTGCAATGGATTTTATGGTTTCAAGCATTTTGCATTCCCCTCGCAGTCAAAATTTTTTTAAGAAAGGCGGCTTCCGCAGTGAACCGCGGATGCCGCCTTTTATTATAGCCTCATTTGAAAGGGCTTGCCACCTTTTTTTCATGATTCGCTGTATGGTTTTGCGGTATCCAGAATAACCGTGCCGTTCTCCCAGCCGACAGCAAAATTCATTGCTTGGCCAAGGTCGCGCAGTTTAAAATAAGTATAGTCTGCAATGGTATAGGCTTTCAGGGATAAAGCTTTGCCATCCAGCCAAACCGCCGCGCTGGCTGGCGTGGCAGGCTGGTTTGTAAGCAGGGAAGCAATCGGCTGTGCGCCGCTGTAGCTTAAGCCGCTGGTTAAGTCAATCCGGTTCTGGCTGCTGTTCCAAGTCACATCGAATTGTTTTGATGAGCCGTTCAACGCGGCGGCAAGGTCACGCAGTTTGAAATAATTGTTCCCAGCGATTGTATAAGCATCCAGCTTTACTGGTTTGCCATCCAGCGTTACTTTTGCGGCGGAAACAGTCGCGGTAGGCTGTGCCACTTCTTTTAGCTGACGGATGGTTTCCAGGATAACAGGTTCAGGATTGTTGTATTCGCCAACAGTCCACCAAAAACTTTGTTCATAAGTTTCCATACCGGCAGTGAAGATACGAAGGGTGTTGCTTAATTCTTCATAGGAAACAGGTTTCCCATCCAGCGTGCAGGCATGGGCGCCCCATGTGCCGTCTGGATTTTCAGCCTCTGCATCGGTATATTGCAGCGCGGCTTTCATCTTATCACCTTTCTTGGAATAATAAGTGACTATGCCGCCGTTCATCACTTCATGCCCATCGACAAGATAGGCTTTTTGCGCGTCTTCATAGATAAGATATTCTGGGGACAAATCGGTTCCAAAACTGCTGACAGATTCCGGTGCCTGCAAATCGATGATTTTGGCGCCGTCCCAAGTGTAAACGCGCTGTTTCAGCGGTAAATCAGGATTGTCAGAGGCACATAGATAAAGTTCCGGTATGCCATCGCCATCGAAATCAATCAACCGCGCCGCGGCAAGTCCGCTGTACAAATCAGTTAAAACGCCCTGTTCCTGAGTCATCCACGCGATACCAAGTGGATCTTGTGCCGCGTCCAGGATATCCAGATAGGCTTTTGCCCCTTCTGCTGATAAATTGCCTGTCCCGGCAGCGCTGGCGGCAGGTACCAGACATAGCCCTGCAAGCAGGGCGCAGATTGCTTTTTTCATCCATTTCATTGATATAGAACCTCCTTTTTGGCTGTTAATGTTATTTTCTCATGAATCCGCAAAGCTGTCAATTTAGGATCACAAAATAAGGGATAAATATAGGATTTTTATTTTGCCTATTGCCTGAATGGGCGTTTTTCTATATAATGATAAGTGGAAATTATCAGATGTCCCATTGGGTGGGGCACAATTTGGGAGGAATCCAAGGTGGAAATATCAACTAACTGCCAAAAGGCAGAAGTCCTCACGCCGGCAGGGCAGCCGCTCTGTGAAGCGTCAGTATTTTTTGACCCCTCAGACAATATCCTGCTTATGGTTCCCCGAGATTTTGACTGCCAACAGTTTGAAACATTTATTGTGGTATTTTTCGATTCCGTTTCCGGGCTAATTCGCAGCCAATGCAGGTTATTTGCACCGATGTATGTTTCTGATGAACGGCAATCCGTGCAGTGTGATGTTTTGGAAATTTTAGAGGTTGACCAGCGGCGGCAGGATTTAAAACTGCCTTTGGAAATGAATTTAGAATTAAGCAGTGTGCTCATCCCACCCGGCGCTGAACGTCCGCCAGCGTCCAAAATCCCAGCTGTCACCCGGAATATTAGTGCAGGGGGAATTTATTTTGTTTGTGATTATGCCCTGCCAATTGGCGCGCTTATGAAATTCCAGTTTCTTGAGGCAAGAAAGCCATTGTGGCTGACCATCAAGATTTTGCGGCAGGATGTGATTGAGGAACATAAGAAAACAATATATGGGTATGGCTGTGAGTTTAATGGGCTAAAAGGCCATGCGGAAGCCGAGCTTCGCAGTTTTATTTTCCGGCGCGAACGACAGGTACGGCAATCGCGTTGGTGAAACCGGGTTTGGATACATAGGACGGCACAGGGGCAAAACTGTGCCGTTTTCAGCCCGTATGGAATAGGCAAAGCTGTCGGTCAGCCAAGTTGACCAGTTCCAACCCGCGCCGCTTGGCGCACTGCACGGTAAAGCGGGTGCCGCCAGGGCAGCCGTCATACCAGCAGATTAAGCGGCTGCATCCTTCTATCATAAAGCGGTTGCGGATAAAAAAGCAGTCTGGCGTATATTCATGGGATAAAGACTGGACAAAATCCGCGTTCAAAAGGATTTTGTGATAAAGACTTTGCCATTCAGGTTCCCAGCCTTGGGACTGCCGGTCAAAAGGGATGGCACAAAGCAGCTTGACAGGCATTTCCTGCCGCAGCCGCAATACGGTTTGTGCTGCCCATAAATCAAAACCGCGGCTCATGCCGGTAACAAACAAGCGGTAGCCGTCTTTCACAGCATGGCGCACAGCAGTTTCGAGTTCAGGCGCAAGCATAGCGGCGGCATGGTCTTGCGGCAAGTTAAATTTTTCTGGACGGTACCCGGAAAAACAACAGGCTTCAGATTTTCCGAACATAAGATCACCTCGAATTTGCGTTCGATAATAGTATAACAACATTCGTTCGGAAAATCAAGAGGAATTTTGCAAGATGGCGAAAAATTTTTTAGGGATATCCGGCATGATACGGTGAAAACAGGAAAAACTGATAGGATAAAGCGGAAAGGGGGGCAAGCATGGAGAAAAAACGGAATATTTTATGGGTACTCCGGCATTTAGCTGTTTTGTATTTCACAGAAAATATCCCGCAGGCTGCAGCAGAGTTATCTTATTTTTTGTTGTTTTCATTTTGCCCGATTTTGATGTTTATCACGGCAGGGTTTTCACTGCTGAATCTGTCGAAAGATGAAATTGAGATGGTGACGCGTTTTTTGCCAATCAGTGTGCAGTCAATCATCCGCAGTTATATGACATATTTGGCATGGCAGCCACGCATCAGCCCGATGTTAATCGGCACAGTGCTGACGATTTATTTTTTATCGCGGGCAGTGCGGTCACTGATGTACAAGGTGAATGAGATTTACCATGTGCGGGAACGCAAAGGCATGGTATATCAAGTGGTGATGTCGCTTGTCTTCACGTGTGGTTTTTTGCTGTCTATTATTGGGACATTAGCGCTTGTTGTATTTGGGCGCACAGCGTTCCGGATGATTCGCAAATGGCTGCCAGTGCCAGATGTGATCACAAATGCGGTAGAAAGCGCGGCAATGCCGGTTGCGATGTGTATCATCTTCCTGTTTATTTTGCTGGTAAATAAACTGCTGCCCAATATCCGGCTTTCATGGCGGCAGGTTTTGCCGGGAGCAGCACTGTCATTTTGCAGCTGGATTTTGATATCGGTATGTTTTTCGTTTTATGTGGATAATATTGCAGGATATTCGTTATTATATGGTTCATTGGGCGCAATTATTGTGCTGATGTTATGGTTATATATGACTTGCATTACGCTGCTGATGGGGCCGGTACTCAACCGGATTTTATTGCTGCGCAGTGCGGAAAAACGGAAAAAGAAAGCAGAGGGATCATCATGAAGGTAGTAGCAATCAATGGGAGTCCGCGCAAAGATGGCAACAATGCGTTATGTTTAGAACGCATGGGCAAAGTATTTGCGGCAGAAGGGATAGAATTTGAGGTCTTGCAGCCGGGCGCGCAGGTAAAACCCTGTTTAGCGTGTTATCATTGCCTAGACACTGGTTCTATCCACTGTATTCAGAAAGATGATATGGTAAATGAAATCATTGACAAGTGCATTGAAGCGGATGGGATTATTTTAGCCTCGCCGGTATACCATGGCGGCATTGCCGGCAATATGAAATGTGTCATGGACAGAGTAATGCTGGCAGCTTGCTGTGGTGAAAATCAATTCCATCACAAAGTAGGTGCGGCATTATGCACATTGCGCCGTTCGGGCGGCATGGAAACATACCAGCAGCTTCTGGGGCTGATGGACGCCATGGAAATGGTGATTGTGACATCAGATTATTGGAACGCGGTACATGGTGCAAACAAAGGCGAAGCGCTGCAGGACGTTGAGGGTATAGAAGTCATCGAAAAGTTAGCGCGCAATATTGCATGGATGGTTAAGGTGATTGACGCTGCCAAAGGCAAGATTGACCCGCCTGAAACCCACCCGCGCACCATGATGAATTTTATACGGTAATGGGGCTGCTCGCCCCATACCCCACGGCAGGGGCTTTGCCCCTGCACCCCACTGGGGACATCGTCCCCAGACCCCGGCGCGCCAGTTCTGCCCTGAATCAGGGAGGGCAGAACTGGCGCGCCCCAACGTATATACAATATCGCTGGTGCGGCACGCGAAAGCCTTGTCCTGAATCCGGGAGGACAAGGCTTTCGCGGCTTTTTTCTATACGGCAATATCCATACCGGTTGCGGCATTGATTATCACAACGAGTGGACGTTTGGTGTCTTGTGGGTCGTTGACTTCAAAATACCACATCGGAAACACATCTAAAGTGGTATAAACAGCAGGGATACGCACGCCATAAAATAACTTTGCACGATATACCTGATAAGGTTCAGGGCAATCCTGCCGGTTCAGTTTTTGGCTGACTGCCTGCGCGATATCCTCAAAAGGCAGGATAGGGATTCTATCCTTTGTTTCGGTATAATCAAACAAACAGGTCATGTGTAAAGATTCCAATCCCCTGGCAGTATACATGGCTTGGATGGTTTGATTAAAAGGGGTATCAAGCGCGGCAATCTGGGCGGAGAAATACGGATCATGAAATACAGGAAGTCCACCAATTTTCTGTGTGCCATAAAAGATATAAGCGTTATCCTCTGCTGTCCAGTTAGGGTTATAGATGTTTTTATCAATTTCTCCTTTTGCCGCACGGTTTTTGATTTTTGTATCCAATGTTTTTGCGGTTTCAAAATCGAGTGGGATAGACTGGAAAGCAAATTCACCTTCATACCCAAAGTTATGGATTGCGTCCGTCACTGCCTGTTCCGCGTCAGCAATTGCAGCAAATGAGAAAGCGGCAGGCTGTGTTGACTGTTCAAGCTCATACATCAAATTGGAATAGTAATATCCAAACGCAGAGTAATAGCTGGAAGTCGTCCCGCCAGCACAAAGATTTCCGCCATCCTGAAAACGGTAAGAATACTGCCCGTCTGTAGAATCCGGGTCATCCGTTGCGGGGGTAAATTCCTGCTTGGTAATGGTTTTGCCGACAGCATAGGTGTGAAAAGCCATTTCGCGGTCGCTGCTTTGGATTGCCTTGATTTCGACTTTTGGAATCGCTGTGACATCAAAATCATCTGGGATTTCCGGCGAAAGGTCAAAGATAACATTTCCAATGGTTTCGGCATAATGTGTAGGGATCGAGCTTGCAGCAGGTCTGTTTGGGGAAGCATTTGCTTGGCATCCACCCAGCAATAAAGCGGCAAAAACAAGTACAGCACATGGTTTACAATTCATAAAATGGACAACCTCCTTGTGATAAAAATAGATTTTCGAGGGTCTAGAAACCCTTGATAACCATGGCATTCAGATAACAGATTTGGATTGCATCCTGTTTTCCTTACAAATAAGAGTATAGCTGCAAGTTGCATCAAGGTTGCATCAAAATCGTATCCGAAATCCATCAAAGTGGCATCAAAATCCAGATTCATCACAAAAAGAAGGGAAATTATACCTTGTCCGCTTGTTTGATTGAAAGGGAAATACGATGGTTTTTCGGGTTGACAGACAGCACGCGCACCGTACAAATATCCCCAACCTTTACCGCCTCAGATGGATGGCGTAAGAATTTATGGGATAATTCCGAAATATGGACAAGCCCATCCTGATGCACACCAATATCGACAAATGCGCCAAAATCAGTCACATTGCGCACCGTACCGATTAAATCCATACCCGGTTTTAAATCCTCCAGCGCAAGGACATCCGAACGCAAAACAGGCGCGGGCAATGCCTCACGAACATCACGTCCAGGCTTTTGCAGTTCCCCGGCAATATCCATCAGCGTTGGCACGCCAACACCACAGCGGGAAGCAGTATCTTCACGCCCAAGCTGGTCAATGCGCGGCAAAAGATCTGTCAGTTTGCCATTTGCGGCATCAGCCGCAGTATATCCGGTTAAAGTCAGCAAAGTTTCGGCAGCGGCATAAGATTCCGGATGCACAGCAGTACGGTCTAAAAGATTTTCGCCATCAGGTACCCGTAAAAACCCGGCGCATTGTTCGTAAGCTTTGGGGCCAAGTCCTTTGACTTTGAGCAGTTGTTTCCGGCTGGCAAACCGTCCATTTGCTTCGCGGTAAGCGGTAATATTTTTAGAAACCGCTTTGCTGACGCCCGCAACGCGGGCAAGCAGCGCCGGAGAAGCCGTATTGATATCCACGCCGACAGAGCTAACGCAATCTTCCACAACGCCGTCCAGGGCTTCTCCTAAGCGGGCTTGGGGCATATCATGCTGATATTGCCCAACACCAATCGCTTTCGGGTCAATCTTTACAAGTTCAGCAAGCGGGTCTTGCAGTCTGCGTGCAATGGATACAGCCGAACGTAATGACACATCATAATCCGGGAATTCTTCCGCGCCAAGTTTGGAAGCCGAATAAACCGAAGCCCCAGCTTCACTGACGACCATATAAGCAAGGTTTCCATCATATTCTTTGATAAAATCCGCAATAAAGATTTCAGATTCTTTGGAAGCGGTGCCATTGCCGATGGCAATCGCAGTAATGCCATGGGTTTTACAAAGCTGATACAGGGTTTTTTTCGATTCTTCTATTTTTTTATGCGGCGGGGTTGGATAAATAACAGCAGTTTCCAGCACCTTGCCGGTTTCATCGACAACTGCCAGTTTACAGCCTGTGCGGTAGGCGGGATCAAATCCAAGGGTAACTTTCCCTTTGACTGGGGGCTGCATCAGCAAGGGGCGCAGGTTAAGCGCAAACGTTTTAATGGCTTGTTCATTGGCGGCGTCGGTGAGGTCGTTGCGGATTTCACGTTCCAGCGAAGGGAAAATCAAGCGGCTGTAGCTGTCCTCACATACAGCGGTCAGAATATCAATATATGGGTTTTTCGCACGGATGAGCGCGCCGCGCAAAATCATTTGTGCCATTGCGTCATCGCCAGATAAACTTGTTTTCAGTTTCCCTTCTTTTTCGCCGCGGTTAATGGCAAGGATACGGTGGCTTTGTATTTTTTGTACCGGTTCAGAAAAATCATGATACATGGCATAAGTGCCATCTTCTTCCCCTGTGGTATGCAGAATACCCGTGCGGAACAGCAATGCGCGCAGGCGTTTCCGGACGTCGGCATCATCACTTAAATCCTCCGCGAGGATATCCTGTGCGCCGGCAAGGGCATCCTGTGGGGTAAGAACTTCTTTTTCCGCATTGACAAACGGCAGTGCGGCTTCTTCTGCGGGCATTGCCTGTCCGATGGTATCGCGCAGCAAAGCGGCAAGGGGTTCCAGCCCGCGTTCACGGGCAACCGAAGCACGGGTACGGCGCTTTGGACGGAATGGGCGGTATAAATCATCGATTTCAGCAAGGGTTTGCGCTTTATCAATCGCGGCGGAAAGTTCATCGGTTAGTTTTTCCTGCGCGGCAATGGCTTCTTTGACTTCTGCGCGGCGGGTTTCAAGCCCGCGCAAATATTGCAGCCGGTCTGCCAGGGTACGGATGGTTTGGTCATCCATTGTGCCGTGCATTTCCTTGCGGTAGCGGGCAATAAATGGGACAGTATTCCCTTCATCAAGTAATTTTGCGACATTTTCAACATGCGTTATATTTTGATTCAGTTCTTTTGCCAAGATGGCAATAATGGTATCTGTCATAAAAAAGATCCTCCTGATTTTGCGTATTTCTATTATACGGCAAACCGGAGGCAGATTGCAAGAACAGCCCCAATCTTTTTGAAAATGCTTTCAAAACAAAATATAAAGCGGCTCCTTTTTTCCGGCGCGTGTGGGTTCCGAAATTTTCTGCAAATATCCATGCTATTTTTACTGCTGATGATATCGCGTTTCCGGCGCATACTGAAACCGAAAGGAGGCTTATGTATGGACAAGAAAAAGGTTTCAGGGCATATCCCATTCAATTTTCTGAACGAGTTGGGACATGATACCGGCGCAATGGAGCGGTTTTTTTCGTTGCCGCGTCAAGCATGCGAAACGCTGACCGATGCGGTTTCGATTTCAGACAATCCAAGTGAGCGCGCCGAACTGGCGGTCGAATCACTCGCAGAGAACGGTGAGGGATATATTGAACCGTTTTGACGAAATAAAGAAGGGGAAAGCATCAACTTTCCCCTCTTTTTTGTATATCAGTGCGGTTATCGCTGCCCCTTTAAGCCATTGCGCTTTACCACATTTTATATTCTCCTCAGCGGGAGAAAAATATTTTGTTAACCCCCAGCGAGCCGGCGCAAAATAAGGGTTGCCTCATGGCGCGTGATGGGGCTTTCCGGACGAAATGTACCATCTCCGCCGCCTAAGAGGATGCCTTGCGCCGCCATGCGCGAAATCACGCCATATGCCCAGTGGCTGGCAGGCACATCGGTGAATGTCGGCGCGGCACTTGGTGTGCCGTCCCGCAATAGCGCTGACGCAATTGCGCAGAACTCCGCACGTGTGATGGCATGATCTGGACGGAATGTGCCATCCGGGTAGCCGTTTAGCAAACCGCGGTCATGCAGCTTGGCAAGGGCATCCGCTGTTTCGCTGCCTGGGGCTACATCGTCAAACCGTGCAAGTCCTGATTGCTCAGCTGCTGATTGGTCGCGCAGGCTCTGTGCCAGCAGCACAGCCATGCCGCCGCGTGTAAGCGGCGTCTGGTCGGCAGATTCCGCGATATTGGACAGCAGCAGCGGCGTTTCCGCACCTGTATCCGAATCAACGCGGCAGGCAAAAGGATATTTGGCATTCTTTTCTGCTGCCTTTGTTGTCTGTGCAAAGACATGACCCTGTGTTTTCATCTGATCAAGCAAGGGGGCGCAGGCTTTCAGCCGTTCGGTTGTCACACTGAGGATTTCCGCGCGTTCGCGCGCATAATCCGCTTGGGTCAAGCCAGACTGTGCGATATCCAGCGCACTTGTGCGCGACCATTTTGCTCTATCGTCATAATCCCGGAGCGCACCAATAATATAGCCATTTAGCTCATTTTCCGTCAGTGACAGGTTGCGCAGCCAATCTGCCGCCCGCTGATAAACTTCAATCGTTGTATCAATCGGCACGCCGCCCGCGCTGGAAAAGCTAAAACGTCCCGCCTCAACCGATGTATTCGCACCGTAAGCGCCAAGACGGTCGCGCAGTTCAGGCAGCAGGTATTTTGCCTTCAGCACTTTGGCCAGCACACGCAGTGCCGCCATATCCTGTTCATCAGACCAGCTAACGAACTGCATAACATGAGTGGAATCCTGCGCGTTGGAGCACACAACCAACGCACTTGGCCAGCCACCGGGCAGGAATTCGCAAGAGGAAACGGCATTCCCTTCAGGCAGCGGGGCAAGAACCGTTTTTGCCGCCGTTTGGAATGCGTAATAGTCTGTGTCACTTCCAGTGAAATCCGCCGCAATGCCGCCGCGCTGGAGCGCGGATGCCAGCAGCCCGCGCAGCCGCGCAAGCAGTGCCGCGTCGCCGTCCGGGTTAGCGGCTGCCGCGTCGATAAACGCTTTATAGCGCGGCGAGGAATTGTCAAAACCGGTTGGCGCGCCGCATAGGAAGCGTTCGGGTTGGGATTGTGCCATTAGGTAATAACAGTATTCGGTTGAATATGGGTCAGAGTAAATACTGCGCAGTTGTGCCTTACGTTTGGTTAGAAAATCCCGGAGGGATGCGGTATCGTGCAGCGGCGGGTCAGACAGCCAGCCTGCCGCTGCCTGTACTGCTTCACTCACCTTGCCTGTTTCTCCGGTGCCGCTCACGGCAAATGTGGGATACAGTATTTCCCGGTCGGCTGCTTTCTCGTTGGCGCTAACACCGCACCAGGCTGAAGCGCCGGTGCTCCTTATAGAATCATTCAGCAATTCACACAGCAGGCACCATGCGGGCAAATCGTCCGCTTTTGCCGCGATAGGGAATTGCAGTGTAAACGATGGCTCGGCAGCTTCATCTGTTGTACGGTACCAGCAGATGTCGTCTGCCTGCTCATTTTTTTGGTCATAGGAAACCGGATCGTCCTCAAATTCGCGCAGTGGAAGTTGTGGCAGGCTGGCAATCGCCTCCGGCGAAGCAGGCGTATTGACCCATGTGTTAAAAACTTCTGTATCTTTTTTCGCTTGTTCAAGCTGTTTGCCGGAAAACTGTGGTTCAAGAATATCTTTCTTCTTTGCGCCGCCAGCCACAATGACAATGGTTTGGTATGGTGTGTTGCGCCATTCAGCGGCAAGGGTTTTAAAATAGCCATTGTCCTTTTTCAGATCTTCCAGCACATCTGACCTGCCAAGGCAGGCGAAAGGGTCGCCGCCGTAGGCAAAGCCCTGGAAGATTTCCTCACTGCCAAATTGCTGTCCACGGTTCTGCTCATCTACCGCCTGGGTTTGCGTTTTTTCATTCAACCCATCCCGCGCGATTTCGTCAAGCAGGGTGCGGAAGGTTTCGATCACTTCATTCCGCTGCGCGGCTGGAATGCCGGATAATATCAGACCAACGTTATAAATACCGCCGCCCAAGCCGCCGACTGTATACGCCTGCGCGTCCGGGTATTTTTCGCACAGCTTTTTATACAGTGCGGAAACCAGCGCGCCCCAGCCATCCGATTTTTTGAGGTCGAGCACTTGCGGGCCGTGTGCCATAAAGCCGATATCAACCGTTTTTGTCATATCTGTTATATGATATTCCTGCACGGTTTCAGTCTGTGCGATAGGGTTGCTGTCAAATGTGATTTCAGGTACACTGCCTTGCTCTGCTGTATCCAGCGCTTTATCAAGGATAGACAAGGTTTTGCTGATATCCTGCTTACCTGCCACATAAACCAGCATATTAGACGGCTTATAATAGGTATTGTACACCCGCATAACGTCCGCATAGGTCAGATTAAAGATATCTGGTATCCTGCCGCCCGAATCACGGGTGGGTGAGCCGTCGCCATACAGGTTTTGGTACATTTGATCGCTGACAAGGTTAATGGACTGTTCTTCTGTTTCAAGATTGCGCAGCCGCAGTTCGCTGTAAACAATACCATTATACTGTGCTTTCCCGTCCGCGTATTCCAGCCGGATGCCTTGTTGCCGGAAGATATTCGGTTCCGTGCGCAGCAGTGGATGAAGCACACTATCCATGAATACATCAGCCAGGTTATAGAAATCCGTTTCGTTCTGCGTGCGCGCCACATAGCAGGTATAGTCCTCTGAGGTGTAGGCGTTGATGAGATCAGCCACCGAGGTGCTTTCCAGTTGGTGCATCAGTTCACGCACTGGATATTTTTTACTGCCGCAAAGCAGCGCGTGTTCAAGCACATGATTTTCACCCATGCCGCCAGTTGGCGGGGTACGGAAACCCGCCATAAATACACGTCCCGTGTCATCGCTTTCCTGCCACAGCACTTGTGCGCCCGTGGCTGTGTGTTTCAGCAAATGATAAGTATCATCATCTGCTTTCTGCGTTTTGACCTCAGTAAAACCATATTGCCCATAATCCGCCGCCTGTGCCTGTATGGGCAGCAGCGGCAGCAACATCGTGACTGATATGGCGAACGCCACAAGTCTTTTTTTCATAAAATCGCCCGCTTTCGTTTTATTGACTGCATTTGATGCGGCGCACAGTTAGTTTTAGATGGTATGGATAAAGAAGATTGATATGTCATGCTGTAAATGCAGGATGGCTTCTTTTTTGCGTTTTGGAGTGCGCCTAATCATAAGAGCATCTAACTGGTCATCCGGTTCGCGGTTTCAGAAAAAAATTTCAGTCAATCACCATTTGAAGTGGCCGCAAAAAGTTAGAAGCTGTACCAATAGACTAAAACCGTTTTAATAAAGTGTGAAAAGCGACGATGATGCAAATGGCTTGCGCAGAACGAACAGATATCTCGTAGTCTTTGGAAAGACGGCGAAAGTTGTTGAGCCAGGCCAGGGAACGCTCGACAATCCAACGCTTGGGCAGGATTTCCCACTTGGGCTTGATGCGCATTGAAATGTCAACGCCAAGCCCCAGTTCGCTGGAAACATCCTGTTCAAATGTTTTGCGATATCCCAAATCTCTGAATGGATGGGTATTTCTCGAAAGCATCCCGCGCAACCAAAATTCCCGCCTTTGTATCATGTATGTTGGCAGCATGAACCACCACCGACAGCAGATTTCCCATTGTATCCACTACGATGTGCCGTTTGCGCCCTTTTGTTTTTTCCCCGTCTATTCCCCGTTCTTCGGCGGCAGCGGTGGTTTTTACGCTTTGCGAGTCGATGATTGCGTAGCTGGGGTCTGCGTTCCGTCCCGTGTTTGTCCGCACCCGTTCCACTAGCGCCGCACGGATCTTTTCCCAAAGCCCGCTTCGGATTGCGGCGTAATAAAAATTGGCCACTGTGGTGTATGGCGGAAAATCGTGAGGCAGATTCCGCCATTTGCAGCCGTTATCCACGAAATACAACACTGCGTCTATCAATTCCCGCTTTTCCCATTTGCTCTTGTTTCCTGCCGGCGGAAGCAGCGGCTGGATGATTGCCCATTGGCTGTCGCTCAAATCACTCGCATACCTGCGTCTTTCATTTTTCTGTATCATGCCTATATTATAACATCTTTTATCTATTGGTACAGCTTCTTAATTTCGCAAGAGGTCTATTGATTCTATACTTCTCTCTGTCATTGATAGGCTTTGTATTTAATCTATTTTTCACCGACCATATACATGTGCTTTGGCTTAAATGTCGGACCTTGATTGCTGACATTCGTCCCAATATATTGGCTATTATATAGATATCTATATAGTATATTCCAAAATGCTTCGAAAATTTTTTTCTGATAAGCATTTTTCTTGTGATTTATCGAAAATTATCATGATAATGATTGACAAATAAATGATTTTATATTATTATAGCTTTAGGTTCAAATTGAGAAAGATAATTTTTGATCCTAGAGCAGTGTGGATATTGCAAAGATATACTCTTTGTACCTAATTATGCATACCAACATAAAAAGCAAAACCTGCTGACTGAAAAATTCCATATGCTATATGCCGCCATGGCGGAACTGGTAGACGCAAGGGACTTAAAATCCCTCGGTAGCGATACCGTGCCGGTTCGATTCCGGCTGGCGGCACCAAAAAGCTCCTGCAACCTTTTAAAGCGGCAGGAGCTTTGATTTGATATAAAATATGCGGTTTGTGCAGTCCAAACGGTTGATTTTATAAGTCATTAGATTTTCTATCAATCAATGCAGTGTCCGAAAATATGGATGTTTTCAGACAACTTCTCGCAAATTTCTCGCAAACCTCCCTCAAATGTCTTTTGACCATTCATTTTCGTGACAGCAAGATTTAAGCATTTTTTGTTCCCAGAAGCTGTTCCATTTCATTGGATGCTGCGGTTTTCGTGCTGGCATCCAGATGTGCATAACGTAAAGTCGTTTGAAACGTTGCGTGTCCAAGATATGCTTGTATCTGTTGTAAAGTAAATCCTTCATGCAGTAAAAGCGTAGCGCAACTATGCCCTTACGATATAATAAGGACAAATCGGAAAACCCCTTATTACCAAGGTTGCTCAAGTGTTGAAAAGCGCGCACAAGACACTAAATACAGAATGAAACAACGTGTATATCACTATATATTGTTGTTTTCTGAGAACAGAGAAATTCATGAGCAATCTATCTCAAAGAGGAATTTCGGATTTGCCACCATTCTTTTTCCATTAAAATACGCCCTTTGGTGGGGGCAGGCCGGGAGGTGATAACGAACCATTTCACATAAAGGACAAACGGGCAGCAACCCGGTAATACCGATTTTAATTCATATCAGCCGCGCAGTAACTGACGGATGTTCAGCTACTGCGCGGCTTTTTTGCTATACATCGCTTTGCCCTGACGACACAGATCGCCGGGGCTTTTTTTATTTGGATAGGAGGCTTTGAAAATGCCGGAAACTTTGAATCTGAATTACTACTACGGGAATGAAGCCGACCAGTACAGCTTCTACCGTATCCCGAAAATCCTTTTGACCGACCGCCGCTACAAGGGCATATCACTGGAAGCAAAGGTGCTGTACGGCCTGCTGCTTGACCGCATGGGGCTGTCTGCCCGCAACGGCTGGCTGGACGATAACGGGCGCGTGTTCCTCTACTTCACCCAGGAGGAAGCTATGGCCATGCTGGACTGCGGCAAGGACAAGGCGACAAAGCTGTTCCGCGAATTGGAGGGCATCGGCCTTATGGAACGGAAAAAGCAGGGCCAGGGACACCCCGCCCGGATTTACGTTAAAAACTTCATTCTGGAGCCGGAACCCTCCGCGCCGGTTCAGACTGCGGAAAACCAGCAGTCAAGACCGCTTGACAGTGCCACAGTCAAGACTGCTGAAAAACCGCAGTCTGCACCCCTGAAAACCAGCGGTCAAGAGGGCGGGATTTCCGCCCCTAATAATACTGAGATAAATAAAACTGAAAAAAGTGATACTGATCTATCCATCCCACTGGGATTACTCAGAACCTGGATGATTTATTGCAGTCGCACACTGCGAGAACCATGCTGGCAAACAGCGAATTTCTGGTGATGCTCAATCAGGCAGCGACAGATCGGGCTGAACTTGCACGTTTGCTGAATATCTCGGATACCCAACTTTCGTATATCACAAATGTTGATTTTGGGCATGGTCTGCTGAAATGCGGGAGTGCAATTGTGCCGTTTTCGGACAATTTCCCACGGGATACAGAACTGTATAAACTTATGACAACAAAACCATCTGAAACAACAAAATGATAGAAAAAGAGCCGATTTCGGCTCTTTTTCATTTGGATGGAGGTGAAAAACTATCAGTAAAATCAAAGAAAAACCAACAGCAAAAACTGTACTGAAAGAGAAAGCAAAAGCAATTCCAAAGGAAATTATTCGGCGAGGTTTGGAAGATGGAACGGAGCGATTGCGAACACAATTGCGTGATGCAGCACAGGATGGACAGCAGGATGAATATGGTGGTGACCAGCTTGAAGATGCTGCCGCGGAAGTGTCCCGGCGGATGGTTCATAGTGCGGCAGTATTGTTAAAAGGACGCAAAACAGAGGGAAAAGAACAGACAGAATCGCTTGCAAATTTTCCAGATAAAACAACATCAGAACATATAGATATGGAACAACTGGAGCAGGATTTTGATACACCAGAAATAAGAACTGCATCTGCGAAGCAAATACGTATCAAAATAAAAGAGGTCTATACGAAAAGAAAAAATCCAAACAGCAGTCGGATAAAATTTATCAATCCTGCTATGGACACAGAACCGGAAGCACATTCAGAACAGCCGGAAATTAAGACAAAGGAAGCCTATATCAAAAAGAAAATTGCTGCAAAATCTGTTCTGGATGTGAAGACGGATGCCGTCCCACAAAATAAAAATGTCCAGCAGAATGCGCCGCAGAAACAACATATTAACAGGGCGGAAAAGGACATTCAGATACAAGAGCAGGGGCGGCAATTGGCAATAACAAAAGCGGAAAAGCGGCAGCAGGAGAGGATATTATATACAACATTACAACAGTTGGATTCATCAGAAGAATTTCCAGCTTGTATTGAAAATAAAACCGCTCCAGAAGATCATGAAGAATTAGAAGCAGAACTGGAATCGCCAACATTTTCGGCGGAATCTCCATCGCAAAACAAGCAAGTTGAAATTGCTATGCGCAAGGCGGACAGGACTTCCAAGGGCAAAACCAAACGAGCAAAGTCGCAGCAAAAGTCCACAGAAACCGCCACAGAGGTCAGCCGGGATGATACGCAGATCATAAGGGAAAAGCCGTTAAAACGCGCCTTGAAGCCTGTAACACGCACTGTAAAAACACTGCATCGCACAACGAAAAAAACCGGACTCGATTCACATAAAATAACATATTCACCTCGGCAAAAAATCAAGACCAGAGATAATTTCGAAGTCCAGGCTGAC
Organism: uncultured Butyricicoccus sp.; assembly: GCA_964017555.1. Lineage (GTDB taxonomy): Bacteria > Bacillota > Clostridia > Oscillospirales > Butyricicoccaceae > Butyricicoccus_B. The sequence goes on along the minus strand of CAXHNU010000014.1, from coordinate 24,314 downwards.
ATCAAGATGATAGGGCAAACCACTGAAGCAGGACGCAAATTGGCGCAATCGCAACAAGCAGTTAAGACTGGTCAGAAAGCCACAAAACGTGTTGAAAAAGCCGTAGAAAATGCTGTGCAGAAAATCATAAAATCTGCGCATGATGATGGAACTTTGCTTTTTGCGGCAAGTCTGATTGCGATATTTTCGGTCATTATTATGTGTTTTTGCGGCGCGGCAGCGAATGTACTTAGCGGCGAAGGAACAACATCACACGCAGAAAGTCCCATCAGCGAAAAAGTTTATGCGTATCAGGCAATTATTGCAGAATATGCCGCGAAATATGATATTCCGGAATATATCAGCTTGATAGAAGCTGTAATGATGCAGGAATCCGGTGGACAGGGACTTGATCCGATGCAGGCAAGCGAATGCGGATACAATACAAAATTCGCCAATAAACCAAATGCGATCACTGACCCGGTTTATTCAATTGATTGCGGGATTCATGAACTTGCAGATTGTTTAAAGGCTGCTAACGTACAGAATCCATCCGATTTGGAACATATCAAACTTGCTTTGCAGGGTTACAACTACGGTGCAGGTTACATTTCATGGACACTGCGCAAATATGGCGGCTACACCGAAGCCAATGCCGCGGAATTTTCTGCGAATCAGAAAGCGAAACTTGGTGTTCGTGTTTATGGTGATCCAAAGTATGTACCACACGTTTTGAGGTATTATTCGTACAGTTTGCTTGGCGGCGATCTGGTCGGCGGGCAGATGATTTTATCAGTTGCGGCAGGTGAAATCGGCTATCAGGAACAAGCTGGCGGTTACACAAAATATGGTGCATGGTTCGGTGTTCCGAATGGTGCATGGTGTGCGATGTTCACAAGCTGGTGCGCCGAACAATGCGGACTAATCCAGTCCGGCATATGCCCAAAATTATCTGTTTCCAACGATATTATGAACTGGTTTAAGAACAAAAACCAGTGGTATGCCGGAGGGACTACACCACCTGCTGGTGCGTACATTGTATTCGATTGGGACAAGGATGGAATTGCCAATCATATCGGGTTTGTGGAGTATGTCGAGGATGGACGGGTACATACCATTGAGGGCAACAGCAGTAATCGCGTCCGCCGAAATTCATACAAACTGGATGACAAAAGAATCATGGGATATGGTATCCCGATGATGTAGAAAAACAACATTTTGACAACATGAGAGGAGTACAAAAATAATGAAGCCTTTTGCACTGATGACACGAGAAAACTTTGTTTCTTTTTACCATATGCAGATGCCGCGCTGGCTGTTTTCAGATCCGAAATACAAAACCATGAGCCTGCACGCGAAAGTTGCATACACATTTCTGTTGAATCGCTGCCAGTTATCGTAGCGGAACGGCTGGGTAAATGATGAAAATGAAGTGTACATTATCTTCACACGCGGCGAATTGGCAGAAGAAATGCAAATCAGCTATAAAAAAGCGATTGCTTGTTTTGCGGAATTACAGGAAGCAAATCTGATCTGGGAACAGCGTCGCGGTCGTGGACTGGCAAACTTGATTTATCTTGCAGCGGTGGAACATGAAGTATCGCAAAGCTATTCCTGTGCGCCTTTCGTGTCGCCTGATGAGGAAGCACCAGCAGAGGCTCTGGAAGATTCACAAGATGAATTTACAATTTCGGATGTTGCAAATGAGGAAGAAACACCTGAATCTGTAAGTGAGAACGATTTTTCAGAAGAACCAGAACTGCCAAAAACGCAGGTCAAGACCGGTCTGAATGACACATCAAGACCTGTCGAAATGTCATGTCTAGACCAGTCAAATCTGCACACAAGTAATATATATAAGAATAATATAGAAAAGAGAAATACAGATATTCAGTCAGTCTGTCCGTCGAAAGAAGAATGGCTGATTAAATTTCCTGTCGAAAAAAGAAAAGCGGACAAGCAGTTACTGGATATGATTTTGGAAAATTCAGAACTGGATTATCTGAAACCTGATGAACAATCGTTATTCGAGAATGTTATTACCTGGCTGTTCTATGCGGAAGAAGTGCGGATAGGAAAATGTTGTTACCCACAGGAATATATCCGCTCCCGGCTGCACTTGCTGAACAGCAAAATCCTCTACGATACAGCCCAGACACTTTACGCAAACCGTACCCGAATCCATGGCAATGCGCTTTGTTACGCAGCAAAAGTATTATTCTCCCACTTGACCGAAGTCGAAGCACGGTTTTCCCTCGACCCATACCTGAATGAAATACGAAGCATAAAATGAATTTTTCAAGTAAAATAAGGGCATGAAACTGCAATTTTTCAGCGGCTTCATGCCCTTTTATGGTTCAAAAAAGTGAAAATCAATATAAATAAACATCGGTTACACAAAATCGGAGGACACAGAAATGGAAGGAAACGTATACGGTTACATCCGGGTATCCAGCACAGATCAAAACGAGGACAGACAACAGATTGCACTGTCTGGCAAACAAATACCGCGTGCAAATGTTTACATAGACAAACAATCTGGCAAAGATTTTAACCGTCCGCAGTACAAAAAGATGGTAAAGCGCCTGTGCGCCGGGGATTTACTCTACATCCTGAGCATTGACCGTTTGGGGCGAAATTATGAAGAAATTCAAATACAATGGCGCATTTTGACCAAAGAAATCGGTATAGATATTTGCGTTTTAGATATGCCGTTGTTAGACACACGCAATGGCAAAGACTTGATGGGCACCTTCATTGCTGACCTGGTTTTACAAATCCTATCATTTGTTGCGCAGAATGAGCGCGAAAACATCCGCAAACGCCAAGCGGAAGGCATTGCGGCAGCAAAGGAAAAGGGCATTCAATTTGGCAGACCTGTCACAGAATTACCGGAGGATTTCGGTGATATTGTATCTGCATGGGAACAAAAACAAATTACAATTGAGCAGGCAAGTCAAAAATGTGGCATCAGCCCGGCGACATTTTATCGGCGGGTACGGGAATACCGCATCCAGAACAGGATAAAAGGCTAAATTTTACTCTCAAAAGGTACACTTTTTGAGAGTTGGATTCTTAGAAAAAATATACCACAAATCTTGCCTGAATGCAACCATATACACAAAATTTTATGCAATTTGTATAGGATATTTTCCGGATTTTTCAAGCCACTATCAACTATCAAAAAGTGTACTTTTTGATAAAGGTGGCGTAGGAAAGGAGGGTTGATTTGTATGGCTTATTCGGACTCTGTGCAGCAGCAATGCGGTGGGGCAATCAGTTTGTTCGGTTTCGGATTGATGAACGTGCATGGCTGCCAGCAGAGCGATTGCCATACGCACCCCGCCAGATGAGGATTCCGTTAGGAAAATGAAAAAAACACAATGACAAGGAGATATTTTCATGAAGAAAAAACTGATGGCTGTGCTGCTGACCCTTTGCATGGCTATGACAATGTTCCCAATGTCAGCATTGGCAGCGGGTGATGCTGATGCAGCAACGGTTGAAAATCTGCCCACGGCAGATAACAACGGGCAAATCAAGTTAGATGCAGGGAAAACCTATCAACTCCAAAGTGATGTTACGGGTGTAAATTTCCTGGGTCTTTGGGGAAACGATGTGGCAGAAACTGAAACCGTTTTGGATCTTAACGGACATAAGATTACATCTACTGGTGGTGGTAATTCTGCAATCTATTTAGGTGCAGGCAGCTTGAAAATTGTAAACACCAGTACAACTCAGGCTGAAATTATTGGCGCCACATTCGATAAAGGTCCTACTGGTGCGATTAACTTAGCAGATTCTGCCAAGGCATTGACTATTGACGAAAATATTCTTGTACGCAGTGCAGAAAATGAATATTGCATTACAGTTGGGAGTGATTGCAGTAACACTGTCGCTCTGAAACTGACCCAATGCGAATTAAGTGCGACTGGCAACGGGAATGCTATTGGTGTAAACGGGAATCTTGGTGCAGGCGAAAGCACGGGTAGTGTAGAGATCACGTTGGATGGTGCTACGATTAACGCAGGCGGTGTAGGCATTTATCAGGCTGGCGCAGGTGCAACCAGTGATGTTAATGTAACAGGAAATAGTAATATTACTGGCGGTGAAACTGGCATTGAAATCCGTTCTGGTTCTTTGTCACTGGATAAAAGCACTGTAACTGGTGGCACAGGTGAATTGACAGTTAATCCAAATGGTAATGGTCCGACTACGGCTAATGCAGCTATTTCCGTAGCACGCCATACCACAGCGAAAGATATTACCGTAACTTTGGGTGATGGTGTAACCTTAACAGGTTCTGCTGCACTCAGTGTAGCAAACCCGCAAAATACCACATCTAATGTGGCTGTCAATATTACTGGCGGTACTTATGATGGCGAAGTCAATGTTGAAGATGATACAGCTAATGTAAGCATTTCCGGCGGCACATTTGCTAATGATGTATCTAAGTTTGTCGCTGAAGGCAAAATTTGTGCAGCGAATGGTGACAAATTTGTTGTTGGTGCTTTACCGACAGCAGAAAAAGGAACCACGGTTGAAGCCGCAAAAGATGAATCCGGTAAGACAACTGGCGTTAAAGTAGAAAATAGCACAGCCGGTGCTAATGTAGTGCTGCCTACTGATGTAGCTGATGATGGCGATCTTAGCAAATTGGCAATTGAAGTTAAAGCATCGACTGTCACCGAGGGTGATTTCAAAACGATACCTGTAAATGATGAAATCAAAAATGCTTTGACATCTGATGAAGCCAATGCAACGAAAGCTGTAGAGGTTATTGTAACAAAAGATGGAACACCGTTGAAGACTGCGACTGACCTTAATAATGCAAAAATCACGGTAACAATTGATAGACTTGAAGCCAGTGCAACTTACTATGTATTCTGCATTCAGGATGATGGTACAGTAACATCCTATGGTAAGATAACAGTCACAGGAGGCACATCTATTACGGTTCCAACAACACATCTATGTAAATTTGTTGCAGTAAAAGAACCGGCAGACAATGCTAAAAAGAAAGCACTTGAAACTGCAATAGCAACCAGCGTTGAAAAGGATGCAAGCACGGTTACTGGTGGTACAGCAATGGGTAAAGATACCACTACTGAACCTACACCAAAAGATTTGGCGGTTACAGTTACTCCAGCTGCAGCAGGCACTATTGGCTGCATAGCTACAGTAAATGGTTTGAAAGCAAGCACTACCTATACCATGCAAATTGCCCGTAATTCAGAATCCAAGTTTATTGCACCTGCTGTAATTTTCACATTTACATCTTCTGATGGAGCGAATCAAACATTCAAAGTGAATGAAGGCAGTGTTGTAACGGTTTGGGAAGGCGAAGTAACCTTTACAAATGGTGTACCTGCCGGAACAGGCGCTATGGCGACTTCTGCCAAGTAATCACAAGGAGTGAACAACATGAAAAAACGAATTTCAGCGCTGTTGCTGAGCGTTGTTCTGTGCCTTGGGATGCTCAGCATGAATGCGCTTGCAGCCGAAAGTGACGGCATAGTTATTAAGGCGATTGGTACAGAAGGTCAGACAGCTATCAACGTAACAGCTGATGCCAACAATGCCAATAAACTGTGTGCTTTGTGGGGCGATAAGGACTTCACAAAACTGCTGCTTCTGTTCTATACAGATGCCAGCGGCAACGCAACTGTCACAGTTGATACAGCATTAACAAAAAATGCTTCATATTATGTCGGTGTGCAGGGTGAAACTAAAGCTGTACAAGTTCAAATCAAGGATGCAGATCCTTCAACTTCAGATACGGTAAAAACCCCGGTGATTTCATCAAAAGATGGGACTACTTTCACCAGTACACAGGAAGTAACAATCACCTGTGCAACTGAGGGTGCAACAATCTATTATACGACTGATGGTACAGATCCTTCCACAAGTTCAACAAAGTACGAAAAGTCGTTTACCATTTCTGCTACAACAACCGTAAAAGCAATTGCGGTCAAAGAAGGTATGAAAAATAGCGCTGTTGCTACTGCCACATTTACAAAGAGCAGTGGCGGCGGCACTACACCAGGCGGTTCTTCCGGCGGCGGTGGCGGCGGAGGTGGCGGCAAACGCCATGACAGCACCACCACCGACAAAAACCCAACCACACCTGACAATTATGGCAATAACGGGTCAACTTCTGGCATGAAGTTTACGGATGTTGCCACCAGTTCGTGGTATTATTCTGCTGTAAAGTATATGCAGGATAAGGGCTTAATGGCTGGCACCAGCACAACAACTTTCTCCCCGGATATGACTACCACCCGTGCAATGATTGTTACAATTTTGTACCGTATGGAAAATGAACCAGCTGCAACAGCATCCACATTCCCGGATGTTGCCGCAGGTCAGTGGTACAGCAACGCAGTTGCATGGGCAGCAGCAAATGGCATTGTCAGCGGTTATGACAATGGCAATTTCGGTCCGGAAGATATCATCACCCGTGAACAAATGGCAGCAATTTTGTTCCGTTATGCTTCTTTTAAGGGTTATGACGTGACGAAAACTGCAAACTTGTCTGCTTATGGTGATGGTACACAAGTCAGCGAATATGCACAATCTTCCATGCAATGGGCAAATGGTGCAGGGCTGATTACTGGTACAGATACCAATCTGTTACTGCCGACAGGCAGTGCAACCCGCGCACAGGTTGCATCAATTTTGATGCGTTTCCTGGAGAACATCGCAAAGTAAAATCGTATACCACACATCAGGCAAGGGCTGTGAGAAATTCACGGCTCTTGCTTTTTTCAAAGCAAAAGATGATAGATTGTAATAGAAACAATGTTGTTTTCTTGAACATCACAAACGGAACAGGCTGGGATTGGTTTCCTATCAAAAGAAACGATATTGATAAGTTTTTTTCAATATACACCTCCCAAAGAACAGAAAATTCAGGTACAATAGAGGTATACATATTGATGGGGAGATATCATAAATGGAACAAAATTGGATTCGGCAAGCGGACATTTCTGCATACGGCGAAATGTTAGCGCGGGAGGAACGCAGTGAAAGCACCATCCAGAAATATTTACGGGATGTGCGGGCATTTTTGACGTGGCTGAGCGGGAATGCAGTAACAAAAGAATCAGCCATTGCATGGAAAAAGCATCTTTTATCGACCGATTACACACCGGCAACGATAAATTCCATGTTATCAGCAATCAATGGATTTTTCCACTTCATGGGTTGGGATGATTGTAGAGTGAAATTCTTACGTATCCAGCGGCGAATGTTCCGTGATCAGTCACGGGATTTAACCAAAACAGAATATCAAAAACTACTGGAAACTGCGCAAGATCAAGGAAAAACCCGGCTTGCGCTGTTAATGGAAACCATTTGTGCAACAGGTATTCGGGTATCAGAAGTGAAATATATCACCGTAGAAGCAGCATACCGCGGACGTGCAGATATTATCCTGAAAGGGAAAATCCGGACGATTCTATTGCCAAAGAAACTATGCCGGAAACTGCTGAAATACGCGAGAAAACAAAAAATCAAATCAGGTGAAATCTTTTGCACAGCGACAGGACATAGCCTGTCTAGGCGGCAGATTTGGCGGGAAATGAAAGCATTATGCAAAGCTGCTGATGTAGAAAAATCGAAGGTATTCCCACATAACCTGCGGCATTTGTTTGCAGTTACATTTTACAAGGTCTGCAAAGATATTGTGAAACTTGCGGATGTTCTTGGACACAGCAGTATCGAAACGACACGGATTTACCTATTATCCACAGGAACAGAGCATATCCATACACTTGAAAAACTTGGACTGCTTAGTGCATAGCAACCAAAGAAATTGAATAAAGTTTGTGCAAACTGACAGATGTAAAATGTCAGCTTTCAATAAAAGATGTTACTTTCATGTATCCAGCGTGTGTTATACTATATACAAAATAGGAATCAACATAATTTGCATTGCGACATAGGTTGAATTAAAATATATATGTAGTCATTACATATATAAGATTATTATAACATAGCTGTTACCTGAAATACAAGTAATATCCGCATGATTGGCGCGAAAATCAAGACCGTGAAAAAGCAGAAATCTCCATGGTCTGGTTTTTGCGCCTTTTTGTATGCAAACAGACAGAAAAACTTGCTTTTTCCTGCTGTAAAATACGGATATAGTGCTAAAAAACACAAAGACTGTACCTGCAATGCAAATATTGAAAACACTGCGGCAAATCGAAAGGAGTAGACCGATTTGTGACACAGACAGCAGAAATTCAAATTACAGCAGAAATGATCAATGAATACCTGAATGATATGGAAACAAAAGGACGAAGTAAAAGTTCCATTGAGTCTTATCAAACCGCACTCATCGCATTTTATAATTTCCTTCCAGATGAAAAAATCTTGGATGAAACCACGACATTGCAATGGCGGGATTTCTTACGGGAAAATGGTTATTCCCAACGTACAATCAATGCACGAATGTCGATTTACAATAGTTTCCTGCAATATCTCGGCAAACGGGAATGGCAATATATTGGGCAGACAGCTTTACCGGATGATGTTCAGCCCGAAATTACTCGTGCCGAATATTTGCGCCTGTTACAGGCGGCAAAGCAGTTAAACAAAGAACGCACTTATCTACTCATCAAAACACTTGCCGGTGCAGGGATCCGCTTGCAGGAACTGCCTCAGCTTACGGTTGAAGCCCTGCAAAAGGGTACAGCAAAATTAGAACATTACGGATGCCAACGGCTTGCCCGCATTCCAGAGCCGCTGCGCGTTGAATTGTTAGAATATGCGGCGCAAAAAGGGATTACAAGTGGTCCGATTTTTGTGACCCGTGATGGAACGCCTTTGCTGCGGTCCAGTGTATGGAATGCCATTAATGCCGTTTGCAAAACGGCACGGGTAGAGCCGGAAAAGGCAAATCCAAGGTGCTTATGGAAATTATACCAAAGCACTTACCAAGGTATCCGCGATAATATTATCGCGTTAACAGACCAGGCATATGAACGGATGCTCGAACAAGAGCAACTGACTATCGCCTGGGATATATAGATTTTGTATTTTCATAGGGAGGTTTATGAAATGCTGAAAAAATTATTAGAGCGCATCAGCATCCCAACACCGAAACATCTGAAATCGGAATCCAGAAAGCGTGTGCTTATGCGCCGTTATCTGGCAGCGGTGCTATGTGGGTGTATGGTTGCGCCGACAATTGGATCTATTGCAATGGCAACCGAAGAGCAGCCTGCAAAAGACCCAACTGGTTTATGTGAACACCATACAGTGCATGATGCAAATTGCGGTTATGTAGAAGCTGTCGAAGGCGCAGAATGCCAGCATACCCATGATGAAAATTGCGGCTATGTGGAAGCAAAGGACGAAGTACCTTGCTATTGCCCTTGGGATGAAGCAGCAGGTATGGTTGTTCATGCCGAAGGCTGCGGTTATCAGGCACCGGTTGAGGGACAGCCCTGCAATCATGTGCATGATGCAGACTGCGGTTATGCAGAAGCCGTTGAAGGGCAGCCTTGCGGATATGTCTGCGAAATTTGCAGCGGCGAGGAAATTGGCAGCGAACCAACCCCGCTCAGCGATGCAGTAGACGCCCAGCCGGATGCGCTGGCTGATAACGCAGATGATACTACTGCGAATCCGCAGGAAAATCCAGAACCTAATCCATTGCAGGTACCTGAGCTCACACAGCTTCCAAAGGAACAGACCTGCACAATCATTGTTCCTGAACGTGAGTTAATTGTCGGGCAAAGCTATACACTGGCGCAATTAGTGGATGGTGTAACGGCTAAAATTGAGGATTCATCGGCAAAGACTGATGAAGTCACAAGCGATGCACCCGAAGGAGCTGATGAACCTACAAAGGATGCACCCGCAGAAAGATCGGAACTTGCGGTTGGTATCCAAAAAATCACGCAAACAGTAGGCGAAGAAACCCAGACATTCGATCCAATCGCTGAAGATTTTTCATTGGCAGTCGTTGCAGACGCAGCTTATACTATTACGTATTTTGCATACAATGCGGCGGACGAAGCGAAAACTGTTTTGGGTACAAAAGATGTTTCCATAATAGTGACTGCCGTTGTTGGCAACGTCATGGTTGGCTCACAAGGCTATGACACGCTTACCGAAGCAATTGCAGATGTAGCATCTGGTGAAGTAGCAGATTCTACGATTAAAGTCAATCAAGATCTTTCGGAAAATGTTATCATTTCAAATGATATGACGATTGATTTGAATGGTCACACGCTGAACAGCGGCGAAGTCGGCAAGAATGTCGTCACGATTTTGGGCGGTACAGTAACCATTCAAAATGGCGTCATCACTGGCGGCGACCGCGGTGACCGTACTAATCAGGATGGCAAAGGTGTTTTGACAAATAACGCAGACGTAACCTTGAAGAATTGTGAAATTAAGAATAACAATGGCTACGGCAAGAAAGGCACTACTCCTGGTTATCAAGGAAATCAAGGTGGTTACGGCGGCGGTGTCTATGCGTATGGCGGTACACTGACGCTGGAGAAATGTACTATATCCGAAAACAAAAGCGCCAGCAAGGGCGGCGGCATCTACGCTGAAAATTGCGCGGTTACAGTAAAAAGCACAAAATTACAAGACAATACCAGCGGCAGCGGTGCCCCTTCTGGCGGTGGTATTATGATCAGCAACGGCAGCTTAAAAATTAATGATTCGATTATCAGCGGTAACATCGCCAGCAATGGAAATGGTAATGCGATTGCTTTGACCGGGTCTGTCGAAGTTGAGATTACTGGTACAGAACTCAGTTCAAATGCAAGCGGTAGTGTGATCTATGCGAACTATGGCACGGGAACTGTTAATATAGCCTTGGATAATGTGGATGTAGTCAACAAAGGTGACGCATATACACATTATGCAATCTATTCCAATCTCACTGGAACTTTTACCGCAAAAAATTGCACATTCTGCGATTCCAACGGCGGCATTCAGCTAAAAAGTGCCACTCAGCAAACTTATGAAAATTGTAAATTCCTGAACAATGACACGACCAGCAGTTCTGCCCAAGCGCCGGTATGGGTATCTGCGGGTGATGCAAGTTTTAGCAATTGTACCTTTACTGGCAACAAAGGGTTCAATGCTGGTGCGATTTATAATACCAGCACAGGAACAGTCACTATAGACGGTTGTCTGCTCAATCAAAACAGCGCCACGAATTCCACTGGTGCAGGCGCAATTTATACATCAAAAGGTACAATGGCAGTGACCAAAACGGTCATTAAGGAAAACACGACTTCCGGCGGTAGTTCCAGCGGACCAGCAGGTGGCGTTTCTGTAAATGGTTCGGGTGCAGTCTTTAACATGGCTTCTGGCGCGTTGTACAACAACAAGAGCGAAAAAACTACCGCTCACGATGTCTATATTAATTCTTCCGCTAAAGTTAATATTTTGGCGGGCAAGGACATGAAAGATGACAATGTTGATTTTAGCAACTATTCTTGGTCAGATCTAAGCAATAATGTTGTAAACGACGCATTAACAGATGTAACACGAAAGTGGAGCACGAACTGGGTTGCAACTCCTGCGCCTGAGTATGCTGCCAGCATCGGCGAAACCAAGTACAAAACGCTGGATGATGCGTATGAGGCTGCACGAAAGCAGAGCCGACAAACAGGGGAAAACGTAACCATAGAGGTCGCAGAGGGTTATATTCCTCTTGGCAGCTATTGGGGTGTTTCGCAAAAAACATCGGAAGGGAAATATTACCCAAGCGTTACTCTCCATTTGAACAATACCAATATTTATGGTATTAATGATATTAAAAACAGTTTTAGCATCGCCGAAAACTGCACATTGACCCTTTCAGGAACAGGTACCCTCAACAAAAATATTTATATGATGGGCGGTACGCTGAATCTGGATGGCAATGTCGTTCTATCCGGCGGTACGCTTCAGTGGGGTAAAACGGCAATTTATGACAACAAAAACGTCAATACCAAAGTTAATATTAACGGCAATGTAGATTCAGTGCAGATTGGTTTGTATGCAGGAGCCTGTACCATTGGCGAAAACGCGCATATTCGCAAGATGGAAGCCTGGATGACATCTACCAGCAGTGGAACGCCTCTTGAAACAACATTTACAATGAATGGTAAGATGGAGGAGCTGATTTTAAGGCAAGCTACAGCAAAATCCACTGCGACACTGAATGGATCTATTGATTCTTTGAATTTGACATATGGCACTGAAATTTATAGCACTCCGACTGTTCCTAAAATTACGGCAGGCGAAAAATTCTCAGTGAAGAAGCTGCTCAGCGTGTACCCAGCCCTTAACAGTGTAGATAATGCAGAGAGTTACGACAAAACGACTGGACGCAATATCAGTGATGGTCTGGTTTCCTTAAAGGCATTGCAAGACCCTGCGCAAAAGGTTGATGATTTAATTCTGATTTATGGCGGCGGTGCTGGTTTGCCTGAAAACGCCACCTGGACGACTGGTTATGGTGTCACACATACCGATAAGAAGGATTATAAGTTCCTGACTACTGTTACAAAGGACGAGAACAATAATATTGTCCTGCGCAAGACGGCAGTTGGCAATGGTAACTATGTCTTTATCGGCGGCAGTGGTGCAAGCGATAATAACGATGGCATTACGCTGAATACGCCTGTAAAAACTTTTGCAAAGGCATTGGAAATTCTGAAAGCCAATCTGGAAGCAAATAAAGCAGTTAATGAAGGCGTTCCAAAGATTCATGTGCTTGGCACAGTTTCTGTGACTGGCGATGAAACTTGGGATCCTATAACGGCAAGCGTAAAATCCGCTGACGGAGCGGAAGCACCATTTGACGAAACTGTAACGTTGGAATCCTTCCCGACCTTTAATGGTGAACTCGTAAATGTCCCCAGCAGCGCGAGCCTCACTCTGGAAAACATCACCATTGATGGCAAGGGGATCTCCCGCACAACGCCATTGGTTGAAAACAGAGGTACGTTAAACATTAACAGCGGTACAAAGCTGACTGGCGGCGTGAACAGCGTCATTTATAACCCTAATAATGGTTCCGGTATTGATGGCGGCGCGGTTTATAACAGCGGCAAACTGAACATGACTGGCGGCGAAATCAGTGGTAACTCTGCCCGTACCGGCGGCGGTGTCTTCAACAAAGGCACATTTAATCTTAGCGGCGACGGTAAAATCAGTGATAACACTGGCTATGATCTCAAACGGTTTCAGTATAGCATGGGTGGTTCACAGAAGATGAACAGCGCACCTGCTGGTGGCGGCGTATTCTTGTCTGGCACTAATGGCATTATGAATATGTCTGGTGGCATAATTTCAGGCAACACCTCTTGCGTTGGCGGTGGTATCTCGCTGGGCAATGAAACAAATGCTTATGTTTCTTATGGTGGTGCAAAATTAAACATGACTGGCGGCGTCATTGATGGAAACACTGCTGTTACAGAAGGTGGCGGCATCTTCATTCAGGAAATGTGTGAAGCTACGATTACTGGTGGCGAAATCAGATACAATCATTCCAATGGAAGTGTTTCTGTTGCAACAGGATACAGCTTTCTCTATGGCGGCGGCGGCATTTACGTCAATGGCGGCACAGGGATGACTAACAAAGATGGTGTTCTGAAATTAGCGAATGTGGCAATTACCCAAAACACATCAGACAGCAGAGGTGGCGGTATCGCGGGATGTCCATCCGCCAATGTTGAGGTAATGATGGGCGACAGCAGTGTCCTTGGGAACAATAAAGTGAAGGATAAACTGTATGATGCTTATATTAATCGTACACGAATTGTTGGACCTGTTGGCACAACACATTCTGGCGGCACCAAATTCTACTTATCAAAGTATATGAAAGGTGGCGCGCTCTACAAATGGCATTATTATGAGGACGATACGCCTGTATTATACCAGGATATTTCTGATATCACCTATAAATTTGATGCTGTGGACAAAACTAAAAAAAGAGAAGCTGGCTTCTATTCTGCTGCGGCTATACTGATTGAAGGTCAAACCGAAACGTCTATTGATAAGAATGCGAAAAATTGCGCTGTGAAAATTTATGGAAACCACAGCGTTATGGGCGGCGGTGGTATTGGCACCAATGGCTTGCTGGAAATTGGTAAAGTTCCCGCTTCAGATGATTTCTTTGATGTAACTGTTACAAAGAAATGGCTCAATACAGACGGCACGGAAATGACCCACGATGAGATGCTTAAGCTGAAAGAACAGATTGAAAGCATTACTGTCAGGTTGGAACGACGTGTTGTGAAGCCAGAAAATGGTGTGGAAGATAATTGGGAACTTGTAGATTCTCGCCTTATCACAGCGGATGAAACTGGTTTCTGGGCAACTGAACGTCCATTTAAGAACCTGCTGAAACAGCTGGATGGTCAGCTCTTGGAATATCGGATTGTTGAAGAAGCAAGTCTGACAGGCGCATGGAGTGAAGTCAGCGGCGGTAAAATCCGCATTGTAACGCCACCAATCAGGGAAAATGCTCCTAATTTCGAAGTAGAAGTTCTATCTCCTATTGATCCGAATACATTTATTGTTACCTATCCTTTGAAGTGGACGCCCAGCCTGGAAAGTCAGACAGAATCCGTCACGATTACATTGGAAGATACCAAGAACAATCGGCGTTGGACTTGGACAGGAAAACTTGACCCGGAAACCAAAAGACTAACAGGTCTTACACTCTCTTCTGAAAGTACATCGGAAATTAAGGTGCCTGAAGTCCGGCTTACCAATAAGGATAGCTATACAGGTATCACTTTTGTAGGGCTTGATAGAAATGGTAGGTATGCCTTTGAGGCTATCTATATGGATAAAGATGGAAAAGTTCTCGAAGCGCCTTCCAAGTTCGGAATGGTTGAATTTGACCCTGAAAAGCCAGATGTCAAAGTGGAACCTGAGGGAACTTCAAATCTGCTCAACCTTACGCCCACTTTGGATTTGATAGTAAAAGACTCAACATTAATAGAAACGAACCTGCGCAGATTAGCCAAATCTATATCTGTTACTCTGACAGATACCAAGAACAATGAGCATTGGACTTGGACAGGTGAGTTTACACAGCCGCCAATAAAACTTTCCCTTGACCCTGAAAAATCGACTCTAGGCGCTCCACGTATTATAGTTCAGGATAATGGAGAACAAGCGGATGGTGATAGAATAGGCATCACTTTTGAGGATCTCTATAAAAATGGTGAATACAGCATAGAGGTCAAATATGAGGCCCAGAATGAGAGCGGCGTTGATATTGGAACTATCGCTTCTGCTCCCACTTGGAGCTATAAGATGGCAACTGAAGGTACAGGAAACGATGTGGCGCCTCCACTTCTGGTAAACAAACTGAATGAACCTGAATTAACGCTGGTGAAGGAAATTGTCGGCGATTTGGGTGACAAGGAATTTAGCTTTACGATTACGTTTACTCATGGAACGAACACAATAGATGGAGGTTTGCAATCTATAAAGGGCAGCGGTTTTCGGTCAATTACGATTCCTGACGGCGTAAGAGCTGGTGATCGCTTCACGATCACAGAAACCGAAGGTAATTGGAATACGAAGGGCACAATTAAGAATCTCAAGACAACGGAGTTCGGGAATCTCGTAGCCGAAGGAACACTCTGCTATGGCGAAAATACTGTAACCTTTACAAACACGGAACGTGGTCTGTTGGAGATCCCTGTGGAGAAAACGATTAAATTCACTGGCGATAAACCAGCGACTATCCCTGACTTCCACTTTACGTTAGAACCTAATACTGATACATCAGGTTCAGGCCAGCATTACAGCAACGTTACTCTTGCCGATGATCTTACAATTGAAGGAAAAACATTTAAGGCGGGAACAAAAATTCAGGATGTTAATAACGGTGTTATCCCGATAGAAATTAAAGGAAATAACTTCAAGTATTCGGAAACTAATAAAGCATTTAAGCCGTTTGAGGGTAGGTTCCCTTCCCTTAGATTTGGAGCGAAAGGCACGTATAAGTTTACTGTCAAAGAAACTGTTGATTCCCCAGATAAGAATTGGACATATGATTCAACAGAATGGATTGTTACAGTCAATGTGACACCTGATGAAAAGGGCAAGTTGAATGCCGCGATTACAAATATTGTTGATGCAGGTAATAGCAAACAGACTGTTCAGAAGGATAAACCTGTTCCTTTCACCAACACATATGAAGCAGGCAGTTTGTCTATCAGCAAGAAAGTTGAAGGCAATACAGGCGACAAGACAAAAGGCTGGAGCTTTGAAGTTGCTTTAAGTGCACCTGAAGGTATTACACTTGCAGACAGCTACACTTATACTGTAGGTAATTCCGAGAAAACACTTACTCTCATAGAGGGGAAAGTCACTATTACCTTGAAACATGGTGAAATTGCTAAGATTACAGGCTTGCCAGTGGGCACAACCTATACTGTTATAGAAGCCGAAGCCAATAAAGATGGTTACACAACAACCGTTTCTGGCAACGGCAAGCTGGTTCCTGAAGAAGGCAAGGTAGGTTATACTGGTACGATTGAAGCTACTTCACAAATTTCATCAAAGCCAACCAAGCCGACAGAATCGGGAACTTCTACTGATCCGGCAGTACCAGAAACACTGGAGGATTCAACTGATATAACAGCGCCAGAGTCCTCGGATGCTACTACAGACCCGGCAATACCAGTGGCATCAACAGAATTGCATCAAGCTGCATATGTAGCCTTTGTCAACACCAGGAATGAGACACCACCAGATCCAACAACAGGCAGCTTAACGATTCATAAAACTGTAACAGGCGTTTCAACAGAAGAACCATTTACATTTATCCTCAAGCTGGCTCCACCAGCAGGAGGAAACCTGGATGGCATGAAATTCTCTGATAACAGCATGGTCACTGCAAATGGTGCAATTGCAAATGAGTATGTTGTAACACTTAAATACAATGCAGCGATTGGTGGTTATGAGTCCTTGGTTGTTTCCGGTTTACCGCAAGGTACACAATACAATGTTACAGAAACCGAAACAAATGGTTATACCGTAAGTCTGCGCAATCAGGATGGTACACCTGTTTTAGATACGTTGGGGAATCCTGTAACAATGGCAGAAGGAACAATAACCGAATCTAATTTAGCCGCTTATGCAGGATTTAACAACGCAAAAGTTAACACGCAGCCAGGCAGCTTGACCATCAGCAAGACAGTCAGTGGCAACCGCAGCAGTACCCAGCGTGATTTCACATTCACTGTTATCCTGCGCGATGCAAACAAGAATCTTTTGACTGATCCATATGATTACACAGGCAGCACAATTCTTGAAGGCGCAACGCCTCCAAGCAATGGTACACTGACTGCTGATGAGCAAGGTCGGAGGCAGTTCAGCTTAAGGCACGGTCAAGCAATTACGATTTCCGGTTTACCAGCAGGTACAACTTATAAGGTCAGTGAAGAAGCTGGCAATTACAGCCCGACAATAAGCAACGATTCGGGTACAATTCCTGGCGGTGGAACGATTACAGCAGCCTTTGAGAATTACCGCAATGGTGACAGGCGCCGTCCGACTCCGGATACGGAAATTGATGAACCACCGACACCACAGGTATATTATCCTGGTGAAGAACCTGATCCGAATGAACCCGATAGCCCAGATGAAATTACGATTGTTGAAGAAGATGTACCACAAACGTATATCAAGACTTGGGACCCGGAAAATGAAGAATATGTTTATATTCCGGAAGAACCAACGCCATTGGCACCGATAACACCAATTGCGCGTCTGGATATCACACCAAAGACGGATGATCCAAATCATCCATGGTTCTGGCTTGGTTTGTGCTTCGCATCAATCCTTGGGATTGGGCTGTTAAAACCTCGCAAAAACAAAGAAGATAAATAATCACTGAAAGCATATCCTGCTTTCTACAAACAAATCGACGCCGGTCAGTTTCAGGCTGACCGGCGTTAATTTTTTGCTATTTTTGAAAGGAGTGATGGTAAGTAAACAATTTTGAGTTAGCGAAGAATAACTGGATTGTGTGCAAAGATTATTCCACATAACATAATCAAATTGAAGAATGCAAAAACGTAGGGAGTACATTTTCCAAGGCGGGAGCAGCTAATGAAAAGGCTGTTCCCGCCTTTTGTGTTTTTAGAAAGCTACAGTCTGTGAAATGAAAGCGAAGCAACTGTGGTAAAAGTGGGTTTCTAAAATGCACCATATTATCAACAAAAATACTTTCATAAAAAGATGTTTTTCGACAACAACAGAACGCACAGGACAAGGAGAAATGATGGATTTTCATTTGAATTCAGACCAGCGGTGGGAAACATACATCGCGAAATACCCATGATTTTCAATCTTAGGTTTCAGAAAAAAACAAGATTGGAGATTACAAGAATGAAAGAGTGGCAAAAAGAACGCAATTATCGCCGTGTTCGAGATAAAGATAAGAAGGTTATCGCAAATATCATCACCATAGATGGTGTTGATGTGGAAGTGACTGAAGAAGTGTTTCAGGTGTATTCAAAAATGGATCGTAGGGAGCGCTACCTTGAGAAAGAGCGTTCCAAAGGTAAAGAGCTGTCACTGGACCAAATGCAGGAGAAAGGCGGTTTGCCAGGATATGTTGGCAATGAAGATGTATCCTGTGTAGAGGATATCGTTCTGCAGAACGAAGAACAGGCAGAACTTACGGTACATAAGCAATTGCTTGAAAATATCCTCAGCTTGTTGAGCGAAGAAGAAAAGCAGCTCATTCAAGCGCTGTTCTTTGATGGAATATCAACAAGAGAATATGCAAAGCAAATAGGTGTATATCAACGGGCAGTGATTTATCGGCGGGACAAGTTGTTGGAAAAACTTCGCAAAAGTTTTTTCGAAAAATTTTAAGGATTTTGTTATTCACCCTGCCGTTTTTTGGGAGGGATAGTGGAGGGTTAATTTGGACTCGCTTGGACCTCCTGAATATACCAGCATATCAGAAGCCCTGAATGGGTGATAGCAACATAAAATGGAATCTTCAAAAAATTTTTTCGAAAAATTTTAAGGATTTTG
Source organism: uncultured Butyricicoccus sp. (assembly GCA_964017555.1). Lineage (GTDB taxonomy): Bacteria > Bacillota > Clostridia > Oscillospirales > Butyricicoccaceae > Butyricicoccus_B. The sequence continues at coordinate 5,297 of CAXHNU010000014.1, read as the reverse complement.
TTATTCACCCCGCCGTTTTTTCGGGAGGGATAGTAGAGGGCTAAAATGCCCCTTACATTGAACCTTGACAATTGAAGAATCAGCAATCGGGTACAGCCCGGGGCAGATGAGCAAAGCTGCCGTATGCGCTACGACCTGGAGAGGGTATAAACCTTTTCCGGCGAGCGATCTCATACGGCAGAGGAGCAGTTTTGGCAAAACTGTTCGCGATGACGATGCTCCAGGGGATAATGATACGTAGATGTCGACCTGCACATCAGGGAGATCATATTAAATTTGCCCCGTGCAAATCTGAACACATAAAATGCACATTTCAACTGCATAAAACAATTAAAATGTGCATTTATCCCGGTTTTCTGTACTTATCCGGTGGTTTCATTCGGTTCCTTTGGGGGCTGTTGATAATCGGTTATGACGCTTAAATTACCTTGGTGCGTTGCACTTATCGTTGCACCAAATGCCGCGATTTTCTCGGCTGCATCAGCTAAGGTATCATCGCGAATATGTGTGTAAACACGGGCAGTAAGTTCAATAGAAGAATGCCCCATCAGATACTTTGCGACATTAATGGGAACCCCGGCGGCTTCCAAATCTGTGCAGTATGTATGCCGTAGGCAGTACATAGTCAGGTCTGATGCAAGAACGCTTTTTACAATACGCGGCTTGTTATAATACATTTCATATTCGGCACCCATAGCAAGGTCAACCTCGCGCCGGAAGCTGTTCCATGCTCTCCATAAGGTTTCCCTGGAAAAATGTTTTCCAGTTACAGTAGTAAAAATGCAATCATCCAAGTCACCAGGATGGATGAAAATATCTTGAATAGCAGGCGGGATAGGAATAGAACGTATTCCAGATTTTGATTTGGTTTCACCAATACTGCCATCCCGTTTTACAGCACGTGATATTATCAGTCGATTGTTGATCCGGTCGACATCCGACCAATGAAGTGCAATTGCTTCCTGTGGGCGTAGACCGCAGAATAACAGCACACGGATTAAGTTGCCCAGATGATGGGTTGTGGCAACTTTCAATATAGCAGTTCGTTCATTGTCTGTCAGGCTGCGATGTGAACCGCTGGTTGCTTTGGGCAACAACAAATCTAAGGATGGATCAGTCAAAATAACGCCATCCCGTACAGCCTGAACAAAAATTTGAGAAAGTGTGTAATGAATTTTAATACACAATGATTTGGATTTTCCGGCTTGGGTGTTTAATATGCGTTGAAGATGTGTAGGGCGCACCTGCCGCATTTTCATGCCGCCAATGACAGGCAAGATATGATTCCGAAGCCGCCCGATATAGTCTTTATATGTGCTCTCGGAAATGGTTGTGGATTTGTACGTTTCCAGCCATTGCATGGCATAATCAGCAACCAGCATATCTTTGGTGATCAGCAGTGAACCGGCTTCCAGTTCCCGCTGTTTGATGGCTGCGCGCTTATCCGCGTCGCGCTGGGACTTTGCCGACCGGACATAATACCGCTTTCCTTCAAAGGTAAACGTTGCGGTAAATAATTTTTTCTTTTCGGACATAAAATAACCCCTTTCTATCCGTAAAAAAGTATGATAAAATAGGGGTACTGAGATGCGTCAAAATTTCAGTACCCTATATGAGTCCCGTTTGGTGTTGGCGCACCGAGCGGGATTTCATGTTTGTATATTCTTGAAAAGACTGAGTATAATATTTACAAAGCTATATTTGCAAAACCTTATTTGCCTGGAGGCGATTGTAATGATTAAAAAATTTATTACAGAAACCGCAAGAGCAGTTTTAAGGGATTCAAAGATAATCAAAGATGATAACAAAAGAAAACGTCAAGAAATGGTTGCAAAAGAGAATGAATTTCAAACGAAATTCTCTATTAAGCAAAAGGAAATTGAACGATTACGAGAATCTATTCGAAAAACAATGCGATAGGCACTGTAATCCATTGAGTGGATTTAAGTAAAAATGATACCATGAAACTATTTGCAGCATCTACAAGACCCGCTAATTGAGGGTCGATAATATTGCGGTTTTCGAACGCCTCATGAGAGTTGTTTGTTATCTTCCCGAAAACGGTAATCGTTTTCGGGTATTTAAAGCGTATGCTACGAAGTGGTTCTCGTAGGAAATCCTCATTTATTGGCAGGATATGTTTCTCTGTCATAATGAGTTTTGAACACGGGAGTATTTTGCACATAGCACGTAACATTTTCTGGGTAGCATCTGCGTTTGGATTGCGCTGTTTTTTATTCGATGATCTCTTGTCTGCTCGATTCCCTTCATTGGCAGACAGATTAGGTGATTTAAGCACAGGATCTACTATGAACCCAACATCCTTGTCGTTAAAAAACTCGCTAAAGAAGTCCATATCAAGGATATCAAATTCGGACTTAAAGAGAACGTAATCTCCTACTTGGAATTCGCCTTCACTCATCTTTAGTTGAGGTGTGCTGTTTCCTGATTCAGCAGAGGTACTTAATAACTCTATCAGTTCCTGCACAATATTGTCGTGGTAAACCTTTTCAATCCAATCTTTTCCATAATCGCGTTGTGAAAGTTTGTGTGCTGTTAATATACCAGTATCCCTTGTAACCACATCACCTTTAAACAATTTCAAGTCTGCTGAAAATGAGGATGTTACTTCTGGCGTACTTGAAGATGTTGTATTGCTCTCTCCGGTACTTTCAGATGTTTCGTGTTGTTTTCGAGTAATTAGCCCATCATGTATTTGCGAGATATACGAGTTGACAATTACAGTGTCCAGATATACAAAAGTTCTCATAAATTACCTCCTATGGATTGACAAAAGGCGTCAACCCTGTATAATATATATTAAAGGCTGTGTGATGGCTTCTATATTCTCATAAATCCCGTTTGGTGTTGGCGCACCGAGCGGGATTTTCTTATTTTACGCGTCGGAACACATCTTCCAATGAAATCAACAAATCGTCATAAAGGCTGCACTTGAATTCTGTAACCAGCGCGGTGCGATCTTCCTCCGTCATTTTGATAAGCTCATAATCCGGGCAAACCATATAAATTTCATGCAACGCAAATTGTCCGTTTTCAAGAAAATATTGCTCTATGGATTTGTTTGTAGGGTCTACAATCCAGTATTCTTTCACGCCAGCCGCTGCATAGGCTTCTTTTTTATATCCTCTGTCGTTTTTTTCTGTGCTGGGCGATAGCACTTCCACAACCAGATCAGGCGCACCATGAACACCATCAGACTTGATTTTATCTGGATCACAGACTATCATGACATCAGGGATGAAATGGTCTTTTTCAGTCAGAAAAAGGTCAACCCCATCGTCAAAAGGTTCGCAAGGTTTTTTCGCTAAATAGTTTTCAAAAATATGTGCAATTCTAAAAGATATGCGGTTGTGATTAATTGCCGGACGTGGCGACATTGCTACAATCTTTCCGTCAATCAGTTCTTCCCAAATTTCTTCTTGATATGCCAGATTGGTATTCATAGAATCAGTCCTTTCTTCGCTGGTGTCCAATTTGGACACCAGCATTATGCGAGATATTAAGGGTTGCTATCCTGCGGCTTCTATATTTCTCATAAATCCCGTTCAGCATTCGCGGTGCTGGGCGGGATTTTTTTATTTCATGCCAGTTTGGATTTTTCTGCGGCGGTGGAACTCGAAGCATTCAAGTCCGTTTTCTGCGCAGAAGCGGATTTGCTTTTTATATATTCCGCCTCTGCTTCTTCTACTGTCATTGGCGGAACTGTGGACTCAAGGTATTGTGTATCGGCAGCATTATTTTCAGCTAAGCTGCGAGCCACTTTAACCGCATAGTCTACAAATGCTTGCTGAATATTGGGTTTTAAATTAATAAATTCTTCAACCAATGTGCGAACACTATGCGAAAGCCCATATTTTTGTGCTAAGGCATCCAGCAAATTATCTGTTTCTTGGGAAAACATTTCACCTTCACCGGTACGAAGCCAAGATTCATTGACATGAAAAGTCTTGCAAATGTTGTTTATTACAGAATTAGATGGATTTCTACGACCTGTTTCGTAGTTAGCAAGAACATTTTGCGTAGAACCAATACAATCTGCAAATTTTTGTTGCGTAAGATCCAAAGCTTTGCGTATTTTTTTTATACGCTCATTCAATGTCAAAACCTCCTTTCTGCTATAATGTTATCACAGAAACACGTCATTGTCAACAAAATATTTCAAAGGCGTTATTATGCTTGACAAACATTTAATAGACGTGTTATAATGACGCCATAGAAATAAATCTGGAGGTGAAAATCATGACAACTATACAGCTAAATAATGCAGATGTGCTGTTTCGCGAAATTGCAAATCTCCCGGCAGGAACACGGGACGAATATGTCAGGATGATGCGGGCTGTTCTTTTGGGCGCTCAACTTGCTGAACAAGCATGGAAGCAGCTTGATACCACTCCCGCACAGTAAGGAGGCAAAACGATATGGGTAAAGCCACTATCACCATCCCAGTGGAACTTGAAGGGATGGAAGCCGTGCAGCAAAGTGCTGCGCAATTGGTTGAAACACTGAAAGAAGCCAAAACATTGACAGATGCACTGGCTTCCGACATGGAGAAACTGCAACCCAAAGCGCCCAAAGTGGATAGTGGGGAAATTAACGAAAAACAGCTTTGGGAATGCGTTGCACGGTTTTTTGCGGCTGCGCATGAAAGCTGGTGTACACAAAAGCCTGTTGATTCAAACCTTATCTGTACGAACTGCGCATATTTACAAAATTGCGCGGATGGTTCGCCAATATGGTATTGGATGACAGCGAATCGGATTTTGCGGAAAAAGACCGGCATTGGCTGTCAAATAGCCAGAAGTTTCAAAGATTCTGACGCGTGATTCGTGCGTAAACAGGACATTCACAGCCCGCCCATTTGGGCGGCACGAAAGGACAGTGAATAACTTGTTCTGGAAATGGCTAAAAGAAACCCATCCTATGTTAAATGAGCTGATTGCATGGGCATTATTATTGCTTGCAATTGCGGCACTGATTAGAGGCTTTATTTGAAAAAGAAGGGACGTGAAAATTTGTACAGTGAAATAATAGCAGGTTTCCTGACATTCCTGCGGGAAGCTGCGGAACAATACCGCATGGCGGTTGCTGAAGAACAGCTTACCAGCGATGAAACCCAAGATATCCTGCACCGGCTGGAACTACATGATGGCACATATACCGAGGATGCCCAGCTTGCCGCACTACTGCGGGAAATCCGGCGGCGGCGCAGGCAGGCAAAAGATACATGGGAATTTACTTACCAGATTGCAAAATGGGCAGAGGACGAAAAGAAAGCC
>CAXHNU010000013.1:21055-43345 GCA_964017555.1 uncultured Butyricicoccus sp. | reverse complement strand
CGTTACCATTGCAAAAGATATCGAACTGGATGATCCATTTGAAAATATGGGCGCACAACTGGTTAAAGAAGTTGCAACCAAAACCAATGACCTGGCTGGCGACGGCACCACAACCGCAACTTTGCTGGCACAGGCTTTCATTCGCGAAGGCCTCAAAAACCTTGCCGCTGGCGCAAATCCAATGGTTATGCGCAAAGGTATGAGCAAAGCCGTTGAAGCAGCAGTGAAAGCAATCGCTGAAAACTCCAAAAAAGTCAATGGTACTGCGGATATTGCCCGCGTTGCGGCTGTTTCTTCCAGCAGTGAGGAAATCGGTACCTTGATTGCTGAAGCAATGGAAAAGGTTTCTACTGATGGCGTCATCACTGTGGAAGAATCCAAAACCGCTGAAACCTATTCCGAAGTCGTTGAAGGGATGCAGTTTGACCGCGGTTATGTTACCCCTTATATGGTAACAGATACCGAAAAGATGGAAGCTGTGCTCGATGACGCGATGGTGCTCATCACCGACAAAAAGATTTCTGTCATTCAGGATTTGCTGCCGCTTCTTGAACAAATCGTGAAAACTGGTCGCAAACTGCTGATCATTGCGGAAGATATCGAAGGCGAAGCCCTGTCTACCTTGATTGTCAACCGCCTGCGCGGTACCTTTACCTGTGTTGCTGTCAAGGCACCTGGTTTCGGCGACCGCCGCAAGGAAATGCTCCAGGATATCGCTATCCTCACCGGCGGCACCGTCATTTCGGAAGAAGTCGGCTTGGAACTGAAAGATGCTACCTTGGATATGCTTGGCACCGCACGTCAGATTAAAGTCAACAAGGAAACCACAACCATCGTTGATGGTGCTGGCGATTCCGACAAAATCAAAGCCCGCGTTGCTACCATTCGCGCTGCAATCGAAACCACCACTTCTGATTTTGACCGCGAAAAATTACAGGAACGCCTTGCAAAACTGGCTGGCGGCGTTGCTGTCATTAAGGTTGGCGCTGCAACCGAAATCGAAATGAAAGAAATGAAAATGCGCATTGAAGATGCCCTCAACGCAACTCGTGCCGCTGTGGAAGAAGGCATTGTCGCTGGCGGCGGTACCGCTTATGTCAATGTTATCCCACAGGTTGCCGCTTTGATTGACAGCGTGGACGGCGATGAAAAAACCGGCGTGAAAATCATTATGCGCGGTTTGGAAGAACCCATTAAGCAAATCGCTGCAAATGCTGGCGTTGATGGCGCAGTTGTGCTTGACAAAATCAAGAACGCTGACAGCCTTGGCTATGGCTTTGACGCTTATACCGAAACCTATGGCAATATGATTGAACTGGGTATTGTTGACCCAACAAAAGTAAACCGTTCTGCACTGCAAAATGCAGCTTCTGTCGCTTCGATGGTTCTGACCACAGAATCTATCGTTGCCGATAAGAAGGAACCGGTTGCACCAGCTGCACCGGCTGCACCAGATATGGGCGGTATGTACTAAGACCCCTTTCGCCAGCACCTGAAAACAGGTGCTGGCTTTTTGTCTAAAAAAATACCCGCCAAGTATGTGCCTTTCCCGGGTTTAAGGACAATAAAAAGGTAAGAAAAACAAAATGAAACGCAGAGTATCACGCCGTTACTCGTTTCGGCAGTGCTTTCGTACCGCATAGACAGAAAATATATATTTGTCATAGAAAAATATAATCTCCCCGAAAAATGTTCAAAATAAAGAGAACCATCCTCCACAGTGTAGGCTGGTTCTCTTTCAGAACGATGACATAATCAGCGGCCTCCCTCATGGATTTTTGCTGCAATTGCTTTCTGACAGCGCATTGCGTTTGCGATCATGCCTCATTCTAAAGCGGATATGCGTCGTAAAGCAGCTTCTTTTCCACGCATATTCCCAGAAAACCCCTTAATGGTTTCTGGCTTCTTCTCCCACTCTTTTGTTTACCATATCAAAATTCAGAAGTGCTATCGGATTCCTTCCTGTACGGAAAGCCGCAGGGCAATCCGCGCGGACATTCATTCCATAGTTAACGTGATCAAAATAGAATTATCCTCCAAAACTTCCTCTGACTGAATCGTCATATTGTCTGCCAAATGCGATTTTACCCGATGGTAGGTGTATGACTGCACATTCGAATGATATTCACTCTCGATCTCACGAATACTACAAAGCATATCCTCCAGATCCTGCACATCATAAACCTGCATCTCATAGCGCAGATCCTCACCTGGACGCTCATAGCGGATTTTCCCCACGCCAAAATCGGCTGTCAAGCTGCCGTCCGCGTCAACGCGCACAGCCGCACCATACTCTTCGAGCGTTTTCTTCAAAAGATCTTCACTGCGGTATTTCGTCTGAATTTTTTCGCTCTTCCCCTGTTGGGAATTGGAACACGCATCCACAATGTGGGAAAGTCCATCCACCGATGATGAAATCACGGCAATTGCCAACGGTACCAGCACAATACTGAGCGACATAATTTCTCCTCCTAAAAATCCAACATCCGTCCGCCGCGCTGCGTATTGACGTCTGTTTCGCCGGGTTCCTCCGCTTTGTAAGACGCCAGATCTCCCCGCGGGGTCGCGGATACAGCGCGCACGTTCGCCCATGTCCGAAGCGCAAAAATCTCTTCCTTCTGGGTAACAGACAGCGGAACGGTCCCCTTGATCGCAAACTCCAAATCCTCCATTTGAAGACTGCGCTGATTGAAAAACGCCTCATACAGCGCCGTGATCACCGCTTGCTCAATTTCTGCCCCGACAAAGCCATCGGAAAGAGCGCTGAGCCTGCTCAACAGCGCATTATCAATCACAATATCCTGCCCGACTTCGGAAGCGGCGACTCTCTTTTTCAGATGCACCTCAAAGATCTTCTCCCGTTCCGATTCAGTCGGAAGATCCACAAAGAAAATTTCATCAAAGCGCCCCTTCCGGAGCACCTCGGGCGGCAAGGTACGGATGTTGTTGGCTGTTGCAATCACAAACACCGGCGCTGTTTTCTCCTGCATCCAGGTCAGAAATGTGCCCAGAATCCGATTGGAAGTCCCGGAGTCGCCGCTGCCCCCCACGCCGCTGAGTCCCTTTTCAATCTCGTCCACCCAGAGGATGGAGGGCGCAACCGCTTCCGCCGTTGCAATCGCCCTGCGCATATTCTCCTCAGAGCTGCCAACAATCCCGCTGAAAATCTTGCCCATGTCCAGCTTCAGAAGCGGCAGGTTCCAGATAGCGCTCATCGCCTTAGCGGTCAGGCTTTTCCCGCACCCGGGAATGCCTGTGATCAGGACGCCTTTCGGCGCGGGAATATTGTACTTCCGCGCCGAATCCAACCAGGAATTATTACGCTTTATTAGCCAACTTTTCAGATTTTCCAGCCCGCCGATATCATCAATGGTAAAGTTTGCTTTGATAAATTCCAGGATACCGGTTTTCTTAATCACCTGATTTTTTTCATCGAAAATCACCCGGATCGCGTTTCCGTCCAGCCCGCGGTTGGCGACAATCGCGCGGGAAAACGCGTTTTCCGCTTCTTGTGCGGTCAAACCTAACGCGGATTTCGCGAGCTTTTCCTTGTCCTCATAGGAAAGCCGCCTGTTGTCCAAACCGTTTTCGCGGATGATGCGGTCGAGCATATCCAGCATTTCGTCAACGTTTGGCAGTGGGAATTCAAAGACCGAGATTTCCTTTTCCATATCTGCCGGAATGACTAGCTGCGGGGACAGGATCACGATGTTTTTCCGTTCCTGTGACTCATGCAGAACCGGGATCAAATCCCGCATCCTGCGTATCAGGTCATACGCGGGCGGACGACCCTGCACGCCAAAAAACACATGCAGATCCTTCATAATAAAAATGGCGTCCTGCTCACAGCTTTCGATGAACGCGAATGCCTTCATCGGATCCTGTGTACCGTTGACGCGATTCATTTCGGATAGGTTCGTAAATCCGACCGTCTGCGTCCAGCTATAGACTTCCCGCCGGTGAATAATCAGCCGCTCATCCCAAGCTGTGCTCAAAATAAATTCTTCTGCCCTTTTTTCCTCCCACGTTGGGATATAAACATAGGGAAAGCGGGCTTTGAACAGATTCGCCAAATCCCGCTGAGCCTTCGGATCAAACATCATCCTATATAACCTCTCATAATCTCTTTTAATTTTTCAAAGTCACCCATTCCGCTGCACACAAGACGCCCGTCGCCGCCGACCCGCGCCTCAATCCGGTTCGGCGGGATATCCTCCATTGAATACCGGTCAGTCAGAAAGTGAAACCGCTGGTTGGCGGACCCGATCATCGGAACAGAAAAGCTTCTCAGCGCCTCTATATACGGACCATCAATTAACACGTCCGTATATTGCAGCACTTGCCGGCAGAAACCGCCCCGGCTTAACAGTTCCGAGAGTAGGTAGCCAGTGAATACAATGGATGAACGCCCCATTTCCCGAAGCCCCCGCACCAACACCAGCAGCTCCTCCGGCTGTTCAAACGGTTCCCCGCCCAGAACAGTGACGCCCTCCAGCCTGCTGTCCGCGGCAATCTGCTCCAACAGGCTTTCTGCCGTCCGTTCGATGTTGGGCGCGAAGCTCCACGTGCCCGGCATCATGCAGCCCCCACAATGCCTGCTGCAGCCCTGCGTCCATATGGCAAACCGTTCTCCCGGTCCTTCCGCCCTTGTGTGCGACACAATTCGATACAGGTTCATCAGAAATCCAGCTTTCGCCCGGTTCCTGTCTTCTGCCCGACCGATTCGGGGGGCACATACGGACCGCAGGTGAGCCGATCCTCAAGCCGCACGATAAAATGGGGCTTCATACCGACCGCCGCATAAAAATCATCCACATCGGAAAAGCCGTGATGCTCCGTCCGGTACGCGACCGCTTTCTTTGCCGCTGCCACAGAAATACCCGGAAGCTCTGACAGTGCAAGCTCAGAGCAAGCATTGATGTCCAAACGCGGAACCTCCTCCTGCGTTTCCTTCGATATTTGCTCCCGCGTTTCTGCCTGCGGCTTTGGCTGCTCCTCCGGCTTCGGGGATTCTCCTTCTCGCATCGCCGCCCTGACAACCTCGGTAAAAGAATCCTCCTTCGTCGCCTGCATGTTCTCGATACCCTGGTCGCGGTAGTTCCGCATCACGGTTTCCCGAAGCCTCTGCGTCTTCTGCTCCTCAAATCTTGCGTTCAGCATGATATCCCGGCAAATCAGATATTCTTTTCTGGCACGGAACGACAAAATGATTCCCGCAATGTACGCGGAAAAGAAAATGACCATTGCAATATCATAGGCAGTGCTTTTTACATTTGGCGCCGCCAGCACAAGGACAAACTGTAAAAGGAAAAATACGGCACCTGCCAAATACCATTTCTTCTGCTTTGCCTTTATCCCAATGTAGAAAAAGCCAATCCAGCTCAACACAAAAAAGGAAAGCAGAATCCACCAGGAATTAAGCATTTCCCATACCTTTCCTCTCCCTGTAAGACCACGATTATCCGCCATTTCTCAATACCTCTTGATTCCGCGTTTCTGTCGTCAGATGCGCTTCTGTTTCGTAATACTCCTCCGTGAAATCCGAGGAAACGGTTTCTGCCTCAAGCAGCTGCTCAAGCGGCTTGATCACCTTCAAGCACTGTTTCCCCTTGATATGGATGGTTTTCGCTTGGATACTGCCATCCGGCATGATCTGGATCTGAATTTGTTTCGACATCATTCTCCCCTTTCCGCAAAAAGTTGTCCATTTTCCCGCGCAAACCATGCGCCTCGAAGGGAAAAACGGCGTACCCGGTCAACAACTGCGTTATTTTTTTATTATACCACCCTGCACCATTCGTTTCAACCGCTAGTTGCAAAGACACACGGAAATCAATTTTCAAGAATAGTGCAAATAGCAGAAAGATCTATAAGGAAGCAAAATATAATTAAGGAAAGTTTTATTTTCCGCTATCATGTACGAAAAGTAAGCCAGCAAGGGCATTATCAGTATCCATCCCAACAAAACCATCTCTGAAAGTACCGAGGTTTAGCGGATGCTATGCGCACGATTCAAGAAGAAGATGCTTACAATGACGCTTATGACCAAAAGCGAATGTATCAGGCGATATTGCTGAAAAACCTGAAGGCATGAAAATCCCCAACGAGAACACAGGAGCCGAAAGCACTGGTGCAAAAAGGCGGGAAAGGTTACCGCATCAGGCATGTACAGTTTCTCTCCACGCGGAATACTGACATGGTTCTCCGCTCCTTTCGGTGTCTGGACATGAAAAAACGCCGCAGACTTTTTCAAAATCTGCGGCGTTGGCTGGGGCGCAGAAACAGGCGGTGTCTTGCCGACATCGCCCATTTTCTGTGCTGTTGTTCACTTGTTTGCGCCGCCCCGTTTTCCGCTGCCCTTAAAAAAACATTGATTTTATTGGGTTTCTCCATGTTTTCTTATGGCAACATCCTTAAGCCGGGGGTATTTTATAGACGGGTAAGCCTTTGTAAATTTTTCATCTGCTGATTATGTTGCATCAACGAAACTCATGGTAATTAGAACCACTGCATTTGACTCTCGTTGTCTGTAATCATTTTCTCACATCGCACGATATACTTACAGAATTACAAATACAGGCAGAGCAAAAATCGGGTATTTTCCCTAAAATATCCTTTTGCGCTCCTTCTCTCTTTTGACATCCTTTTAAAGGAAGAGATAAGGGGTTTTCGAGGGGTTTACAAGAATTATTGCTTTGCCATGCTTGCTACTTCTGCAGCAAAGTCATCCACTTTCTTTTCAATCCCTTCGCCTTTCTCAAAGCGTACATATTTCACAAGTTCAATTTCGCCGCCCAGGGATTTTGCAACCTCAGCAATATGCTTTTCAACAGAAACCTTGTTTTCCTTCACAAAGGCTTGCTGCAACAGGCAGTTTTCCTCATAATATTTGCCAATACGGCCATCGACCATCTTGTGGATAATCTGTTCCGGCTTTGGCTTTGCCGCAGTCTTGTTTTCTTCGAGCGCCTGTGCCAACAGGATTTCTTTTTCCTTTGCAAGGGTTGCTTCGTCAACATCAGACTTGTCCATAAATGATGGGTTCATAGCGGCTGCCTGCATACCGATATCCTTGCCCAGCTCCAGCACAGTTGCATTGCCCTTGAGGTTATCGGAAACGCGCAGTGCAACCAATACGCCAATTACGCCGCCTGCATGGGTATAAGATACATTGACAGTGGAATCATCATACCGCGCAAAACGGCGGATCTGAATGTTTTCGCCAATTGTCAGTACCTTTTCCTGCAATGCAGCTTCTACGGTTTGGCCATCCATCTGGCAAGCCTTCAGCGCGTCAACATCTGCCGGGTTCTGCTGCATGACAACAGCAGCCAAGTCGGATACGAATTTTTGGAAATCAGCATTCTTTGCCACAAAGTCGGTTTCGGAGTTTACTTCGATAATGCCGCCTACGCCGCATTCTGGGCAAACCTTTGCGCAAACCATACCTTCGGCAGCAATACGTCCAGCCTTCTTTGCAGCTTTTGCAAGGCCTTTTTCACGCAAATGCTCAATTGCCTTGTCAAAATCGCCATCTGTTTCTTTCAGTGCATTTTTGCAGTCCATCATGCCTACGCCAGTCATCTCGCGTAGCTTTTTTACATCAGCAGCTGTAAAAGCCATTTTAATATCCCTCCTGAAAAATCAAAAGCCGGGAAGCATCAGACAGGTTTAAATCGCCCTGTTTTGCATGGCGCAGACCTGCTAATTGCCTCCCACCTGAACATCGTTATTCTTACTCAGCCTTTTCTGCCTGGGGCTGTTCTTCCTGTGCTTCATCTTCAAGCTGTTCGCCCTGCTTGCCTTCGATAACAGCGTTTGCCATTGTCTGAGAAATCAGCTTGATGGCACGGATTGCGTCATCATTACCCGGAATGACATAATCAATTTCGTCCGGGTCACAGTTGGTATCTACAATCGCAACAACCGGGATGCCCAGCTTGCGAGCTTCAGCAATTGCGTTCTTTTCTTTGCGCGGGTCAACAACAAACATTGCACCCGGCAGCTTCTTCATATCTTTTACGCCGCCCAGATATTTTTCCAGCTTGGCAATTTCCAGTTGAAGCTTGATAACTTCTTTTTTCGGGAGCAGGTCAAATGTGCCGTCTTCCTGCATTTTCTTGAGCTGGTTCAAGCGTGCGATACGGGTACGCATGGTTTTAAAGTTGGTCAGCATACCGCCCAGCCAGCGTGCGTTTACATAGAACTGACCAGCGCGCAGCGCTTCTTCGCGGATGGCATCCTGCGCCTGTTTTTTGGTGCCGACAAACAGGATGGATTCCCCTGCCGCTGCAATGTCACGGACAAAGAAGTATGCTTCTTCGAGTTTCTTGACGGTCTTTTGCAGGTCGATGATATAGATGCCATTGCGTTCGGTGAAGATGTATGGAGCCATCTTCGGGTTCCAGCGGCGGGTCTGGTGTCCAAAGTGTACGCCAGCTTCCAACAGCTGTTTCATAGAAATTACTGCCATGATAAATTTTCCTCCTTGGTTTTACCGCCATCCCGGGTCATCTGTCAGGCGGCAGCTTATTTGCAAAAACAAGCCACCTGCCGCTCGCATCACGGGATGTGTGTCATATAATCATGCCTAAATATTTTACCACAGTGATATAAGGCTTGTCAAAACATTTTTGGTCTTTTTACAAAATTACAGTGGGTCTATCGGTTTAACGGGCAGGCGGCCACCATTTTTTGCGCTCCCGGCGTGGGATTGGGCGGTCATATCGAACCAGAATAATATCATCCCCAATTTTATCAATCTCTTCCCATGGGATAATATAATCTTCTTCGCGCCCAAACAATCCAAAAAACCGGCACCGCCCTGGTACAACCAATGCGACAACCCGTCCGCATACCACATCAATTTCCACATCCCCAACATAACCCATGCGGCACCCATCACATAAGTTAATGACTTCTTTGCACCGCAAATCTGCAATGCGGTTATTTTGTGACATAAACGCCTTCCTTTCGGTTAATCTTCTAGGATTTTGCCCAGGAATTTTTCTGCGCTGACGCCTGCCGGGCGGTTATACCGCCCCAGATGGTATAAACATTCCGGCTGTTCGCGGCGCAGCGTATTTACCTTTTCTTCGCAGCCCAGCGAACAGGCAAAGCCTAAGCTTTTTATCACATCTTCGCTTTCGCGGCTATATGCCCCATAGGGATATGTATAACAGATCGGCGTAGGAACGCCACCTTCAATCAGCAGTTTTTGTGTGCGTTCGGTGTCCTCAAGCAGTAAAGCGCGGTAACTTTCCAAGCTTTCGCCGCGCATACGCAGACTGCCTTTCCGGGCGTCATTTTCATGCAGGTCATATGAATGGTTCTGAATTTCAAATGTCCCATCCTCACTGATTTCACAAAGCCGACTGATGTTCAAATAAGACCAGTACGCATTTTCCTGCCCACTTTGGGTATACTGCTCCACTTGCTTGCCAATCACAGAAATAACAGCTTTCATCCCTTGCCCTTTTAATAGTGGATACGCATATAAATAATTATTAAAATGCCCATCATCAAAGGTCAGCATGACAGGTTTTTCCGGCAGATCTGCAAGCCCATCCACATACCGCACCAAATCAGATATCACAACAGTTTCATATCCATGCTCCTTGAGCCATGCAAGGTCTGCGCTGATGGTATCTGGGCTGACCACATATTTCCCAGCCTGCGCCTGGTCGCGCAGTACGCTGTGATACATAATCACTGGCAGGCGGACTTGCTGTTGGGCATCTGATACAGCAGCAACCATTTCGGCTTCTGCCATGCCGCGTTCTACAGCGGCATTATTTGCGGTAAACACTACACCCAGCACAAAACAGGTGAGTACCATTTGTAAAAGCGTCTTTTTCATCCTGTGCCCTCCCTTTGCAGAGCGTTTATTACACCTTATGCCTGCTGACAGAAGATTAGAACA
The DNA here is from genome assembly GCA_964017555.1 of uncultured Butyricicoccus sp. GTDB lineage: Bacteria > Bacillota > Clostridia > Oscillospirales > Butyricicoccaceae > Butyricicoccus_B. The sequence goes on along the minus strand of CAXHNU010000013.1, from coordinate 33,423 downwards.
AAATGAAAACCGCCGCTTTGCAGCACGGCAAAGCGGCGGTTGGTCGTCTAAGCGTCTATTTTTTCTATGGTTTAAAAACCGTCCTCTTTTTTGCAGGCAGGCGGCGCGGCAGAGCTGCGGATGACCAGTTCTGGTGTAACCGTATAGCGGGAAAGATCAACCGTCCCTGGGGTGTGGATCATTTCCAGCAGCGCTTGGGCAAGATGGACGCCATATTGTACTTTGGGATGGGTAACACTGGTGATCGGAAGCCCCAAAGTTGCATAAAAGCTGTCATCATAACCAACAACCGAAATATCCTGCGGGACACGAATGCCTTTCTGTTCAAGGTAACGGATCAGCGCATAAGCAACACGGTCATCATGGCAAATCACTGCTGTGACTGATTGCAGCATCCGGTCAAGTGTCAATGAGCCTGTTGGTTCCAACAGGTCACTGACACGGCTGCGCATCGTCCAAACAGCAGCATCGCTGTCTTGGGTCAGTCCACGGCTGCGCAAAGCATCTACAAAACCACAGTACCGTATTTGCGCGGTAGATTCCTCAAAACAGAAAAGCGTGCCGATTTTTGTATGCCCAAGTTCTAATAAGTAATCTGTTAACTGCCGCGCACCTTCCCGGTCATTCAGTGAAAGTGCAGGGCAAGCCCCAATATCAGGGGAATGCAGCAGAAGGCAAGGGATTTGTTCCGCAAGCTGCTGATAAAGTTCATAATTGACCGATAGCAAACCAGAATTTGTCGGTTCAAGCAGGACGCCAAGCGGCTGGCTTTTTAACAGCAGGTCGAGCACACGTTTTTCTGAATCATAATTCCCATCTGTCACGAAAACATTTAATAGATAGTTTTGAGAAACCAGATAATCTGATGCGCCGCGTATGATATCCGAAAAAATATAATTTTTATCATCCATAAAAACAAGCCCAATATGGTTCGATTGGGAAGGGCTTGCCGGGCGTGATATGGGCAGGTTTTCTGTAACATAAGTGCCGCTGCCTTGGATACGGTGAAGCAGCCCTTCTGTTTCAAGCTGGGCAACTGCCTGCCGGACGGTATAGCGGCTGGCAGAAAACAATTCCGAAAGTTCTGATTCTGTTGGTATCCTTTCGCCGGGTGGATAAATTCTTTTTAAAATATCTGATTTTAAACGGTCAGCCAGTTGCAAATACTTGAAATTAGCCATTAAAAAAGTCCTCACTTTCTTGTATATACTATTATATCCGAAAAACAGCGGTAATACAAGAATCTTTGCACGATAAAAGAAGTGGCGAAAAGCAAATATGAAAAAGAATTTCCCGCGCCATGTTTGTTTATATCGAAAAAACAGGATCATTTGGTTTGATTAAAACAAATAAAAATCGAATGAATTATTTGTTTTCATCTGAATTCATCTTGTTATATTTGCATAAAGATTTGATTTATCATTTATCTAAAAGAGAGAAGTCGCGTATTTATCCGAAAATAGACTTGAAATCAGATGAATTGTACGATATCATAAAACTATCGAACAGAAAAGGTTCTAAAAGCGTACCAGATAAATAAAATGATTGTGCGCAACGAAAGGATGAATCAAATGAAAGCAAACATTGCATTTATGCACGGGCCAAAAGACCTGCGCATTGAAACGGTTGAAGTACCGGAACTGAAAGCCAATCAGATTTTGGTGAAAACAAAGGCGTGTGGTATCTGCGGTTCGGATGTACATTGCTATCTTGGCGAATCCGCTGAAGGGCGTTATGATATCGCACCATACACCCCTGGGCATGAAGTTGGCGGCGAAGTTATCGCGATTGGTGCTGATGTCACAACATTTGCAGTCGGTGACAAAGTCACCGCGGAATGCGTTTTCGCCTGTGGGCACTGCGCAAACTGCAAAGAAGGCTTAATGCCTTCTGCTTGCCTGAATTTCCGTGAACTTGGGTTCCGTCCGGATTCCCCTGGCGGTTTCGGCGAATATATGGTGATTGAAGAAGAATATGCGTACAAAATCCCGGATGATTGGTCATATGATTGGGGCGCATGGGTCGAAACGTTCTCTATCGGTTATTTTGGTATTTGGGGCAATGGCGGTTATATTGACGCTTCTGATTTCGCGCTGATTATGGGCGCTGGTCCGGTTGGGCTGTCTGCGGCAATGGTTGCAAAAACCTCTGGCGCACGTGTGATTGTTGCGGATGTCAATGCGGTTCGCCGTGAACGTGCGTTAAAATTCGGTGCGGATGTGGTGCTGAACCCGCTGGATGAGGACTATTATGACCAGATTAAAGCGGCAACCGATGGACATGGACCTTCTGTGATTGCGGAAGCCTCTGGCAGCAACGCGGCATTGCAGGCAATCTTTGATGTGGCGGGGCATAGCTGCCGCGTCAATCTGATTGGGCATTCCATCGGGCGCAAAGTGCCGGTTGAAATCGGTAAAACCATTTGGAGCACCCTCAAAATCAAAGGTTCCGGCGGCACAAAAAATTGGATGCAGCGCACCATTCGTTTTATGAACGCGATTAAGGATACATATAACTTTGATGAATTAACCACTCACCATATCCCATTCATGCAGCTTGATAAAGGTATGGATCTGGCAATCAACCATCCAGATGAAGCATTCAAAGTCATGCTGACTTTTGATGATTAATGATACGAAAGATGCGAAAGGAGTACAAACATGGCAAAAGTAATTGACATCGGTCACATGAGCTATACCGTCATGGACATTGACAAAAGTCTGCATTTTTATTGTGATCTGCTGGGCGGCAAACTGCTGACCAAAACCGTTGATGAAGGCCCGGAACTGGGCAAATATGTGATGGGCGATATGTTAAATAACCCCTATGGCAAGCTGAAAGTTGCAATGGTCGACCTTACAGGGCTGCAAATTGAATTTTTGCAGTATCTGGAACCCCAAACCAATACATCATATCACGGTAACCCGTCGATTGCCGGTTCGGCACATATTGCGGTCAATGTGGATGATATTGAAGCGGTTTACAAAAAACTCAGCGCCGAAGGCGTGAAGTTCCATTCCGCAATCAATGACTGTGTCCGCGATGGCGAACTGGTTTGGCGCTGGGTATATTCTCGTGATCCGGATGGGATTTGCTGTGAGATTGTCCAGCTCAACGAGCAATCCGAATATGTGAAAAATTCCAATAAGGTACAAGCATAATCTATAGATTTTTGTACCGGAATTTTAGGAGAAACGGATGTAACCCCTGTAATATTAAAAATTCATCTGAAAAAGGAGAGAAAAGGTTATGAAATTGAACGACAAGGTGCTGATGGTGACAGGTGCGGCAAGCGGTATTGGTGCGGGCACAGCAAAAGTTTGCGCGGGTTATGGTGCAAAAATTGTTGCGGTTGACCTGAATCTTGAAGGCGCACAAAAAGTTGTGGATGAAATCCGTGCGGCAGGCGGCGAATCCATTGCTGTGCAGGCAAATACGACCATCCGTGAACAGGTTGCAGCAGCACTGAATGAAGGCATTAAGGCTTTTGGCAAAGTGAACTGTCTGTTTAACAATGCCGGCGTTGTCAAATCCAGCCTGGCGTGTGACTGCGATGACGAATCGTTCGACAAAATTCTGAACATCAATGTAAAAGGTGCCTATATTGTCGCTTCTGAAGTCGCAAAACATATGAAAGCAAATGGCAAAGGGCGTATTGTCAATACATCTTCCATTTCCGCATTCAAAGAAGAGTCTACCAACTGCTTTTATTGTATGTCAAAATCCGCTGTATTGATGATGACCCATGTTATGGCACTTGAACTCAGCCCTTATGGCGTCACTTCAGTTGCTATTGCACCAGGACATATCAATACACCTTTGCTGCGGGATTCCTTTATTCAGCGCGGCAAATCAGAAGGCAAAAGCGTTGACGCGTTTTTTGACGAAATGAAAGCAACCATTCCAATGGGGCGCCTTGGCGAACCAAAGGATATTGGTGAACTGGTCGCATTCCTTTGCGATGACCGTTCTGAATATATCAATGGCAATGGCATCTTAGAGCCTGTTTAGCATCTATCCAAGCATCGCAGGAAGAGGTATAATAGGAGATGAAAGGCGGGGAGATGGATATGAGAAAAAGTTATCCAAGTGACATCAGTCGAGAACAATTTGAAGAAATACGAGAGGAATTAGCGAAAGCAAAAAAGGCAACACATCCCAGAAAGTACGACCTATATGATATATTTTGTGCTATTCTGTATCTGTTGAAGGAAGGATGTACATGGCGAGCCATCCCGCATGATTTTCCCAAATGGCAAAATGTGCGTTATCATTATGATATATGGGCAAGTCCAGATGAAGATGGCGTCAGCATTCTTGATCGCGTCTTACGCAGATTGGTCGAAGCAGAGCGAGAGAAAAATGGGCGCGAAACCCATACAACAATGATAATTGTGGACTCTAAAAGCATTCAAAATGCTGATACTGCTGAAGAAAAGGGTTATGATGCGGGAAAAAAACATCCGGGATAAAACTGCATATTGGGGTTGATGTTCTAGGGCTTCCCCATGCGATCATGATCACACCTGCCAATGTAACAGACCGAAGCGGAGCCATTGACATGGTCGATTATTATTGTGATGCAACCAATTATTTATCTATGCTCAAAAAACTCCTGGCAGATGGAGGCTACACAGGAAAGCATTTTGCCAACGAAATCAAAAAACTTTCTGGCGCTGAGGTTGAAATCGCAAAACGCAATGCACTGCATACCTTTGCTGTGATACCAAAACGATGGATTGTTGAGCGTTCTTTTGCTTGGCTCGACAAATATCGCAGACTTTGGAAAAACTGTGAACGCAAATTGCAGAATTCTTTTCAAATGATTTCGCTCGCCTTTATTCGTTTACTCCTGAAAAGATACTGAATAGGCTCTTACGATCTGCCTTTGTGATACCGTTTGGTTTACGCTTTGGATGGTGGACTAAACCGATCTTCCGCATGATGCGGTAGACTGTACTCTCACTGGGGATTTTCATATCTTCAGGTTTTTTCAGCAGTATTGCTTGGTACATTCGCTTTCGACCATAAGTGTCATTGTAAACATCTTCTTTGACGATCGCGCGCATAGCATTCGCTAAACCTTGGTACTTCCAAGGACGGTTTTTCCGAGATAAATACTGATAATACCCTTGTCGGCTTACTTTTAGTACACGACAGTACAAAGAAAGTTTCCCTTTTCCGCCGCCGGACATTTTTTCTGAGAGAAATTTCATCCTCTGATCTTTACTCATTTCCGACGGCTGGCGGCGAAAAAAGCGCTGGCCTCCGCCAAAAATTCATTTTCTTCTTTTAGCCGCCGATTTTCACGCTCCAACGTTTTCATCTGCCTGCGCATCACTGCCAATTCTTCTGCCAGACTCATCGCCGAATTGGGTGTGTAACTGCCAGCTCCCATATCCAGCCGCCCTTCCCGTGCTGCTTTCATCCACCCATAGAGTGTGTTCTCTGGAACCCCCAATTCTCTTGCTGCTTTTCTTTCGCCAATCTCTTTGGCCAGTTTTACGGCCTCCACCTTGTATTCCTTTTCATATTTCTGTTGCTGTTTTCCCATTTCTTATGCACCTTCCTTTTTACTCTATTTTATCACTTTCTTTTTGTGTTGAAGGTGTCAACTTTATTTATACAACATCAGTTAAGACATCGGCAGATTTTTTCACGTTTGCGTTGTTCGATGATTTCAGCATCTTTACGTCCACCCAACCCGTTTCCGATTTCAATTACAGATAATCTGATGTTATCACGGGTAACGCCAGCACAGTGTCTGTACGGGCATTGTAAATGGAGCTTCTCGGTAATGTCTTTTTCAGTAGCTCTGGTTGCTGTAGCAGTGAACGCGCCCACAACAGGACGGCAGGGCAGGGTGTCCATAAATGATCCAATTTTTAGGTAATCCTCCCGGAATCCTGCGCCTTGTTTACTGATGGCATGAGCTTCATCCACCATGATACCAACAATACCATCACTTCTAAATATTTGCTGCAACTCCTCGTTTTGCAACATTTCAGGGGTTAAATATAGGAGCCATAGCTCTTTTGATTTTATTTTATCAATGACAGCTTTACGCTCGCTTACAGGCATCAGCCCATTAATGCAGGCAACAGGAATACCATGTTTTTGCAGCTTAGCAACTTGGTCGAGTTCGAGTGCCAGATGAGGTTCTATTACGATTACCAACTTTTCACTGGTTAATGCAAATGTCTGAAATACCAAACTTTTTCCAGCAGAGGTTGGTGCAAGGCAGATGATATCCTGACCATTTTGCAGTTTCTCCAGCAGGTCAGATTGAAACGGGCGCATGGTTTGAATCCCCAGTTTGTGCAATGCGGATTGAAGTTCCATTGAAATTTGCCTCCTTTATATTTGATAGCAGTCAGATGCACGTGATGTTTTTTACGGTTAAAACCGCCCACACGGCTGCACAACTGAACAGAGTTCAGAGGGTTGCAATGCGGGCAATTTTTCGATATTTTGCGAACTTCTAATGTCGTTGAAAGTGCCGAAAATTCAGCTGTTCACTAGATTTTTAGCTTCTGCACAGCCTATAGGGAGCGGAAAAACAACGTGTGAAATGGGTTGTCCGGTTCGTCCACGCTTGTTTTGAGCCAACGATTTTAATTGTCCATGCCTGCGTAGGTATTGCCTGAATTGCAACGAATCCCCTCTGCGTAGCCCGAGCCGATTATGTATAAATTCTGGGAAATCGCGTTTGAGCTCAAAGGCAATTGCTTCTATATCTTCGTCTAATTTAACACAAAACCCCAAATGATTGGACTTCATATCCTTGGAAGATTTAGCGACTAAATCCTTCCATTGCGCAGGATTCGCAAGCAATTGTGCGGCGGTTTCAAAGCGCTGTGTTTGCTCAGTTTCCTGGGAATAATAGGCTGACACCATATCCTGTGCTTTGCTGGAAAAAATATCTCTTGCTTCGGAGCTACGAAATAGCATTGAATCCAACACTTCGCAAAATGTTAGGAAGTAGCATTCAGAATACTTCATTCCATTTAGGGTCATGCGACTGATTTCCCAATTTATAGTTTCCGCAACGTCTGGCAGATGTTGTAGCAGCGTGGCGAATGCCGCACGCAGGGTGGCAACATCCTCCGGGTGCGCTCTTTCAAAGGCATCCCAATCAAAAGCGAAAATGGCATTGTCTGCTGGAAGTCGTTCTCCGATCAGTAATGGGATGGTTTCAAACGGATGTTTTGCGAACCCGGTTGCTACAATTTCACAATGTGCCCGCTGCATCATCTCTGTAATATCTTTTTGGACGGCATCACGGTCAATCTGTGCTAATACTGGAAGACCCGTGATTACTTTCAAAGTAACAATGCTGTCAGAATCTTGTAATGTCAGTTCTGGCAGCCGAATTACATTTGAACCTGCATTCCGGGCAAAGCAGAAACCGCCTAAAACATCGCGCAAATGCGAATATTGCGCCTGTTTTGTACTTTCTTCTTCACTAAGTCGCAGCGCAGGATAGTAAAACGCTTTGGCATCTTCACCCAAAAAAGGCATCAGTGTTGCCATAAAGGCATGAACACTTGCCCAGAAAATCGGTAGCGGAAGCCGGATCAATGCTTCAGCCAAAGCAGCTTCTGGGGGCATCTTTGCATCGTATGTTTGATTATCAATATTTTCCTCTAAATCTATCACATGGCTGAAAAATATTGGATGATCAAGTACCTTTCGACCCAACAAATCGCGAACGCCTTGCACGATTTTTCGTTCTTTTCCGGAAAGGTTCACGCCTGCGATCCCAACGCCTTTTTCGCTGAGTGCAGCCTGCTTCATCGAAACCAAAATACCGTTTTTAGCGACAAAAAATGTTGTTTCATAGCGAATTAAATCATTTTTTCGCCTAATTACTACATTGGGTGCTGGCAGCGGCAGCATTTCCAGTGTTGTCACAGCATTATCAGAAACTGTGTGATTTTTCACTATAAATTTCCCTCTGTTGTTTATAATATTCTTTCCGTATTTGCTGAAACGCTTGATGGCTTTCCAGTTTTTCTTTCCCAGCTCCTCACCCGTAAACGTGTTGCTGAACTGCTTGGGCGCACTGAACTCAAAGGCTTCATTGCGAATCACCTTGAGGATAATGTTTTCGCTCCTGCGCACATACGTTTTGATAACTTTGCTCATTTTTCTGCTTCTTTCTGGCAAAAAAAGAGGGGAAATCCCTCTTTTTTTTCACTTTACGCCTCCAACATCACAACAATTTGCCCAGCTTTCTTTTCTACTTTTGTAGGATCTGAAGGTTCTGGGGGATATACAGTCAATGAAATTTCATCTTTCAACCGATGAGTAAGTTCACGGATACAGACTTCTATATTTTCAGCTGATACTTTTATTTTCGGGAAATCCGGAAAGCTTACATACATCTGTTCGATGGTTGTTGTTAGCAATGCTGGATAAGTATCAGACTGACTTGGAATATCAAAAAGTTCCTCCATTCGATTCATTTCCTGTCGTTTCTGTTCATCCAAAACGTGGGTATACGTATCCAAGGTGAACGAAACTGAATAATGACCTAAAATAGATGATAATGTTTTTGCATCCATCCCTTGTTCCAGTGCCCGTGTCGCAAAGGTATGCCGCAGTGCATGGAATGTAAAATGTGGTAAATTCGCTGCTTTAAGCATGGCTTGGTAGTGGTCGAAGAAGGTGCGCGGCTCAACATATTGACCGATTTTGTTTGTGACAACTATTTCTGGGTGTGCAAATGCTTCCGTGCTAATACGTTTTTTATCCCGCTCCTGGATGGCTCGCCAAGCGACCAGATCTTCAAGTGCCCCGCGCAGCAGGGGGATGCTGCGCGTCGAATTTCCACTTTTAGTGTCTGAAATTACCAATTCGGTTTTTGAATTTTTGGCATGATCATCCATTTTAGTTAACCTTCCCAGGGTTCTGCGCACGTGTAGTGTACCTGCTTGAAAGTCGATGTCATCCCACCGAAGTGCTACAAGCTCACCGATTCGAAGTCCAGTAGCTAAAGTTAATCGTATAAATACGCCATAGCGATGTTTTTTGGATTCTTGCAGCAGCCTTATCTGTTGATCTCGTGTAAGAATTTCGATTTGTGGCTTTTGCCCTCGGCGGAGGTTTAAAGCCGACGCAGGATTGTTTTTCAGCAAACCTTCTTTTACCGTTTGATCGAGTGCTTTGTGCAGGCAAAGGTTCATATTAATGATAGTTTTAGGGCTTAATTTGCCGTTTTTCTGCTTAAAATTATAAAATTCCTGCAACTTTCGCGGTGTTAAATCGGAAAGCTTACACTTGCCCAGAACAGGGGCAAAATGATTACGCACATATGTGCGATAACTGTTGAATGTTGATTGCTTAACGCTGCCTGCAACATAGGTTTTCAGCCAATTTTCCAGCCATTCAGTTAAGGTGCAATCTGCATCCAATTTTTTCATCAATGTGGGGTCTGTCAACAGCTGATGCAGCAACTGTTTTGCTTCCTGTTCGGACGTGGCGTACATGGATTTTCGGATTGGAGAACCGGTATCGTAGTCGACATCGGTCTGTATCCGTACTTCAAAACGTCCATCTGCACGCTTTCGGATCGAACCCTCATTTTTTCGTTTTTTCGACATCATTATCCTCCTTTTTTCTTGGTTTTAGAATAAATACCAAAATGAATCACGTGATACAACCAGTCGGCTGCCTATTTTTACAGTAGGAAAATCAGGCTGTTTGAATAATTGGTATGCCAGACTTCTAGAAATCCCCAGCGCGGTAGCGACCTGCTTTGCGTTTAGAATTAGTGGTAAATCCTGTACAGATTGATACATATGAAACCTCCTGATGTTGTGTTAGGCATCTCCTTGTGCTACACTAATTATGCAAGAAAATCGTTTTGCCCAATAGCGGCAAAATTCGCTCCATTTTTCCGAAAAATGCAGGAGGCAATACAAATGTTTGAACCAGTTCCTCAATATATGCATAACTATCCAAAAGAAACCGCCAGTCAACTTTTGAACGGCCTTATGAAAACAGTGTTATCTGAAGCTAACCGTTATGGAATTAATATGTCAAATCGCTTTATTGCGATGCTGGATTGTTGTGATTGTCTAGAGCAGCTTATGGCTGAACAAAAAGAAAACCTGTGGAAACGTCCAGCAAAAGAACCGATTTCCGCATTTCAGGATGTATTTCAACTGTTTATTTACGCACTTGGTGACCAAGGATTGCTGTTTGACAATATGGGCAATTTGTATGAATCGCTCGATATTGACTGTTGGGAACCATCTGCATCTGCTTATCATCAGCTGGCACTTGCGATGCGGGAGCGTAATTTTGCCTATCTGGAGATGCGATATTTGGAAAAACTGTTTGCTGTTCATAATAATCAGCAGTATCTTTATGGTGAATCGAAAAAGCAGCTGCAGACTGGATTTGAAATATACAACTTCCACACCTGAAAGAGATGTTGCGCAAAGCTAACATATCCGCAGCAGATGAAATCCTGAAAAATGCCTTCACTCAAATGAATAACGACCATTTGCTGAAAATTACAGCACCACTTTACCTGTTCTTTGCGATTAAAAATAGCAATGCACATTATACTGCACAGGATTTCAAAACCGCATTGAAAATGAATACACAACAATTTCCGGCTCAAAAACAGCCAAAACAAATCAAATGTGCCATTCAGGATTGCAGATTGTTTTATATATTATTAGATGCGGTATGGTGGAATCCAGATGTGTCATTACAGCCGGACACATTGCTATTTGATCCATTTGCGCTGCTTATGCGTTTGCGCAAAGACATCACCCCTGAAATTCCTGATAGCGCTCTGGCTGAAATCGCTAATCTTTGTTTTGCACAGCCATCAATGAAAAAGGAACTTGTGAAATTCCCGTTTACGATACACAATCAGCCATTAGGAGAAATACTCAAGGCGTTTTTCGATGTATTTGTAGCGCAGGCATACGAAATTGGGAAAACGGGTGGAATTCATCCCCGTGACTTTGAAAAGTCGCTGCGGCTGATCTATCAGGCAAAATTGATTGAGGAACTGCCAGAGATCTCATATCATGCTGACAAATATACATCCACAGAATATGAACAGATAAAACGTGCTGTCTTAACAGAATATGCAGCTTCAACATACGCATTCAATCTGGAAGCATTCTGGCTCATTACAGGGTATATCCCGCCTGTAAACTGCCTTCATGCCGATGCAAATCAAACAGATTTTTATTCGCTAGTGTATCAGCTGTTATGTTCCGCTTGGAATGATTGTACAGAAGAATATTGCGCAGATATATCAAAATCAGAATATGTATCCTGCTCACAGGCATTGCGAAGCGATATTTTAAAAGTACGATCATTGATTGCATCCAAATGTGATGATGACATGGTTACTACCTTTTTAAAGGAGCTGCAAAAGAACGCTGTCCTTCCGCAACCAACAGCAACACAAAGAATGCTGGAATTTTGTCTATCACAATATGAGAAGATACAGACGAGTAAAACCAGATTTAAGAGTTTTGAATATGCCGCAGATATTTTGTCCAATGAAATCATGGCGGAACTCTGCATCCAGACAGAGATTTATCTTTATCAAAAAATCTTCTCCTTGTTGGCATCATTTAACAGATACCTTTGGTCCATGTAATGCTGAAAATAAAAAATCGCCCTGCCTTCATTTTACAGAAAACAGGGCGATAAAATTTCTTATAACCGGTTTTCTTTAATTTGTTGCAGAATCATATCAAAACAGCCGATTTAGGCATAGTTTTAGGCAGCTCATACTTTTAAGGGGTCAACTTAGGGGTCAAACGGTTTTTGACACTTTTCTAAACCACCGAAAAAGTAACGAAAAAGCACCGATTTCATTAAAAATCAGTGCTTTTCAATGGGTGCAGGGATAGGACTTGAACCTACGACCTCCGGGTTATGAGTTCGCCTATTGCTTTGAAATGAATGCAGATAAGTGCGAAATTTATATATAAAAATGTAAAATTTGCGGTTCAGCGCTGATATAATGGTATCTGTTCTGATGATGTAAAAGATAGTTGTGCGCTTTTTGTGCGCTAAGACGCTTTCAATTGTAATTTGTGACAACCGTTAATGCTTGCAGGGATATTACATTTTTGATATGATAATAGAGAGGAGTTGAGTCAAATGGGTATTTACTTAAATCCAAGGAATGATAATTTTCAAATGGCATTGAGCTCTCAAATTTATGTGGATAAAAGTGAGCTGCTCATTTATACCAATCAAATGATTCAAACTAGCCAACGCTTTCTTTGCGTAAGCCGTCCCAGAAGATTTGGCAAATCTATGGCAGCAGAAATGCTTGTTGCTTACTATAGCCAGGGATGCGATTCACGTGAAATGTTCCAAGG
>CAXHNU010000013.1:20196-21045 GCA_964017555.1 uncultured Butyricicoccus sp. | reverse complement strand
AATGCTTGTTGCTTACTATAGCCAGGGATGCGATTCACGTGAAATGTTCCAAGGACTGGAGATTGCAAAGCACCCATCTTTCGAGGAACATTTGAACCAATATAATGTGCTGTTTTTGAATATGCAACGGTTTTTAAGCCGTGCTGGAAATGCAAAAGATGTTCCTGCATATCTGCAAAGCATTGTTTTAAAGGATTTGCGAAAAGCTTATCCAGAGATTATAGAAGCGTCAGCGCAATCCTTGTCTGTTGCGCTTGAAGATATTTTCTTAGAAACGCGAAAAGGATTCATTTTTATCCTTGACGAATGGGATTGTATTTTTAGAGAAAAACAAGAAGATAAAACCGCACAAATTGTATACTTGGACTTTTTACGTGATTTATTTAAGGATCAGCCATATGTCAATTTAGTTTATATGACAGGGATTTTGCCAATCAAAAAATATGGTACTCATTCAGCACTAAATATGTTTCGGGAGTTTTCCATGACAGAACCCGATGTACTTGCACCATATGTTGGATTTACAGAACCAGAAGTAAAACAGCTTTGCGAAACTTGGCATAAAGATTTCCAGGAAGCACAGCGATGGTATGACGGGTATCGATTTTATCATGAGTACCATATATACAATCCCAAATCAGTTGTGGATGCCATGCAAAGTTTGCGATTCGACAGTTTTTGGACACAAACCGAAACTTATGAGGCTTTGCAAGTTTACATTGATATGAACTACGATGGACTGAAAGATGCTGTCATCCAGATGCTCGGTGGCGAAAAGGTTAAAATTAATCCCGCTCATTTTACTAACGATATGACTACGTTTAAAACTAAAGATGATGTGTTGACTTT
>CAXHNU010000013.1:5502-17038 GCA_964017555.1 uncultured Butyricicoccus sp. | reverse complement strand
ATTGATGAGGTTTGTCGCCTATTTGAGATGGATAAAGCCCAACTTAAACACTATGCGGTGAAGTATGAGATTCAGCCACAGGAAGATCAATATGGCAACTGGGGGCTTCGTAAAGTATTAGTGCGCAAGCTTCATAACTTCATCTACAAAGAACAAAAGAACTGTTCCCAATCATCTGCAAACAACAATTATCATCGGAGCGATGATCCATGGGCATGATCAAAATATTGACTGTGAAAGAAGCTGCTGCCATGCTGAAAACTACTCGTCAGCAAGTCCGGAAAATGATTCAAAACGGTGAATTACAGGCGGTAAAGGTTGGTCGGGAATGGCGTATCCCAGAAGAGTTTCTGCTTGATTTTCTGAACGGTTCTTGAAGGTAAATATTAGGGCTTGTTTGATAAATCTATATCTAGTGCTCTAAGCACCAGATATCGTTTATTCAACATCTAAATCTAGGGGGTTATTCTATTTTTAAAACAAGCCCTAATCAACATCATGAAAAATTAAAAGACAATGCCAGCCAGCGTATATTGCTGACTGGCATTATCTTGTTTGCAAAAAGCATAAACTGCTTTCATTGATTTCGGTACCAGGTGTTGGTATTGGACGGCGCCCACCGCCTCCACCGTCGCCACATAGATCTTCTTCCAAAGCTCATTTGGGATTATGGTATAGTAAAAGTTAGCTACTGCAGTGTATGGTGAAAAGTCATAAGGAATATTTCACTATTTGCAGCTATCTGTTGCTTAGATCGCTCGCATATCCGTATCGTTTATTTTTCTGTATCATGTCTACATTATAGCGCTTTTATCTATCACTATATATCCTAATTTATAGGAAAGATGGAATTAGTATTTATAAAAATCCGGGCGGTCAGTGAGCGGGACTTCTTCAATTGCACCACTCTTTTGAGATTTTAGGCAACTGTCTGTAGTAACAGCAGCACAATAACCATCCCAAGCAGAAGCTGCGGCAGCACAATAGCTGTCTGCGTTGCAGGCATCAACCCAAGCCTGGAATTCCGCATCATAAGCTTCAGCAAAGAAACCTAACCCATCCGAGGTCATACCACAGGATTTGCTGTTTGCTGTGCAAACTTCTACACGCGCATGGCGCGGCAAAGTGGCGGTGCCATCTTCACACAGCACTTCACAGCGGATATCATATGCGTATTGGCAGTTTACCCAAATTTCACAGCTGACAACCATACCGGAAGATGTGGTGAGCATGACAATCTGTGGGTCATGCAGGTTTTTGTTTTTAGAATGGCGGGAAGTCTTCGGGAAAATCACCTGTGCCTTGGTAAAATAATCACCAATCAGCCAACTCATGGTGTCAATTTCGTGGATTGCAGTACCCGTTACAGCAACAACATCATCAAAGGCTTCTGGATAATTTGCATTGCGATGTGCGCAATGAGCAACCAGCGGCGCACCCAGCTTGCCGGAAACAACCAATTCTTTCAGTTCCATATAAGCCGGGTCAAAACGGCGGTTAAACCCAAGCTGAATCAGGCGTTTGCCGCCAGCAATTTCAGCATCAACAACTTTGCGCGCGCCTGCAGCGGAAGCAGACAGCGGCTTTTCACAGAAAATGAATTTTTTCAGACGCAGTGCCTCCAGGCAAAATTCTTCATGGGTGCTGTCTGCACTGACCACAACAATGGCATCTACTTCTGCGTCATGAATCAGCGCAATTGGATCTGCGATAAAGCGGACGCCATCATAAGGTGCAATGACTTCTTTTGCACGTGCTTCATTTACATCGGATACAGCAGTAACCGTTGCGTTGTTGATTTTGTTCATCAACCGGAGAAAATGCTGTGTACCCATAGCGCCTACACCAATAATACCAACTTTCAACATTGTTAAGACTCCTTTTTATGTATTGTTTTATGGTTATATGGTTTCTTTAGTAGCTCATAATTGCTTTGACTGCTGTTTTTGTATCGGTTTCCGGGAACAGCTCAAACCCGACACGCCCTGTGTAACCGGCTGCTTCCAAGCAGGCGAATACTTTGGCATAATTGATTTCCCCTGTGCCTGGTTCGTGTCGACCTGGCGCATCTGCCACATGAATATGCCCAAACTGGTCGGCATTTTCCTTGATTGTGTCACAAATTGCCCCTTCATTTAGCTGCATATGATAGACATCATACAGTACTTTCAGCATCGGGCAGCCAATCAGACGGGTCATTTCCGCCGCCATTTGGGTATGGGCAAGGAAATTGCCCACATGGTCGGTGGTAATATTCAGCGGTTCCAGGTTCATCGCAATGCCGCTTTGCTCCGCGATTTTCGCACAGTCTAGCAGCATATCATACATCGAACACAGCTTCACTGTGTCAGATAATTCGGTGTAATGGTTGACAACAATGCCACCATCGCCTAAAGCGTTGGAATGAATGGTCACTGATTTTGCGCCAATTCTCTGCGCTGCGGCAACCGATTTTTTCAGGAAATCCAGGTATTTTTCTTTGTGGGTTGGGTCAATCAGGGAAAGATCCGCATCCCCGTTAAAGCCGGAAATCTGAATGCCTGCTTTTTCAGCGGCTGCTTTCACAGCATCCAAATCCTTATCTGTCCAGCTCCAAAATTCTACATAGTCAAACCCATCGTCCTTTGCCGCCTGGAAGCGGTCAAGAAAGGGGATTTCGCTGTACATCGGTTCAATGCACGCTGATTTTGCAAATTTCATTTGTGTTGGCTCCTTTTCATTTGGTTTGAGGGAGGCTGGCTGACAGATGTTTTTCCTTACCTGCCAGCCAGTATTCAAATAGTCGCGGAATTAACCAATATCTTCGCCAGCTTCAAATGCTTCGACATTATCCGCTGTAATCAAAGCTGCTTTTGTTTTCGTATGTTCTTCCAATTTTTTGCCGCCAATAACATCCAGGCACGCTTGAATTGCTGCTTCAGCCTGAAGATCTGGATACTGTGCAACAGAACCCGCTAATGTACCGTTTTTAATTGCCTTGATATCGTCTGGCGCTGCGTCAAAGTCAAATACCTGCACTTTGCCAGAGAAACCGCCTTGTTCAATTGCCTGAATTGCGCCTTGGCCCATTTCTGCATTGACTGCCCAAACCACATTGACATTCGGGTTGGAGGACAATACATTCTGCATAACATTGAACCCTTCGTTGCGGTCACAGCGCGCGGTCTGGGATGCTACAACATTGAAACTGCCGCACTGGTCACGGAAACCGCTCAGGCGGTCATCAAGCGCCTGTACGCCTGGCACGCCTTCCAGATAACAAATCTGACCGTCTTTGATATTTTCGGCTGCATATTTGCCGGCAAGAGATGCCGCTTCATACTGGTCAATACCGACATAAGTTTCTACGTGTGCGCCAACGGAATCCAGTGCGCTCTGATCCATGGTATCGTTGACCAGAATAACCGGAATATTTGCGTCATTGGCTTTTTTGATTGCCGGCGCCAATGAGTTGGAATCCGCCGCCGACAAGATGATTGCGTCATAGCCCTTGATGACAGCATTTTCAACAAACTGTACCTGTTTTTCAACGTCGGTTTCTTTTTCCGGCGCTTGGAAGTCAACTTTTACGCCAACTTCATCCGCATATTTCATTGCGCCATCTTCCATATTGGTCCAGAACGCATCGGTTTTTGCCTTTACGATGTATGCAATCTGGAGTTTGTCGCCGCTTGCGCCGCTACCTGAACCTTTGTCGCCAGAACCGCCGCACGCGGTCAGAGAAAATGCCATTGTTGCCGCCAGCAATGCAGATGCCAGCCTTGTTGTCTTTTTCATGTAAAATTCTCCTCTCTTTTATGTGGAAAACCATAGCTTGGTTCCCATTACAACATTTTGGTTCCCATGATGATTTCTTTTATTTTTTGCGGTTGCGGAACGAGTCTGCCAATACTGCAAGCAGGATAACAATACCAAGTACCAGTTTTTGCAGGTTGGAGGAAACATTCAGCAGGTTCAGCCCATTGCGGATGACAAACATAATGATTGCGCCGATCAGGGTGCCCCAAACCGAACCGGAACCGCCAAGCAGTGAGGTGCCACCGATAACGCAGGATGCAATTGCATCCATTTCGTAGTCTAACCCAGCAGTGGATTGTGCGGAGTTCAGTTTTGCAACCAGGATAACCGATGCAATACCTGCGCATAAGCCGGAGATTGTGTAAGCAAGGGTTTTGTATTTGGTAACATTGATGCCGGAAAGGCGGGTTGCTTCTTCATTGCCGCCGATGGAATAAATGTAACGCCCAAATTTGCGGTATTTCATCACATAATAGAACAGGACATACAAAGCGAGCATGAAAATAATCTGTACTGGGATTGCTGTGCCGGGGATATTGGCAATGCCAATCCAGCGGAAGCCATCCGAATAACCTGTAATGGTCTGCCCATCGGCAAGGGTATAAGCCGCGCCGCGCGCCATAGACATCATTGCAAGGGTTGCAATCATTGGCTGAAGCTTAAATTTAGAAATCATAATGCCATTGAATGTGCCGCAGGCTGCGCCAATGACCAACGCCGCAAGCATACCAATGATAAAGGGGACTTGGGCTTCAACAATCAGCTTGCCCATAACAATGCCGGTAAACGCAACCACAGAACCGACAGAAATATCAATGCCGCCTGTGAAAATAACCACGTTTACACCCAGCGCAAGTACAGCATAAACTGTTACCTGCTGCAAAATATTGATGAGGTTGCCGACAGAACGGAACGCTGGCTCCGCAATGGAAAGCACAACGCACAGTGCAACCAGCACAATCACCGCGGACATATTGGAAAGGTCAATCTTTTTATCTTTCAGTTTCATCTTGTTCCCGCTCCCTTATAAATGTTTTTTCGCGCCGGTTGCACAGCCGACGATAAGTTCTTCGGTGAAGTCTTTCGGGTTTTCGAGCACGCCGGTCATTTCGCCTTCGTGCATGACATAAATGCGGTCAGATACGCCAATGCACTCTGCCAGTTCCGAAGATACCATAATGACTGCTTTGCCTGCCTTTTTCAGGTCGTTCATAATGCCATAGATTTCAGCTTTTGCGCCAACGTCAATGCCGCGTGTTGGTTCGTCAAAAATGATGATATCTGAATTGGTGTTGAGCCATTTGCAGATAACCACTTTTTGTTGGTTGCCGCCCGAAAGGTTCTTTGCAAGCTGTTCCAGCGACGGCGTTTTGACGTGCATGGAATCGGCAAGCTTTTGGTTATTGGCGGTTTCCTTTGCTTTGTTGAAGCCGAATTTTGTCATCGCGGTATTCAGGTTTGGCAGGGAAATATTCTGGTTTAAGGTGAAGTTCAGGATTAAGCCTTGCTGTTTGCGGTCTTCGGTAAGCAGTGCAATGCCCAACCGTTTTGCCTGTTCGGGTGACTTGATTTCTACCGGGTTTCCTTTGACAACGACAACCCCACTGTCATATGGGTCAGCGCCAAAGATCGCACGCATCAGCTCTGTGCGCCCCGCGCCCATCAGCCCATAAAATCCAGTAATTTCACCGGCACGGGCATAAAAGGAAATTCCTTTCAGTGTTTTGCCCTGCATGATATCTTTGGTTTCCAGCAGTTTTTCGCCCGGTTTAACATCGACTTTGGGATAATAATTGGTCATTTCACGCCCGACCATCATAGCAACCATTTGGTCAATGGTGATATCCGCAATATTAACGGTGTCTATGTATTTGCCATCGCGGAAAATGGTCAGCCGGTCGCCGATTTTCATGATTTCTTCCAAACGGTGGGAGATATAAACAATTGCGACGCCATCTTTTTTGAGCTGATCAATGATATGGAACAATGCGTCAACTTCTTTTTCGGTTAATGCGGAAGTTGGTTCGTCCATAATGATGATGTCACACCGGAAAGACAATGCTTTGGCGATTTCCACCATTTGCATTTGCCCAACGCTTAGCGTGGATACCATTGCCTTTTCTGAAATATTAGAGTTAATGGAATCCAGTAGCTGGCGTGCCTGCTGGTTCATTTTCTTCCAGTCGACCGAACCGGTTTTGGTCAGGGGCTGCCGCCCTAAAAACATATTTTCCGCAACGGTCAGGTTGCGCAGCAGGTTCATTTCCTGAAAGATGATGCTTACGCCGCGTTGGCGCTGCTCATCGACACTGCGGGCAACAATTTCTTCGCCTTTATAAATGATTTTGCCTTCGTAGTTGGTGTTGACACCGGCAAGCACCTTCATAATTGTGGACTTGCCTGCGCCATTTTCCCCAAGCAATACATGAACTTCACCGGGTTTTGCATCAAACCGGACTTTATCCAGCGCAAGTACGCCAGGGAACTGCACCGTGATATCCTCCATTTGCACGATATATTCGTTTTTCATATAGTAGCCTCCTATGATATTTTCCGCCCGTCCCCCGGCAGCGGTTTTGCTGCCGGAGGGGGAAGGAAAGAAGAAGAAAGAGGTGGTCTTGTCAAATCCCTGCGGTTTTGCGGATGTAATCCCGTGCCAGCAGGGCATATTCAAATGGGTTTGCTTTTGCTGGGTCCTGTTCGGCTTCTACAATCAGCCAGCCCTGATAGCCTGCCGCATCCAGCGCTTTAAATACGCCGGGGAAATCTACACAGCCATCACCTGGAATGCTAAAGCAGCCTTCCAGCACAGCTTTGCGGAACTTATAGCCTTCGGTATATGCCTGCTGCATTTTTGTCTGCCGGATATCTTTTAGATGGACATGACCGATACGCGGGGCAAATTCTTTTGCCGCCTGCACGGCATCTTCACCGGAAAAGGTGAAATGCCCGGTATCATAGCACAGCCATACATAATCAGGGTTTGTGTGTTCCATCAGGCGGCGAGTTTCCGCCAAAGTCTGCACAACCGTTGCCATATGGTGGTGGAAGCACAGACGGAAGCCGCGTCCGGCAGCCAGCTTGCCGAGTTTATCCAAACCGCTGCAAAGTTTTTGCCATTCCGCATCACTTGCAATCGGTTTATTGTCCCCAAACATGGAGCATTCCTCTGCAAACAGGCAGCGGGTGGTTTCGCAGACATTGATACGGTTTGCGCCAACAGCCTCCAAAAAATCAAGCTGACGGATAAACGCTGCTTGGTTTTCTTCATAAGAGGATTCACACAATGTGCTGGAAAACCATTGGCTTGCAATTTTCAGCCCGCGTAAATCCAATGCCTTTTTCAGTATCTGCGGGTCTGTTGGGAATTTGCCGCCCACTTCGGTGCCCTGAAACCCGGCAAGCGCGGCTTCGGAAATCATCTGTTCAAAGGTGAGTGTGCCGCCAAGCTGCGGCATATCATCGTTTGTCCAGCCGATGGGCGCAATGCCCAGTTTTACCTCCTGAAACATAATCTCTTCTCCTTTACATGAAAAGTTTTGGGTTTATCAATTGTGCCTTTTTCTTTTCTTGTGCTCTTTAGCACAATTGCATTGTAACACCACAATTAGCCTGTGTCAACAGGTTTTCCACGCAAAATAATTCTACTATATTAAATTTAAAATTTTCATTTGTGCAATAATGCACAAATGTGCTTTACAAATCAGGTTTTTTGGCTGATGCACTGCATTTTTGGCATTTTTTCATTAGAAATGCGCGATATGACAATATTTTAAGGCTGTTTTTGTGCATTATACACATACAGTGTTTTTGCGCAATCGCAATACGGAGCAAAAAATGCACAAAAAAGCCGGGGACCAAGGCAATTGCTTTGGTCCCGGGGATAACTGCAAATATTGTTTATACATCCATATTTTCAGCACAAATAATTTCAATAGGGGAAGCTTCTTTTTCAATTGTTCATGTGATTGGATATAAGCGCGCAGCATCAACAGCGGGCGATAACCTTGTTGATAAATATTTTGCGCAATCGCAAAATCAATTTCGCGATTTTTAAGCAGCCGTTTGGTGGAATCCGTTAAATCATGGCTGATAACATGGATTTTTCCTTGCATCCCGGCATCACGGATGGCTTCCGCACAGCCACTGACGCTATGATTTGCCATATAAATCCCTCGCACATCAGGGATTCGTGACAATACATCGCGGATTTTTTGATACGTGAGCGAATAATCATTATATGTTTCAATAATCTCCAAATTGCCGCCGCTAAAACCGTTTTCATAAATGCGTTCACAAAAGCCTTGCAACCGCAAACGATGTGCATGAAATTCAGGATTGCCGATTGCAATCAGCAAGGTATCATCAATATCCAAATATTTAGACATCAATTCGCCAGCAACCCGTCCGCTTTTGATTAGATCCTGACCGACAAAGCACAACCGTTGACAGCCAGATAAATCTGAATTAAACGTGATAACTGGAATATCTTGCGCATTAAGCTCGTTCACTTTGTCAGAAATAGAAATGTGATCCTTTGCACAAACGGCAAGCCCCTGCACACCTTTTGCCAACAAAGAATCAATTCGCTCTAAGCTTTCATCTGGTAAATCTGTTTCACAAGTTTCCACAAACACTTCAGCATGATAATCCTGCAGCAATTTTTTAGCATCCGCGATGCCACGTATGATTTCTTTTTTAAAATAACCTTGCCAATTTGGCAGCAATATCCCTAAGCGGCATGGCTTTGGGTAAATATCATGCAACCCCAATGCTTGGGCTTGTTCCTCTTTGGGCGGCATATAACCAAGCTCCCGCATTGCCTGTATAATTTTTTGATATAATTCTGGTTTCACATGAGGTCGCTGGTTTAACACACGATCTACGGTACCACGTGATACGCCTGCCCGCTCGGCAACCATTTGAATTGTTGCTTTTCTCGCCATGGATATCAAATCCTTTCATGCTATCAGTATAGCATGGAATGCGTCGGTTTTCTATATATTTGGTCATAAAAATTGGACTTGAAAATTTTTGTTATTATTTTGTAAATGTGAATCGTTTCAAAATCATTTTACTTTCATATAAATTAATCGGACATTTTATGATAAAAATTTTAGTGTGCAGAAAAATAGCTATTTCATATAGTAACTGATTTATATGATGGGAATAACCTGAATTTGAGTCAAATTCAAATATATATTATATTATTAGAAGGACTTAGAGCATTTTGTTCTGAGTCCTTTACTTTTACCTACAAAGGAGTCAAAAGTTATGAAAGTCTTATTGATTGAGCCGCATAAGTTGCCATACCCGCTTGAAATTGACGGAGCGCTTGGCGCGATGAAAAAGCTTGTCGGTGGAACAATTCAAGCAGTTTATCCGTTTGAAGAACCAATTGCCCTTATTTGTAACGATGAAGGCAAGTTGCTTGGGTTGCCATTGAATCGGGCGCTGTATCATCCGGAAACTGATGAACTCTATGACATCATTGCAGGGACGTTTTTCCTGTGCGGTGCGCCGCCAGATATCGACCATTTCACAAGCCTGACAGATTCGCAACTGGAAGAGTATACGCAATATTTTCGCACACCAGAAACCTTTATAAGGGTAAATGATAAAATTGTTGCCATCCCCGAACAACTTGAACACAAAACTGAAAACTACGAAAAAGTGAACGGTACGCGATAAAAAGCGTACCGTTCTTGCATTTTAAGGAGGAAAAAAGTAATGGAAAACGAAATGTTCACTTGTACACACTGCCAAGGAAGATTCCCCATGTATGAATGTTATGAAGTGAGTGGCGATTTACTATGCCCCAATTGTGCCGATGAATTAACTGTCAATTGTGATGCCTGTGGTGAACGAATTTACCTCGCTGATGACGCAGGCGATGGACATTACATCCTTTGCGAATCCTGCCGCGAAAATCGTTATGTTGCTTGTGAAAACTGCGGGCGTTTGGTGCCGGATGGGGAAGTGTACTATCTTCCTGGAGATGATATGCCGCTTTGTGAATATTGTTACGAAAATGCGGTGGATACTGTCGCAATCCATGATTATAGCTACAAACCAGAACCGATTTTCCATGGCGAGGGGGTACGCTATTTAGGCGTTGAATTGGAAATCGACCATGGTGGTAAAGACCGTGACAATGCACAGGAGCTGTTGGAGGTAGCCAATGAAAATGCCATAAATCTGTACATAAAGACTGATGGTAGCTTGGATGATGGTTTGGAATTGGTGACACATCCAATGACCCTTGATTATCATATGAATACCATGCCTTGGGGTGAAGTGCTGGAAAGGGCACTAGATCTGGGCTATACCAGTCATAAAGCCTATACCTGCGGGTTGCATATCCATATTTCGCGGTTAGCCTTTGGCAACAATTATGAGCAGCAGGAAACTGCGATTGCCCGCTTATTGTATTTCGTAGAGAAGTTTTGGTCAGAGCTGCTGCGGTTCAGCCGCCGCACCAGAAATCAGCTAGACAAATGGTCTGCTAGGTACGGCATGAAGCTGCATCCTATGGATATCCTCGACGATGCAAAGCGATATAATTTCGGGCGTTATATGGCAGTGAATTTGACAAATGCCAACACGGTCGAACTTCGGATTTTCCGTGGAACGCTTAAGCTGAATACGCTGCTAGCCACTCTGCAACTGGTGAATCATTTATGTGATGTATCCGTTTTTCTGTCCGATCAAGAAATTCAGGAGTTAAGCTGGCTGGATTTCCTTCAGCAAATTTATGAGCCAGAACTGATCCAATATTTAAAGGAACGCAGCTTGTATGTCAACGATCCCGTAACAGCTGATGAGGAGGAATGACAATATGTGTTCATTATTTGGTTTAATCGACTATCAGAATGCCTTAAGTACCCGTCAGAAAAACAAGATCCTGACAGTTTTATCACATGAATGTGAATGCCGTGGCACCGACGCAACTGGTATCGCTTATAACTATGCTGGTGCTCTGCGCATCTTTAAACGTCCACTTCCCGCACATAAGGTGCGTTTTCACATTCCAAATGGTGTAAATGTTGTGATGGGGCACACCAGAATGGCTACACAGGGGTTAGCGGAACTCAACTTTAACAATCATCCATTCCCCGGCAATCTTCCACATACCCAATTTGCACTGGCACATAATGGTGTACTTTGGAACGATCAAGAGTTACGGTTCATGGAAGTCCTGCCAGAAACCCATGTGCAAACGGACAGCTATGTTGCGGTTCAACTGCTTGAAAAGCAACAAGCTCTCAACTTTAGCAGCCTGAAAAACATGGCTGAAAAGGTTGAGGGCAGTTTTGTCTTTACCGTGCTTGACGAACGGGATTCTCTGTGGTTCGTGCGAGGGGAAAATCCACTTTGCATCTATAACTACAATGGATTTTTGCTGTATGCCTCTACCGAAGGAATCTTATCGAAGGCAGAACATCGGCTGCATCTGCGCCACCAAGACGAAATCGAAACGAAGGAAGGCGATATCTTGCGGGTTGACAAGCATGGCAATATTGAACATGGTGAGTTTCTGCCAATGCAAACCTTCCGGCATCCATGGCGGCAGTTTCCATGTTGGCGGCAACGCTACTGGCAGAATGAAGATGAACCAGAGGTTGGCATTTATGACGACCTGTTGGATGTTGCAAAAGCTATGGGCATCAGTGATGATGACATTGAAATCCTCCTTGACTATGGCTGTGAGCCAGATGAAATTGAAGATTTGTTGTAT
>CAXHNU010000013.1:0-5443 GCA_964017555.1 uncultured Butyricicoccus sp. | reverse complement strand
GTGCCATATGGAACTGATCGACAGAGATGCGCTTTACTATAAATTGGATAGTATCGGCGGCTGTGGTGCAGCCAAAGACACAGCTGGGCTGATGGCTGGGACAAGGCAATTACAGAAGCCATTCGACTACTGGAAGCTGCACCTACTATTAAATCCGATAACTGTAAAAATTACAGTCAATACAAAACAATTGAAGGGAGGTGAATTAGATGAATTTAGGTAATGTTATCGTGGCAGTAGGAATGCTGCTCAGCGAGATTATCGACGAGGATGACGATTAGTCCCAACAAAGTGTCCCAATAGGGTATAGCCTAACGGGACAACGAAAAAGCGTTTCATTAGGGTTGGTTTTTGGATTTTGGGACGTTCCAGATCAAAACTGATCCTAATGAAACTATTACGTCTATTTCTTTGACCAAAAATATCGTTGTGGTTGATCCTGCCAGTGCCTTGAATTAATCTGACACAGGAGGGTTGAACTTTACAGCGATACCATTATGAAATGTTCCAAATACGGTCGTTAATGGGACTGATTCGACAGGGTTGGGAAATCCCCTAAAATCGGCTGGTTTCGATGGATATTTCGTCCCAAAACTCGTTCCAGTATCAATGTTCCTATTGCCATACGTTATTGGGACAGGAGGGAGGGGTTATGAAGAACTATATCTTCGGGTATGCTCGTGTCAGCACTGAACAGCAGAACCTTGACCGTCAGCTTGACGCTCTCAGGAAGTATGGATGTAATGTGATTTACAATGAGAAGATGACCGGAACCAAACGTGACCACCCAGAGCTGGCTAAGATTCTTGACCGCATAACTAAAGGTGATACTGTTGTGATCGAATCTCTGTCAAGATTGGGGCGCAGCACCAAAGACCTAATCGAATTGACAGAGTTATTCGAGCAGAAGGGCGTTCATCTGGTCAGCTTAAAGGAGCAAATTGATACCAGTACGAGTACAGGCAAGTTACTGTTTACCCTTATGGCAGCTATTGCTCAGTTTAAGCGTGACGTAATTACTGATCGAACCCGAGAAGGATTAAAATCAGCCAGAGCCAGAGGGAGGATAGGAGGCAGACCTCGGGTCAATCAGGATAACATCAAAAAAGCAGTCAAATTATATCGAACCCAGCAGTATTCTGTTCGAGAAATTGAAGATCTAACTGGAGTAAAAAAGTCAACGCTATATAGGAACCTATAAATGACAGCAATAAGCAATACGTCATATGAGCGTAGTGGATGACTTCGCTGTCAAGTAAAAAGGGAGGGCTGTTTGTTCTTCCTTTTTTATTTGCATAATCAGAAATACACGCCAAAGTCTAAAGAGATGTCAGCGACCTCGCGGAGCACAGTAAACACAGGGGCAGCTAAAAGAGCTTCATATTCAGTCTGCGATTCTGCCGTAACAGTAAAATCAAGATGAGCAGGCTCATAAAATACTTTTTCAGTCATGGCATTTAACATATCGCGGAAAAGATGCTCCCAGTCTGATCCGAAAATCCCCTTCTCCACAAGTTCGTCAATGATTAGACAACTAGATGTTGCAATATTCTCAATAAATTCTGAAAATCCACCTGCAAGCAATGCTAATTTGTTAGAGGAACAGGGCAGGGCTATGAATTCTTCGTAGACCTTTGGAAATGGAATACTTCTCAACACAACTGTTTTCATCAAATAATCTATTTTTTCTCGCATGTCTTGAAATGAAATCAATTTTTTCACATCGCTTATTATGTAATATGGCATCAGCCGTTTCTCAAATCTGTAGATATTCAGACCATAGAACTCCTGGTTTTCATTGATATGAGAATATATTTTTTGGTAAAGAGTCAAGACATTTTCATATTTTATTTTGTGCAGCTTGGATAAAAATTTTTTATAAGCATCTTTTATTTTATCGCTATATTTGGTATTTTTGGTTAAATCAAGCGTTGTATCTATACCAGTATACAGATTTCCAATCCTTTTGTAGGTATCTCTTATGACTTCATCTGCGTCATCTAGCGTATAAAAAAACCGCCACTCGTATTCTGTATCTTTTGGCATTCCTGCCCATTGAGAGCGTTTTATATATACGCTGCTATTTGACAATAGCCGGTTGCGAGCTTTTCTCAGTCGGTCTGATTCGCTATCCAAAAGGCTGGTGCGATAATTCGACGATTCGATATTATTGAAATCCAAGGGATGATTATGAAGAACGAAATCCCTTATTGAAGTCCCCCTGATACGTTTAGTCGAATGTAAAAACAAACACAGCGTAGTAAATAAAGATGCCTCATACATTTGATCGCTTAGATGAGGAAAACTGTAAAATGCTTGCAAATCTAATTCTGGTATTTTAATCAACCGATATATTTTGGAGAAAATCCTGTATAGCAAATCTGATTTCTCCAAGTCTTTTACTGGTTCTGAGATACCAAAGCGCACGATTTCATCCTTAAGAATTTCTAGATCAAAAAAGAAGGATTCATTTTCATAAACAGACTTTTCGAAGTCCCCAATGTTCCAATGAAAGTTTTTGGCGCGTCTAATCATCTCATGTTCTGAAGATTGTGGTTTCATTTTTGTCACAACTTTTCTTCCCTCAGTATTGTATTATTTTTAGTGTGATAAAGATTCTCCTTCTCTCATCTTCTTCTCTAGGGGGTGTAGCATACTAATTTTCTGTTGAGAATCTATGAAAATACGGATTTAAAACGACAATAACCTTAAATAGAAGAAGGAAAGAGAAGATTAATGGAGTGAGATGCAATGAGTGAAAAAAAGATTGAACCAGAAATTAGCACCCGTATACTAAGCGAAAAAATAGAAAAAGCGTTCGGAAAATTCAAAGTCAATATCGAAATCTTCGATTGGGATTGCTACGAAGACCGAATCCGCTACAAGGTAAAGCTGAAGGGCAGCACAACAGAAAGACAGCTATTTAAATATGTTCCAGAAATCCAATCCAGATTAAAATTACCTATGTTTCATGCGTATGCAGATCGTTTCACTATATACATAGTCGCATCTTCCAAACTTGCCAAGTACCCCCGTCTTCCAAAAGTCTTGGATGATCCTGATTATGTTGACATATTAGAGAAAATGGAATTACCCTGCATAATCGGTCACGATATCATGGGTGAACCGATCCTGTTTGATCTCGCTAAGGCTCCTCATCTGTTACTTGGGGGCTCAACCAACTCAGGGAAGTCAGTGGCTTTGCAGGCACTAATCACAACCATTATTTATGGCAAATCACCAGATGTGGTTGATTTCATCCTGATAGATGTCGGAGCCACAAGTTTAATGCCATTTGAAGGGCTTCCACATTTATCATGTCCAATTGTGCGCGACCATATGGTAGCAGCATATGTATTAACGGCTTTAACTGCTGAAATGGAAAGACGCAGAAACTTAGAAATTGATTCCAAGGAGGAATTCAAGAGTCTTCCGCGCATTGTTCTAGTTATTGACGAGTTTCCAGCTTTGTTTGTGGGGTTAGACAACAAGAGGATATCAGATGAACTAAAAAATAACATTTCAAGTTTATTGCAGCGAGGAAGGCACACAAAAATCCATTTGGTTTTGGTCGCCCAAAATCCTACTTTTCAGAACATGAAAGTAGATCTCAGCAATATCACAGCACGTGCAGCGTTCAAATGCGCTAAGGAGAATTTTTCAAAGACAATCCTTGGTGAAGGAGGTGCCGAAAAATTGTCAGGCAACGGGGATATGCTCTTAAGAATCCCCGGCAACGATGGGTTGCAAAGAGTGCAGGGCATATACATTAAACCCGAGGAAATAAGCAAGATTGTTCAGCAGATTTGTAATGATTCTTGGTATTCTGGCAGACAAGGACAGAAATTTGTTATTCCAGATAGCGCTTTAGTACCAGCAGATGCTGCGGATAATTGCGATATGACCCGCCACCTGCCTTGTACGCCAGTTACGCCAAGACCATCCAGTGAGGAACAATTGCTTGCAAATGTGATACTGTGGACAATAGGTGAAAAGCACGTATCTGTCAATGCGCTTATGAAAAAATTTCACATGGGAAACACAAAATCATGCCGAATTATCAGGAAATTAGAAGATCTAGGGATTGTGGCAAAGTTGGAGGCCAAATTACCCAGGAGGGTTGTCCCTAGTGAATTTGGCGATATCCCCAGCAATATGCTGGAGTTCTTGCAATGTAATGGCGTCACCAGTGAAGCTGTTGCTCAGGCTTTCAATACAAAGAAAGAACCACACACAGGAGATGAACAGCATGAATAAACAACACCTTATCAGCATTAGTATGCTTGACAGCACTGCTAAGTGCTTTAAACCTGATGAAGAAGAACAGCAGGAGGAGTGACGCTTATTCCGAAATGGAATAAAAACCATCTATATATTATATTTGTGAATGGGATATCTGAGGGAAAATAACTATAATTGGCAACATATAAGGAGGAAAAGATATGGAATTTACGACAGGAACAATTCGGCAGACGCTCGATCGTCTGCATCGTGAGGGCATAAATGTGACGGAGAATACCCTGCGCGTTTGGGTGCGCACTGGGGTGCTGCCAGCAGCATATTGCGGTAGAAAAGCCTACATTTACTACCCGAATGTTATCAAATTGCTGCAAGAGGGAGTACCGCAGCAACAACCAAAATATGAAAATGTGCAGCCTATTCGGCGCATTGTTTAACGATTCATTGCCCCGTCAGATTTCCTGACGGGGTTCGTGTTTAGGAGGTTTCATCATGGCAAATATCAGGAAAGTTGTTGGTAAATCAGGGGTTTCATACAAAATCACAGTATCACTTGGGCGTGATAAAAATGGCAAGCAGCTGCGGCATTACAAAACCTTTGTCCCACCTGCTGGGATGACTGAAAAGAAAGCCGGGAAAGAAGCACAAAAAATCGCCATACAGTTTGAGGAAGAACTGCGTCTTGGCTTCCAGCCAGATAATCGCATTACCTTTGCTGAATATGCCAATTATTTCATGAAAACAAGACAGAAGACAGGTCTGAAACGTTCCACATTTGAACGCTATCAGGGGCTTTTGACGCGCATTAACCCTGCAATTGGGCACATGAAGTTGTGTGAAATTCGACCGCAGCACCTAAATCTGTTTTATGAAAATTTAATGGATTCAGGCATTCGTCAGAGGCAGCCCATAGCAACAGCAAAACCTACTTTTTGTGCAATAATAGCCGAGCAGGGCATGGGGCAAAATGAACTTTCCCGCCGTGCCCATATTGCACCTTCAACTGTACAGAAAGCGCGAGAGGGCAAAAGCATCCTGTGGGAAAAGGCTGTTGCCATTGCCGATGCTTTGGAATATCCTGCGGAATCACTTTTTACATATTCTGATGAAAAAGAGCCACTTTCCAATAAGAGCCTATCCCGAAATTAACGATGAACGCGAATGATCTTACGCCAGACAATCACTGCACAGGCAAACTGAAGCA
>CAXHNU010000012.1:0-43701 GCA_964017555.1 uncultured Butyricicoccus sp. | reverse complement strand
CGTTACCTGGATGTCAATGTAAAGGCTCCGCGCAGTTACGGCTTTTTGGAAGATGCGCTGAAAAAAGCGGCAGGGTCGCATATTTCACGGGGCAAAGTGGATATTTTCGTGTCAATTACCAGCCTGGGCACACAGGGAACCGCCATTATGCTGAACAAAGAACTGGCGCGGGGCTATCTAGATGCCTTGCAGGAACTGCGTGACTGCTTTCAGCTGCATGATGATATCAGCGTGATGGGCATTGCCCGGATGCCGGATGTGCTGGTGAGTGAACGGGTTGCAATTGACATTGAAGCGCTGACACAGGCGGTTTTGCAGGTGTTCCAGCAGGCTGTGCAGGAATTTGATACCATGCGCGAGCGGGAAGGCAGCAAGCTGGCAGCCGACGTATCCAGCAGGATGGATACCATTTTAGGATTGGTAGCTGAAGTGGAAAAACGGTCGCCAGAGCGTGTTTTCGCTTATCGTGAACGGCTGGAAAAACGGATGAATGAAATCTTGGCGGATATGACAGTAGATCCGCAGCGTATTTTGACAGAAGCCGCGATTTTCGCGGATAAAACCGCGGTGGATGAAGAAACTGTCCGCCTGCGCAGCCATTTGCATCAGCTTGCGCTGATGCTGGAAGAAACAAAGCCAATTGGGCGCAAATTGGATTTCCTGGTGCAGGAAATGAACCGTGAAGCCAATACCATCGGTTCTAAAGCAAATGATATTGGAATGTCCAACCTTGTCATCAGCCTGAAAGCGGAAATTGAAAAAATCCGTGAACAGATTCAGAATATCGAATAAGGAGGGACAGGATGAAACTCATCAATATCGGGTTTGGCAACATGGTTTCTGCCAGCCGGTTGGTTGCGATTGTAAGCCCGGATTCCGCGCCAATCAAGCGTATTGTGCAGGAATCGCGTGACCGTGGCGTGCTGATTGATGCAACATATGGGCGGCGCACACGCGCTGTGCTGATGACAGACAGCGGTCATGTCATCTTGTCTGCCATCCAGCCGGAAACAATCGCTGGGCGCGCTGAAACTGGCGAGGAGGATGACAATGGGTAAAAAAGGGCAGCTTTATGTATTCACAGGGCCGTCAGGCACTGGCAAAGGGACAATCTTGGGGCAAGTGCTGGAGCAGGATAAAAATGTGTTTTTATCGGTTTCCGCGACCACCCGCGCGCCGCGCGGCAGGGAACAGGATGGGGTGCATTATTATTTTCTGACACATGAAGCATTTGAGGAAAAAATAAAACAAGGCGCATTTTTGGAATATGCCCAATATGTCGGCAATTATTATGGCACATTGGAAGCGCCGGTTGACCAGCAGCTTGCGCAGGGGCGCGATGTTGTGCTGGAAATTGAAGTGCAGGGTGCAATGCAGATTCATAACAAGCGCCCGGATGCCGTGATGGTATTTGTTGCGCCGCCTTCTATGGACGAATTAGAACGCCGTTTGCGCGGGCGCGGCACCGAAAGTGATGAAAAAGTACAGGGGCGTTTGCAAACAGCCAGACAGGAAATGGGTTTTGCAAACCGGTTTGATTATATTATCACCAATGACAGGCTGGAAGATGCTGTGGCAGACCTTTTAGCGGTTTTGGCAGCCGAACGCTGCCGCAACCGTGATAAACTTGACAAATGAACATAAAATCTTTCCATATAAAGGGGTAATCTAAGTTATGTTAAAACCATCCATGAATGAACTGATGAAACGTGTGGGCAACCGTTACTTGCTGGTCAATCTGGCAGCACAGCGGGCACGCGATATTTCACAGGAGTCCGAGGAAAATGGCGATTCATTGTCGGATAAGGCGGTGAAACTGGCGTTGGATGAAATTGCGGCAGGCACCATTCATTATCGCCCAGGCCCGAAGGTGGAGAAACCAGAACATACTCTGCGCGGCGGGCTGGATATTGATTTGGATTATGATGACAGCCATTTGGATGAAGATCAGGATGAAACCCAGGATGCAGATGCCGGCGCGGAGGATGTTGAGGACGTGCTGGATGCAGATGATATGGCTGAGGATGATATTTTATGAGCAGCCTGCAAGGGAAATCGGTTGTTTTATGCGTGACCGGCGGCATTGCCGCTTATAAAGCTGCCGATTTAACATCACGCCTCAAGAAAAAAGGCGCGGATGTGTTTATTTTGATGACCCGTTCCGCCACAGAGTTTATCACACCACTGACGTTGGAGGTGCTTTCCGGCAACCGTGTTGTTGCTGATATGTTCCATCGTGATTTCCCATGGGAAGTGGAACATATTTCGTTGGCAAAACGTGCGGATGTGTTTGTGATTGCGCCTGCAACTGCAAATATCATCGGCAAAGCTGCCCATGGCATCGCGGATGATATGGTATCGACAACGCTCATGGCAACCCGTGCGCCGCTGGTCATTGCGCCGGCGATGAATACTGGGATGTATGAAAACCCGGTTGTACAGCAAAACATAGAAATCCTGCGGCAGCGCGGTGCGCGGATTGTTGCGCCTGCCAGCGGCAGGCTGGCGTGTGGGGATACCGGGCGCGGCAAACTCGCAGACCCGCAGGATATTGCTGATGCAATCGAACACGCAGCAACAGTGCAGGATTTAGCGGGGATAAAAATTCTGGTGACAGCGGGACCAACCCGCGAAGCGCTTGACCCTGTGCGGTTCCTCTCCAACCATTCAACCGGAAAAATGGGTTATGCCATTGCAGCAAGTGCCACTTTGCGCGGCGCGGCGGTCACACTTGTTTCGGGCCCAACAGCACTAACGCCGCCCAGCGGCGTCCAGATGGTGCCAGTGGTTTCCGCACAGGATATGCACGATGCTGTGCTGGCAGGTTTTCAGCAAACCGATTGGGTAGTGAAAGCTGCCGCTGTGGGTGATTACCGTCCCATGACAGCAGCAGAAGATAAAATCAAGAAAAAATCAGGTGAAATCTCCGTATCATTGGTGCGCAATCCGGATATTCTAGCGGAAATTGGCGCAATGAAGCGAGCAGGGCAGTTAATCTGTGGTTTTTCAATGGAAACACGTGATTTGTTAGAAAATTCTCAGAAAAAACTTGCTGCAAAAAATTGTGATATGATGGTTGCCAACAATCTGAAAACAGCAGGTGCAGGGTTTGCGCATGACACCAATATTGCAACACTGCTGTACCGGGGCGGCGCGGCAGAACCGCTGCCACTGATGCCAAAAGAGGACTTGGCAAATATTGTGCTTGACCGCCTGCTGCGTGAAAGCAGGAAAAGGGAGGGCAAATGCCAATAAAAATCTGTGCAGTTGCGGTGGATGTCGGAACTTTTGCGCTGGATAAATTATATGATTATATCCTGCCAAAAGCATTGGCGGCGGCAGATGTTGGATGCCGTGTACTGGTGCCGTTTGGCAAAGGCAACCGGCGCGTAGAAGGTATTATTGCAGCCTTCCGTGAAAACTCCATCTATGAAACAGAAAAACTGAAAACAGTTTATGAATTGCTGGATGATATGCCAGTGCTTGATGCAGGGCAAATTAAACTCGCAGCATGGATGCGTTCCCATTTGTACTGCACATTTTATGAATGCGCCCGTGTGATTCTGCCAACAGGGCTTTGGCTGGCACGCAAAGACAGCTATACCCTGCAAGGGGATGCAGAACAGGCGCAGGCATTGGCAGGACAGGAATTTGCGCGGTTATTATCAATCTTTACGGCAGAAACCCCGACCCGAACATTGGAAGAAATTCGTGCGCTGCTGCCAAGCTATCCGGTTATGGGGCATTTGGATGAACTGTGCCGCCGTGGGATATTGCGTTACCAAAGCAATATTACCCAGCGCGCAAAGGATAAGACTGAGCGGGTGTACCGTTTAGCCGTTGATCCAGGCGAAGCCATGGTACAGGCAGGGCGGAAACGCCGCAGTCCAATTTGGCAGGATGTTGTTAGCTGCTTGGCAGGTGGGGACACCATGAGCAAGCAGGAGCTACAATATATGACAGGAATTTCAGCAGAAATGCTGCGCCGTATGGTCAGATGTGGTATGCTGGAATGCTTCCAAAAGGAACACTTCCGCACGCCGGATTATGCCGAAATTGAACCGGAACCGCCGCCTATCCTCAGCGAAAGCCAACAGCAGGCATATGAAGGGATTCGTGCTTTGCTGGAGCAGGATGCACCTGCCGCCGCTTTGCTGCATGGTGTGACCGGTAGCGGCAAAACCCAGGTGTATTTGAAACTGATTGGTGATGTGCTGGAAAAGGGACAATCTGCCATTGTGCTTGTCCCGGAAATCGGGCTGACGCCGCAGTTTATACGTATCTTTGCCGCACAATTTGGGCAATTGGTTGCCGTGCTGCATTCAGCCCTCAGCCCTGGCGAACGTTATGATAGTTGGAAGAAAATACGATCTGGCATTGCGCGGGTAGTCATTGGCACACGGTCTGCTGTATTCGCGCCAGCCGTGGCTCTTGGGCTTATCGTGATTGATGAAGAACAGGACAGCGCTTATAAATCTGACCGTTCTCCGCGGTACCATGCGCGGGATGTTGCAAAATTCCGCGTGGCACAGCAAGACGCATTACTTTTGCTTGGTTCGGCAACACCATCGGTTGAAAGCGCATTCGGCGCGGAAAGCGGTAAATATCCAATTTTCCGTCTGCCGGAACGGTTTGGCAGCGGCGGTTTGCCGCAGGTGCTGGTTGCGGATATGCGCGGGCTGTCCCGCAAAGGGAATGACGGTACAATTGGGTTTGTCTTGCAGGAGGAATTGCAAAAGAATCTATCCTGTGGGGAACAATCTATTTTGTTCCTGAACCGCCGCGGCGCCAGCCGTGTGGTTGGTTGCCCGATTTGCGGCTGGATGCCGGAATGCCCCTCCTGCTCAACGACCATGACTTACCATTCAGCAAATGGCAGGGCAATGTGTCATTATTGTGGGGCGTCTATGAAAATCCGGGATATTTGCCCCGCCTGTGGGAACCCACATTTATTTATGGAGATCCCAGGCACACAGCGGGTAGAGGAAGAATTGCACAACCTGTTTCCAGAGGCGCGGGTACTGCGCATGGATGCGGATACAACATCTGCAAAAAATGCACACCAGAAATTATTTTCTGCGTTTGCGGCAGGCAAAGCGGATATCTTACTCGGCACCCAAATGGTGACAAAAGGATTGGATTTTGAAAATGTAACACTTGTCGGCGTGCTGGATGCTGATCAATCGCTGTATGCACAGGATTTCCGCGCCCGGGAGCATACCTTTTCCCTGATTACCCAAGTGGTTGGGCGCGCCGGACGGCGCGAAAAGCAAGGAAGAGCTGTGATCCAAACCTTTAGCCCGGAACATCCGGTCATTTTAGCAGCAGCACGGCAGGATTATGCGGCGTTTTATGCACGGGAACTGGAAAACCGCCGAGCAACCCAAACACCGCCTATTTATCAGCTTTTGTTGCTTTCCGCGAGCGGCCAGCAGGAACAAGCCGTATTGGAATCGCTTGTGCGCCTGAAGAACCGTTTGCTCAGCTTGATGGAAGGGCAGTTTGCAGATTTCAAATATCCAGTGTTAGGCCCTGCTCCAGCAAATATGGTGCGGGTTGCAGGGTATTATCGTTATCATTTAACCATACGGTGTCCAGATAACAAGCGCCGGCGGACATTGATATCCGGTATTATGCAGGAATTTGCTGTGGATAAAAAAAATAAGGGGATCAGTTTATTTGCAGACTTGAACCCAGATTCTATGTAAAGGAAGTTATAAACGATGGCGATTCGCAACATATTAGTCAAGGGCGATGAAATGCTGACGAAAAAATGCCGTGTTGTCACCAAGTTTGACAAACGGCTGCATATCTTATTGGATGATATGCGGCAAACCCTTGCGGAAGCAGGCGGGGCAGGGTTGGCTGCGCCGCAAGTTGGTGTTTTGCGGCGGGTAGTTGTGCTGATGGATATCAACAAAGATCCCGAAGAAGTGATAGAACTGATTAACCCGGAAGTCATTGACATGAATGAACTGGTTTCTACGCCTGAAGGCTGCTTATCAGTGCCAGGCGAATGGGGATATGTTGACCGTCCAACTTGGGCAAAAGTACGTGCGCAAGACCGGCATGGTGAATGGTTTGAACGGGAGGGCGAAGGCGTTGTTGCACAGTGCTTTTGCCATGAAACCGAACATCTGGATGGGCATTTGTTCACCGAAAAAGTCACCGAATTTTTTGACCCGGAAGAACTGGAGCAAGAAAAAAAATGAGAATCTTATTTATGGGCACACCAGATTTTGCTGTGCCATGCCTGCGCCGCTTGCTTGCGGATGGGCATGAGATCGTTGGGGTTGTCACACAGCCGGATAAGCCGCAGGGGCGTAAAATGAAGCTGACGCCGCCGCCAGTAAAGGCGCTCGCGCTGGGAGAAAGGCTGACTGTGCATCAGCCGGAAACACTAAAAGATGGAAGCTTGATGCCGCTGCTCGAACAGGCAAAACCGGAAATGATTGTTGTGGTTGCATATGGCAAGCTGCTGCCGCCATATGTGCTGGATTATCCGGTATATGGATGCGTCAATGTACATGGTTCCTTGCTGCCACGTTGGCGCGGCGCAGCGCCAATCCAATGGTCAGTGATTGCAGGGGATCAGTATGCCGGTGTGACAACGATGAAAATGGCACGCGGGTTGGATACTGGTGATATGTTGCTGTCATGGCAGACAGAAATTGGTGCGCGGGAAACTGCGGGGCAGTTGTTTGACCGCTTGGCACAAGCGGGCGCGGCTCTGCTGAGCGAAACCATCCAGCGGCTGGATGAAATTACACCAGTGCCGCAGGATGAAAATTTATCCAGTTACGCCCCGATGCTTGACAAGGAAATTGCAGCAATTGACTGGTCAAAACCTTTGCAAGAGGTAGATTGCCTGATTCGTGGGTTGAATCCGTGGCCAATTGCGCTGACAACGCTGCATGGCGTACGAATGAAAGTCTATGCGGCAGAACCTGCCGAAGGGCATGGTAAACCTGGTGAGGTTTTAACCGCCGATACAAAAAAAGGACTGGTGGTTGCGTGCGGTGATGGTGCAGTCCGTTTGACAGAAATCCAAATGGTTGGCGGCAAACGCATGGATACAAAGGACTATTTGCGTGGGCACAGCATAGAAACCGGTATTATTTTAGGAGTGTAAAGGGAAAAACACTTACGAAAAAGCGTCATACTTGCGGGAATAATTTGTGAAAAAAGATGGGAAAATGTTTTATCCGGGAGGCAAAAGGGCAAACTTCAAAGAAAGCAGGGATTTTAAATGCCTTATTATGGGTTTGATATGTATTACTTGATATTGGTATTGCCTTGCGTGCTTTTGGCATTCTGGGCACAATACAAAGTCAATGCAACATTTAGCAAATATTCACAAGTGTATAGCCGGCAGCATTTAACTGGCGCACAGGCGGCGCAGGCTGTGCTCCGCGCAGGCGGAGCAACAGGGGTGCGCATTGAACGTATCTCTGGGCACCTCACCGATCACTTTGACCCGCGGGATAATGTGATCCGGTTGTCTGATGGCGTGTATGGTTCCACGTCAGTGGCTTCCATCGGCGTTGCCGCTCATGAAGCCGGGCACGCTGTGCAATATGCAACAGGTTATGCGCCAATGAAACTGCGCGCCGCGATTATTCCTGCCACCAATATTGGTTCTACACTTGCTATGCCGCTGATTTTGATTGGGCTGGTATTCAGCTTTGGCACGCTCATTACCGTTGGGATTGCATTTTTCAGCTTGTCTACAGTATTCCAGCTTGTGACATTACCGGTGGAGCTCAATGCTTCCGGGCGTGCGCTGGAGGCAATCCGCAGCAGCAGACTATTATACGATGACGAATACCCGCTCGCGAAAAAGACGCTTTGGGCAGCCGCAATGACTTATGTTGCTGCGCTGGCTGTTTCCCTGGCACAGCTTTTACGGCTTATACTCATTTTTGGAGGTCGGGGACGGCGCGATGATTAAAAAGAAACCGGTAAATGCCCGGGAAACCGCTGCATTTGCACTATTTGCTATGGCAGAAGATGGCGCATGGTCAGATGGGGCATTGCACCATTTCCAATCCCGTGCGGGGCTGGCTGACCGTGACGCGGCACTTGCGGCGCGGCTGTTATATGGCACACTGCAAAACCGCCGGATGTGTGATTTTTATTTATCGAAATATTCCAAGGTGCGGCTGAGCCGCCTTGCGCCGCGGGTGCTGGATATCTTGCGTATGGCAGTTTATCAGCTCACTATGCTTGACCGCATCCCTGCCCATGCCGCTGTTGCGGAAAGTGTCAATATGATTCGGCGTTACTGCCATGCGGATGAACGTACGGTTGGTTTTGCCAATGGCGTACTGCGGTCAATCGCGCGGGATCAAGAAGCAGGCAAACTGCCCCGGCTGGACTGCCCAGATAAGGAAAGCTATTATGCTTTACAGTATAGTCATCCAGAATGGTTTGTGCGCAAATTAAGTGAACAATTCGGGCAAAAAGAGGCTGGACGTATTGTCCAGGCAAATAATACTGCCCCGCCGGCTTCTGTGCGGGTGAATCAGTTAAAACTGACGGCGGAAGCAGCTGCCGAACAGCTTGCGCAAGATGGGTTTGCTGTTCAGCCGCATCCGGCGATGCCGAATATTCTGCTGTGCAGCGGCGGCGAGATTGCAGCACATCCGCTTTTTGCGGATGGCTGCATTACCGTGCAGGATGCGGCAAGCGCGGCTTGTGTGGAAGTCTTAAACCCACAGCCAGGGGCACGGGTGATTGACTGCTGTGCCGCACCAGGCGGAAAAACCTTTTACATGGCAGAACGCATGGGCAACCATGGGCAAATCATTGCCTGCGATATTTATGAACATAAATTGGGGCTGATCCGCGCCGGGGCAGAACGCTTAGGATTAACAAACATCATCCCGCGCCGCGCGGATGGCTGCATCTGTCAGTCGGATTTGTTGGAATCAGCGGATTTTGTACTGTGTGATGTGCCCTGTTCCGGATTGGGCATCATCCGGAAAAAGCCGGAAATCCGTTTCAAAACAGATGAAAGCATTGCAGGGCTGCCAGCAACCCAATCCGCGATTTTGGAAAACTGTTCGGGTTATGTCCGCAAAGGCGGCGTACTTGTTTATTCGACCTGTACGGTCTTACAGCGCGAAAATGAAGATGTGATCCGTGATTTTCTCGCCAAAAACCCGGCATTTAAGTTGGAAGCCTTTACACACCCGGTATGCGGCGGAACCGATGGCTATATTACCTTGCTGCCGCATTTGCATCAAACCGATGGTTTTTTCATTGCAAAACTAAGGAGAAACGCATGAATGGAGCAAAACCCGAAATCAAATGTCTAACCCCTGCTGAATTGCGGAAGGCGCTGGAAGCTATGGGCGAAAAGCCTTTTCGCGCAGGACAGATATTCAAATGGCTGCATACGCCTGTCAGCTCTTTTGATGAAATGAATAACTTGTCAAAGGATTTGCGCGCACGGCTGGCAGAACAGTTCACCTTGACTGTGCCCAAAATCCAGCGTAAGCAGGTTTCCGCACAGGATGGCACGGTAAAATATCTATGGCAAATGCAGGATGGCGACTGCGTAGAAAGCGTCCTTATGCGCTATGCGCATGGCAATACCGTCTGTGTATCCACCCAAGTGGGCTGC
Organism: uncultured Butyricicoccus sp.; assembly: GCA_964017555.1. Lineage (GTDB taxonomy): Bacteria > Bacillota > Clostridia > Oscillospirales > Butyricicoccaceae > Butyricicoccus_B. The sequence goes on along the minus strand of CAXHNU010000012.1, from coordinate 34,073 downwards.
CGTATGGGCTGCAAGTTCTGTGCTTCCGGATTATTTGGGCTGAAACGCAATTTGTCAGCGGGTGAGATTTTAGATGAGGTTTTGTTCACAGAAAAAGATTCTGGGCAAAAAGTTAGCAATATCGTGCTGATGGGCACCGGAGAACCCCTTGATAACTATGAAAATGTGCTGAAATTTTTGCATCTTGTATCGTGTAAGGAAGGTATTAACATCGGACAGCGGCATATATCCTTGTCAACAAGCGGATTAGCTGATAAAATAGAGAAGTTAGCAGGGGAACGGCTGCAAATTACGCTTTCCATTTCCCTGCACGCGCCAGATGATGAAAGCCGGGACAGGCTGATGCCTGTCAACCAGAGCTATCCCATTGCGCGGCTGATGCAGGCGTGTGCCTACTATTTTGACACAACCGGACGGCGTATTTCGTATGAATATGCCATGTCACGGGGCATCAGCGACCGCCCATGGCAGGCGGAACGCCTCGCGCAGCTGCTGAAAGGCAGACCGGGGCATGTGAATTTGATACCGCTGAATCCGGTGAAGGAAAGCCCGGTGCAGCCCTCCTCCAAAGAAGCTGTACGGCGTTTCCAGCAAATTCTGGAGCGGCATGGCGTCACGGCAACCGTGCGCCGCCGCTTAGGCCCGGATATTGATGCGGCCTGCGGCCAGCTGCGCCGCAGAACCATAGAAGAAGGTGATGCAAAATGAAAGCCTACGGCAGCACAAACAGGGGGATCGTACGCCCAACCAACCAAGATAGCTATGCGGTGGAGGGGTTTGAACGGGAAGGCGCATTGCTGCTTGTGGTATGTGATGGCATGGGCGGTGCAAATGCGGGCAACGTTGCCAGCAGGCTGGCAGTTGAACGCTTTGTGGAGGAGGTGCGGCAGGAAATACAGCCTGATATGGACGATACATATATCGAAGACCTCCTGCGCGTGGGCGCACAGTATGCGAACCAGTCAGTATTTGAACTTTCTGCCAGCCAGCCTGAATTTCAAGGCATGGGTACAACATTGGTGGCTGCACTGGTGCAGGGCAATCGGGCTGTATTCGTCAATGTCGGCGACAGCCGGGGCTACCTGCTGCGCGGCGGCGGTATCCGCCAAATCACAGAAGACCACTCTTATGTACAGGAAATGGTGCGCAAAGGCAGGCTGACTCCTGAAGAATCCCGCCGCCATCCGCACCGCAACCTGATTACCCGCGCAGTTGGCGTGGATACTTTTGTAGACAGCGACCTGTTCCATGTGCCGCTGGAAAATGGCGATAAGCTGCTTCTATGTTCAGACGGGCTGACTGGCATGGTGGAAGACAGCGAAATTGCCCACATCATAGGGGACACGCCGGTGCTGGAAAATGCAGCAGAAAAGCTGATTGATACAGCTTGTGCAAATGGCGGCGTGGACAATATCACCGTGGTCCTGTTTTGCCGCGGCGGCTCAGCAGAATAAGGAGAGAGAGTTTGGCTATGGATAAATATATTGGCGCCCTGCTCGGCGGGCGGTATGAAATCATAGAGGTTCTCGGCGTAGGCGGCATGGCGGTCGTTTACAAGGCGCGTGACAGGGTGCTTAACCGCTTTGTCGCAATCAAAACCCTGAAACGTGAATTTTCCCAGGATGAAGAATTTAGGCGCCGGTTCTATAATGAGTCGCAAGCCGTTGCCAAGCTGTCGCATAACAACATTGTTGCAGTGTATGACGTTGCCCATTCCGATGGCATTGATTATATTGTCATGGAGCTGATGGATGGGATATCATTAAAAGAATATTTGCAGAAAAAAGGGCATTTGTCATGGCAGGAAACCGTATTCTTTGCTCAGCAGATTGCAAAAGCGCTGGAACATGCCCATTCCCGCGGCATTATCCACCAGGATATTAAGCCACATAATATCATGCTGCTGCGCGATGGCACCGCAAAAGTCACAGATTTTGGCATTGCGCGTCTGGAAAGTGATCAGGAAACCCGTGTGATGAAAGAAGCGATCGGTTCGGTTCACTATATCTCGCCCGAACAGGCAAAAGGTTCCCCGCTGGATTCCCGTACCGATTTATATTCTTTGGGCGTTGTAATGTATGAAATGCTGACTGGCAAACTGCCATTTGAAGGCGAAACCGCGGTTGCCATTGTCATGCAGCATATCAATTCAGTGCCGCCATTGCCGAGCCAAGTGGTGCAGGGCATCCCCAAAGGGATGGATGATATTGTCATGCACGCCATGTGCCCCAGCGTAGCCAAACGCTATGTCAATGCCCAGCAGCTTTATAATGATTTGGAGCGCATTAAACTCAATGCCGGTGCGAATTTTGGTTATCATGGGCTGGACCCCCGCAGAGATTCTGCCATGTTTGACCAAACCCGTGCGATTTCTTATAACCGCAGACAACAAGAGGATTTGCAGTATGGGCAGGAGGAAATTGCCCGCAAACGGCGCGAAGACCGAAGCTATGACCCGCAGCGGCGCAGGCGCAGGAAGAAAAAAACCTTTATGGAACGCTTGAGCGAATCGCCAGCGGCGCTCGCAGGCGTAGCGGTTGCAATTTTTGCTGTGATTGCAATTGCGGTTGGTGCATTGCTGCTGACATCAGGCAGCACAGAAAAAATACCTGTGCCCAATTTTGTTGGCAAGAATATTGATGAAGTGCTGGCAGACAGCCAATATGCAGATTTCCACTTGGAGGAAAATGCAGAACGTGTTTATCGCTCTGGCGCCAATGAAGGTGAAATCATTGAGCAAGATCCTGTCGCAACGAAAAAGGTTGCAAAGGGTACGAAAATTATCCTGACAGTATGCGGCACTGCGGACGATAAGCCGGAAGAGGACGAACAGGATAAGGGCTATAAGCTCCAGGATTTCACAAACACCAGCCTCAGCGAAGTGGAACGGATCTTGACAAATCATGAAATTCCGTATGAAATCAAGGAGGAAGCAAGCGAAACCATTGAAAGCAATTATGTCATCCGCACCAGCCCCGGCAAGGATACCGAGGTGACAAAGGAAGACAAAGTAATCATTTATGTCAGCACAGGCAAGGGAGATGAAGATAAAGTCGAAGTGCCATCGCTGACGGGACGCACGCTGGAAAGCGCGCGGTCGCTTCTCAATTCTTCTGGCTTGGCAGTTGGCAGGACATCAGAAAAAGAAAGTGATTATGCAGCAGGCGAAGTTTGTGAACAGTCCATCAGCAAAGGGACAAAGGTTGATAAGGATACCAAGATTGACCTAGTCATTTCCAAGGGGCCAAAGCAGGAAGAGCCAACAACAACCAACCCGCCGGAGAATCCAGACAATAATAATCCGGGCAATAACAACGACACGCCGCCTACACAAGAACCAGCGCCTGATGATACAACGCAGCCGCCAGAACCAGCAAAAACAACAGGCACAGCAAAGGTTCCTATAGCTTTGCCAGACAGCCCAAATGTAAATGTAAATATTTATCTTTCTGATGGCACGCTGGCTTTAAGCACAACATTCCCGCAGGGAGGCAATACTATGCCTGTGACAGTTGAGGGACCATTAGGGGAAAATCAGCTTAAAGTTATGGTAAATGGCAAAGAATTTCGGCAAACTGTCACGTTTAATTAAAAGGAGCGGCGTTTTGGACATTAACGGGACGATTTTGAAGGGCATCGGCGGTTTCTACTATGTGGATACCGCCGATGGCGTTATCGAATGCAAGGCGCGAGGCAAATTTCGCAAGACCATTGGCAAACCAATTATTGGTGATCGGGTTTCTGTTGGGATGCAGCCAGATGGCACAGGTTATCTGCTTGAGATTATGCCGCGCCGCAACCAGCTGATCCGCCCGGCGCTGGCAAATATTGATTTGCTGGTGGCTGTGGCATCCGCAGCCCCACCGGTAACCGATGTATTTCTAATTGATAAAGTGGTTGCGATTGCAGAAAACAAAGGCATAGAACCATTGGTGGTTGTCAATAAAACCGACCTCAACCCAGGTGACGCATTGATTTCCGCTTATCAACTCGCGGGCATTTCGGTTATTGCGGTCAGCGCCCAGACTGGCGAAGGAGTGGACAAGCTGCTTGATCGGATTGATGGGAAAACTGCCGCATTTGCCGGCAATTCCGGCGTTGGGAAGTCCAGCTTGCTTAACAGGCTGCTGCCAGGGTTCCAAGCAGAAGTCGGCGAGATTTCCGACCGCATCGGGCGAGGGCGGCATACCACCCGCCATATTGAATTGGTGCGGCTGGGCAATGGCTATTTAGCCGATACACCAGGGTTTTCTTCTTTTGATACGGAACAAATGGATTTGGTGCTGCGGGAGGATTTGCAATATGCGTTCCGTGAGTTTGCACCTTATATTGGAAAATGCAAATTTACAGGCTGTGCGCATATCAAAGAAAAAGGCTGCGCTGTGCTGGAAGCTGTGGCGGCAGGGCATATTGCCCAAAGCCGTCATGAAAGCTATGTGAAACTGTATGAAAGTGTAAAGGATTTAAAGCAATGGGAGATTGGCAAGGGCGCAGGGCGTTGATTTTATCGGCTGCGCCATGTGATGATTTGCAGTATGTATGTGATTTTTTGCGGGAAAATCCGGATTGTGTTGTATTATGCGCTGATGGCGGTATGAAATATGCACAGCAGCTTGGCATTGTGCCGGATGCTGTAGCAGCGGATTTTGATTCCAGCAGGCAGGCAATCCCATGCGGGGAACTCATCCGGCTGACACCCGAAAAAGATGATACGGATACACAGCATTGTGTTTCCCTTGCGGTTTCGCGCGGCTGTAAAGAGATTACCCTTGCCTGTGCAACCGGCGGACGGCTTGACCATTTGCTGTGCAATCTGCTGTTATGTGAAAGTGCGTATGAAGCAGGGGCAAGGCTTCAGGTGATTGACCCGCATAATACTGTGTTCCTGCATCCCGGCGGTACCATGGTTTTTGCCCGCAGTCATGCCCGTAAGTATATTTCGCTGATCCCGCTGGACAGCAGATTGGAAGGTGTTACACTGCAAGGGATGAAATATCCCTTGTATGAAGCAGAATTAACCCGTTCCCATATTATTTCGGTGTCCAATGAGGCAGCAGCCGGACAGTTTTCCATAACACTGCGGCAGGGCAGGGCGCTTGTCATTTTCTCCGAGGACAGCGCCGTCAACGAAATGGGGAATGAAATCTGATGCGGTTTTGCAATTTTTCAGATGGGGACTTGCAAAAATAATATGCCCATAGTATAATGAAATATATTGATAGTTGATAGAAGGGGGCAGTTGAAAGTGTTACAAAAGCTAAAACCAATTTCTGCAGTGGCTTCACAGGTGCAGGCGTCTACAACACTGGTCATTGACAGTATGTTCAAAGAAATGAAGGCTGCGGGTGTAGATGTTGTCGGCTTTGGCGCAGGCGAACCAGATTTCCCAACACCAGAACATATTAAACAAGCGGGTATTTCTGCGATTGAATGCAATATGACCCGTTACACGCCAGCTTCCGGTATGGTTGATCTGAAAAAGGCAGCGTGCTACCGGCTGGAGCAGGATTATGGGCTGAAATATGAACCGAACCAAATTGTTGTAGCATCGGGCGCAAAACACGCGATTTATATTGCATTAATGGTACTGTGCGACCCCGGTGATGAAGTTGTGATTGCCGCGCCATATTGGCTGTCTTACAGCGAAATGGTCAAGCAGGCAAGTGCAGAACCAATTATTGTTGCAGCATCAGAAGAACAGCATTTCAAAATCACAGCCGCACAGCTGGAATCTGCTATCACAGAAAAGACCAAAGTATTTATGCTCAATTCACCGTCTAACCCCACAGGCATGGTCTATTCCCGTGAGGAACTCCAGGCGCTCGCGGATGTTTGCGTGAAGCATAATATTTATGTGATTGCTGACGATATCTATGCAAACCTTGTTTATGATGGCATTGAATATACATCCATTGCAGCGCTGGGCGATGAAATCCGGCGGCGCTGTATTGTCATAAATGGCGTATCCAAATCTTATGCGATGACAGGCTGGCGTATTGGTTATGCCTGCGCGGAACCGTTTATTGCAAAAGCAATGAGCAATTATCTGAGCCATTCCACTTCCGCGCCATGCACGATTTCACAGGTTGCCGCAATTGAAGCCCTCAACGGCCCGCAGGAAGACATTGAAGAAATGCGTCTTGCATTCCAAGCGCGCCGGGATCATTTGGTAGAACGTATGAATAAAATCGAGGGTATTTCCTGCATTAAGCCGCAGGGCGCGTTCTATGTGATGATGAATATGAAAAGCTTTATCGGCAAAACAATGTATGGCACAGAGATTGAAGGGGATGCAGATTTTGCAAAGCTGTTCCTTGAAAAAGGATTGGTTGCAACTGTGCCTTGTGAATCTTTTGCCGCACCAGGCTTTATTCGCTGGAGTTACGCAACATCTATGACTGATATTGACAAAGGCATCGACCGTTTGGAAGCATTCATTCAAAATGCGTGATGCTTTGGGCATTTTATAAAAGGGTTGGCATGAAAGCCAACCCTTTTCGGTTTTTTCACAGCATAAAATGCACATTTCACACCATTTCACTTGCGGGGAAGCGATAAGGCGGTTATACTGGTATGTTATATGGAGGGAAAGATTTTGCAGATCGCAATATGTGATGATGAAAAAGAGTTCTGTTGCCAGTTGGAAGAAATGCTGATGCATATCCTGAAAAAGACTGGGCAGACATACCAAATATCCTGCTTTACCGAGGCGGCGGCATTATTGGGTTCTGGGATAAGTTTTGATATGGTTTTTTTGGATATTGAAATGCCGGGAATGGATGGCTTATCGCTGGCACGTGAAATCCGGACAATTATGCCGGAATGTATCCTGATTTTTGTAACCGCATTCCAAGAGTATGTATTTGATGTGTTTGCGCTGGAAGCGGCAGATTATTTATGCAAGCCAGTGGATGCCGCGAAACTTGGGCAGACTGTGATGCGGGCAATCCGGAAGTTAGAAGGGCAAGCGCTGCTGATTCAAACTGTACATTCCTGCAGGGCGGTGAAACTGAACCAGATTTATTATTGTGAGGTGATAAACCGGAAAATCTATCTACATTTGCGCAATGAAGTGTTTGATTATTATGGCAAATTGTCTGGGTTAGAAGCCCAACTTAGCAGCCGGTTTTATAAATGTCATCGAAGTTATTTGGTGAACTTGGATTATTTGGTTGAGATTACAGAGGGTCAAGCAGTTTTAGCTAATGGGGCACATATTCCTGTTTCGCGTCTGCGCCGGAGCGCGCTTATGGAAGCTTTGCTTTGGCACATCAAAGGGAAAGGGAAAATATGATAAAAGAATTTATTTGTCACTTTTTATATGATTTTGCCCCTTTTTGCATAGCATTATATTTTTTCGGGTGGTATGCCGCCAAAAAGAATCCCTGGCAGGCTGTATGCGGCTATGCGGCGGTATGGTGTTGGCTTTACAGCATATTTGCATCATACATGGTGTTATTCCTGCCGTTTTTGTGTGGATTTCTGTATCTTTCCGGGTATGGGTGCGCTGTGCTGAAATGCGGGTGGAAACAAGCGATGTCAATTTCCGCCCTGTTGATTTCCATATTATATTTTGCCAATACGATTACTGGTACCATTATTTATATTTTTATCACACAATTGCCGCAACAGGCTGAAAGAATGGAATTTTTCTTTGCACTGCTGCCGCTTGTTTTTATGGCGGCTGCATTTACAGCCATTTTGCGGGTATTTTTTCATAACCATCGGTTGACAGCGCGAAGTATTTTATCATTTCCATTGCTTTTCATTGGATTCACCGAACAGGTGGTATTATACTGTGTTTACGGGGATACTATTGTTTGGAATGCAGAAACAGGACTGGTATATCCGCTGGTGAGCAGCACAGAAATTTTGGGGCTGCAAATTGTTGCCTGTATTGCACTGGTTTCGCTTTTGGCAGCATATTGCTATTTGGAAAAAGCAGCACAGACAGAACAAGCAAACCAGTTATTCGCATTGCAGACAAAAGAACAAACAGCATATTTACAGCAAGTACAACTGCATCAGCAGCAAATGCGTGCATTCCGGCATGATATCCGCAATCATTTGCTGATGCTGCATGGACTTTTGCAAAAAAATGAGATATCCCGGGCAATGGCATATCTTTCTGAATTGGAAATGGTTTCGGATGCCCTGGCAGACCCATTCCACACAGGCAACCCGGCAGTGGATGCGCTGTTAAGCAGTAAATTTTCCGCAGCGGCACAGCAAAATATTACGATAACCTGCCAAATGCAGATACCATCAGATTCGCAAATAGCGGATATTGATTGGTGTATTATCTTATCAAATGCGGTGGATAATGCAATAAAAGCATGTGAAAATCTGCCGGATGCTCAAAAACAGATTGGGTTAAAAGGGAAAAGGCAGGGGAAGTTTTTTCTTTTGAGCATAGAAAATTTTTGCCCGGAAGGGCAAGACAATTTTTGCGAGGGGATTGGGATTTCTAATATCCGCGCTGTGATAAACCGGTATGGAGGGACGTTAGAACTTGGCATTCAGGATGGGAAATTCATGTTGGATGCCCTTCTGTGCATTTCACACCAACAAGCAGGCATTTGACAGCAAATCCATTGCTTTGCCCTGAAAAAACCACTATACTTGGGGCAGAGGTGATGATTTTATGAATATTACAGGGATAAGCCCGACAGCATCCGGTGGAAAAGTGGCACCCAGCGGGGTGGATGGGAAAATCCAAGCGCTTCAGCAGAAGTTGCAGCAATTGACACTAGAGCAGCAAAAAGCGGTTGAAAGCGGCGATAAGAAAAAACAAGAAAAGTTAGAAAAACAGATTGAGGAAATCAAAAAACAGTTACAGCAGCTTTTGCGCCAGCAGCGCAAAACAGAAAAACAGGAAAACGCGGAAGAATCCCCAGAAAGCCCAGACAAAGGGCAGGGGAATCACATTGACCTTTTGTTATAACAAAAAACAGACAAGGCAAAAGCCGGAGCGAAAATGCTCCGGCTTTTTGCTGTGGCAGGCAGGTTATACCGCGCCGCCATTCCATTCTTTTGGAATGGTGTAAGTCATCTCTTTGCCGCCAGTTGCAGTTGTAGAGATTGTGATTCTAACATTCAGCGGGGATCGGGTATTACCATTGCGGTCACACAAACTGCCGAGGAAGCTGAAACCATAGGTACCATCGGGTATCGCGTCAAATTCAACACGGACAGTTTGCGTATTTTGGTTGACAAGTCTATCATCTGTATAAACCGTGAAACGTGCTGCCGAGGAACTATTAAACGTATTTTGAACACTGATGAAATCGTTCAAACGTCCAGGTGCCTGCACTGAACCAAGGTCTACACCCTTTGTATCCTGTGCATCACCAGATGCAGTACGGAAATAAAGCGGTTCGTCAAACTGCAGTGTCAGGTCGCCCTTGGCGAGATTGCCAACCGCGATAATAGAAGGTGTGATACCTGTAACAAGCGGCGCTTCCTGATCCACAACAGTAATATAATATGTGGCGCGGAAAGCATCGCCGGAACCAAGCGGGCTTCTGCCAACCGCAAGGAACGCATACTGCGCACTCTTATCAAGCGGCCAAGTCCGTTCACAGTTGACAGGAACAGATTTTTCTGGTGTGACTTCTACGCCGCTTGCAGGACCGGCAAAGGTTGAACCAGTACCGCCGGAACCATAACCTTGTGAACGGATATAGTTGGCAAGTTCTTCTTTTGCGTTATCCATCGCATAAAGGTCAAAGACAGAACCTGTGGATTTGTTGCCGCTGCGTACATCGGTATTCAGCGCTTCCAGTACAGTCATTGTGCTGTTCGGGTTTGCACTAAGCCATTCATTGTTGGCAACCGTGCGGAACTGTTTGCGCAGGATTTCCGGCAAGCCGCCACCGTCTGCACGGACAAGCAGATAGTGTACAGTTGCTTCGCGGTCAGTGCCAATGGTAACAGATGGGTTGTTACGCGACAGCGAAATAATCGGTTTTACAATATTCTCGGTATGGAATTTGTAAATGTAAGCATTCTTAGAATATGTCTGCCCTTCGCCGCGGATAACAAAATACACATAATAATCGGTATCTGCTTCCAGCCCGGTAACGGTAATTGGTGCAACATCAGTGCTGACGGTTGCCGTACCAGTCTTAATGCGGTTATTGCTGTAATTCGGGTTGACAATGCGCAGGTAAGACGGATCTTCCAGCAAAACATCGCCAACGCCGCCCATTTCCGGCACACGGTTGAAGTCAACCAGCCCATCTGAAGCATTATTTGCGTCATCCAAGGCAACTGTGTTGATAATAGAGCGTTTCACAGTGCCGGAACCGGTGCTGACATCTTCCACTGGTGCAACGGCGTAATAAACCGTACCGGTACGGTTCAGCATCACATTCATGCGGGCTGAAGTATCACCCGGGACAAACTGCGGATATCCGTTGGTGAATACCGGCGGATTATGGTCGGTAAACTGGCAAATCAGTGTAAATGGTTTGGGGGAAGTGATATCAGCGATATACTGTTCCTTGACCATATCATCATAGTTGTTGACATTGTTGGACAGGGTATTCAGCCTTGCAGAGCTGCCCGCTATAATCGCGGCGCGGAAGTTAATTCTGGAACTCCACGAATCGCGATCAGACAAATCATCTACCCGTGTAAAATGAATAGCGTATTCATAAATGGTATCTTCAAGCAAGGTCGTGTTGAGCTGCGGGAACTCGCTGGTGGTGGGGTCCCGGTCATAACCAATGCTGATGCCTTGCATTGTGCCATTGGATGGCGTTGTGATATCATAAGAACCAACATTTTCCCATGGAGTAGAAACATTGCCGGTGCGTTCGCGCCGGAACAGGTCAAATTCACAGGACATATCCATCCACATGAGCATATCCCAGTCAGTTTCGTCGTCCATCGTGGAGGTGGACAACGGTGTCATACGGAATGTAATATCAATTGGTTTGCCTTCATCGTTGGGGTCGCGTGTGGAGGATAACATAGTAAGCTGTGCGTCTTCCAGGAAAATCTGTGCGGCAATGGTGGTAAAGCGCGGCAGCTGGGTAACACCCATGCGGTTTTTATTGGTGGATGTATCCGCAATGTCGTGCAGTTCAAAGAAGTAGGTATTGCCGCTTCGCAGGTTCAGCGCACTGTCCTTATTGTTGTCATTGGTTGTTGGGAAGGTGATTGTCAGCTTATTGTCATCATCCTGGGTGACTTTTGCATTCCGGTAATCAATGACCCAATCTTCATCATTTTCATTGTCGCTGGAACGGACTTTGACTCGTTCCGGCAGGCGGTTGCCTGTAGCGGCAGTCATAAGCCATACGGTTTCCTCCAGCGCATCTGCCAATGCGTCACGTGCTGCGCTCCATTCGGCGCTGCCAACGGTTGCGTTTTCAACATTTTGGTACAGCGTCAGGAATGGTTGCGAGGTGTTCGCATTTTGCACATTTTCACTGAAAATCAGGTTGATATCGGTGTTTGCATAAGGCGCAGTCTTATCATCCTCAGAAAAACGGGTGAATTCTTGGGTTGCAGTTGGCGCAATGTTGTCAAGCGTATTGCCTGTAATCATTTCAACCCGTTCCGCATAGTTGCCTGCGGCGTCGACCGCCAGATAATAGATATCATAATGGTGCTGTGCGGTAAGCCCGGAAACCGTAAAGGTGAAATCCGTGTTGGCACGGGCGGAAACCCGTCCGCTCTTGAACGCATTCAGCCCATAAATGACTTGCAGCTTGGCATAGGTGCTGGCAAGGTTTACTTTGCCATCGGTATCCAGCGTTGGTTCGGAATCTTCTTCCTCTGTATTTTCCTCATCAGAATCATCCGGGGCATTTGGATCGCTGGTATCAATGCCATTGTTTGCAGGTGGTTTTGGATATTCTTCACCCTCCGGAACAGCAACCCAATAAACAGTACCGGCTTCATTGATTGCACCAGTCAAGCTAATGGATGTTGCCTGTTCACGGCTGACGTGCAGATCATTGACAAACTCCGGCGGGGTTTTGTCTACTGTTGTAAATGTAATCTTGCGCACAGCAGAACTTAACCCGGAATCTGCATCAGTAAGCCATAAGTACAGGTCATATGTCTTGACTTCTTCCAAATCATCGTCATTGACCCAGAAGGTTTCCGGGGCATTTTTAATCATGTCCACAGAACCAAAGCCGAGCAAGCCTGTGATGGATTCTGTCAGGAAGTCATTGGCACGCGGTGCAGTGCTCCCGCTTGGCAGCAGTGCGTAATACAGCTTACAGCTCTTGGTGGTCATTGCCGTTACCTGGGCGCCGATGTTGGTAATCTGGCTGAGGTATGGATGCCCGGTTGCAAAAGCTGGAACCGTATTATCCGGTGTGCTGAATGAAATATGTTTTACGGGGCTGCGCTGTTCACGGGAATCCACCAGGACAGCGGAAAGATAATAGTTGCCATCCATAGTAAGACCAGTGATTTTCGTGGATGTTTCCTTGTCAGAAGCGGTCAGTTTCACCGTGCCGCGCCGCAGCAGGGTTGGACCATATGTGGGCGGCTTAATCAGGGTATCCGCGTCTTCCACATAACCGCTTGCCATTGGCGTCACTGCCCAATAAACCGTACCGCTCTTGTTGGCGGAGAAAATCGCCTCAAGTGAAGTCGGCGCGACATCATCTGCACGCGGATAGCCTGCCAGCAGGCGGGGATCATCAGAAGATTCCTCACCAAGGACAGTATCCATGGTTTCGCCAGCAATGGAAGCGGAAACGCCAGGACGGATGGTGATATTATCCGGCAGCATTTCGGTGGAAGAACCGGAAGCGCTGACGACAAGGTTGCCAATATCGCCCTGTCCAGTGACGCGGACGCCAGTATCCAGGTTCAGAGTGGTCGCTGTTGCGTCAATGGCGATATTCAGCCGGGAATCCGTCGCGTGTTCATCAATGGTCAGGTTAAGCACCTTGCCGCGCGCGATATTCAGCGTAGAATCCGGCGTGCGGTTGACCACGGTTTTCAAGTTGCCCGCAAGGTTAAACTGTGCGTCATCCAGCGGGGAATCCAGGTTGATGTTTAACAGTCCACGCCCATCTAAAGTATTATCTTCAATGAACGCATTGGAGCGTAAGGTAGTTTGCTCAATTGTGGTGTCATTTTGGACACTGATTGACACATATTGTTCGGCAAGGCTGTCAACCAGCAGCTCCCGCGCATTGACATTGCGCAGCAGAATGCTGGAATCACCGCGTTCGCTTTCGCCGCCGCCGGATACAATAATCCTGCCAAGAATATCGACGTTTTCCAAAATGACATCGCCCAAACCAACGCCGCCGGTCAAATATAAGTCGCCGGCAATTGTTGTGTCATGCAGGGTGACATTTGGCGTGCTGACAGTAACATTGCCGACAACGCCGCCAAGGTAATGGCTGCCTTCAGTGTTGATGAGGGTGCCAAGCGCGTCGCCCAGCAGTTTAATCATTTCGCCGCGGGTAATATTGTTTTGTGGGCGGCAAGTGCTGTCATCATAGCCGTTGACCAGCCCGCGGTTGACCGCGGACTTGACATAACCGCGGCTCCAACTGGAAAAGTCATGCCCATCGGTAAATTCCGTGACTTCACCGGTGGATTCCTCCAGGCGCAGGTTGCGCGCCAACACAGCAATCGCCTGTTCACGGGTCAGCGAAAGCCCAGGGGAAGCGGTGGTCGGTGATGTGCCGCTGAAATAACCGGTATTGTAGCCGATGGAAATATCATCGGCATACCAGGCGCTGGGCAGTACATCATTAAATGGTATTGATGTCGTTTCGGTGTAACCATAGGCGCGGTTGACCATGGCGGTAAACTCTGCGCGGGTAATCTGGGCATCCAGGTTTAGCCCGCCCGCTTCATCGCCTAAGACAACGCCCCAATTGGTCAGCTTGTCCAAAGAATCCTGCATCCATTCATTTGCAGCCGCAGCAGGCGGCGTCCAATGGATGGAGGAAAGCAGGAGCGCCGCACTTAAAAACAGGGCGGCAGGCTTGCTGCCACGCAGCTTGAAGTGGAACATTCTCAAATCCTCCTTTTATGGGTGTTCAAAGCGGTTGCCAGGGCAGCAGGGTGCTCTGGCGAGAGGATACACATCGCTGTCAATCTGAATGTTCACCTCCTCCTTGCGTGTGCAGGGGGGATGTGCCGCGCGGCATGGGTAAACGCCGCGCAGCCGGCCCGTCACGGACCGCAAAGCCTTTATCCGGCATAGCAGCGCAGGGCTGCCGCGCAAGCTTGCCGGGATAACATTTTTGCATAGAAAACTCCTTTGATTTGGATTGTGTATTTTTGGTCACGCCGCAGGGCGGCGGAAATCGTTTTTTGATGGGGATATCACCTTTTGAGCAAGTGAAATGTATTCCCCTAAAAATATATCGGTATTTCCTGCAAAAAAGTAAACCATTTTACGGTGGGAAAATACTGCTGTGGGTGCTTGGCGGATGAAATTTCTTCCCACAAGCGCCTAACTTTTTTCCCGGATGTGTCGATATATATAATGAGAATTATAGGGTTTCGCCATATGGCATAGCATAACCCTATTTATTATTTCGATATAAATACAAAAAGAGTTAGCACCCAGCGGCAGGCTTGCAAAAAAATATGCCGCTGTCGGATGACCGAAAGGATGGCGTTTTCGCGTGTGGAAGGAAGAATTGGAAAAAATCCGCCTTAAAAAACGGAAACAATACCTAAAATTGATGGAAGTCATGGATTTAACAGGGCAGCTTGCCCAGGCAGCCGACCGGCGGGATGAAGTTTCTGTCAAAATGCTGATTTCCATGCGGCAGGAACCGCTGCTTGCCCTTCAGGAAACCGAAGGGGAGATCCGGGAAGGGCTGCTTGGCATGGAAGATGGCGATGCCATCCGGCTGAGCCAGCTTTTGTCTGGTGCCGAAGGCACATCTGCGGAAGAAAATGCACTGCATGAGGACGTAATGCGTAACCGCCGCTTGCTGGAGAAAATTATGGAGCTTGACAAGCGGGTCAGTATGCGAATGGGCGGCAAGCGCTCTTTTTATAACAGTTTCCGGTAAACAGAGGAAAAAGGAGGAATCCCCGCAATGGAGCTTGGGCATGGGAAAACCCGAAAAGGACAGGCGGCAGCTTGCCGCCTGCATTGCCGCTGATGCGGCGGCATAACGTTTCCGGCAGGGGCACGCCTGGGCACAGGCGGGCGCGCCGCCTAGTTCGGATGGGAACAATAACCCCGCAGCATAGCGGGCAGATACAAGAGATAGAAAGGGTGGCTGTTTTGCCGGGGACGCAGGAACAGGATCAAAAAACAATATTTGCGCTCGATATCGGTACGCGCAGCATTGTTGGTATCGTCGGGCGGGAGGAAGAAGGCAGGCTCCATGTGCTGGATATCGAAATGATGGAACATGGCAGGCGCGCCATGATTGACGGCCAGATTGAAGATATTGAACAGGTTGCCGCGATTGCGGGCAAGGTTGTCAGCCGGTTGGAAGAACGGCTGCACCTCAAGCTAAAGCATGTGTGCGTGGCAGCGGCAGGACGTGCGCTTAAATCAGAAAAAGCAAGTTTTATGCTGGAATATTCCCAGGCGCAGCAGGCAACAGATGAAATTGTGAACCAGTTGGAAGCTGGCGCGGTTTCTGCCGCGGAAGCGGCAATCACCGGCGACCGTGATAGTTTTTTCTATATGGTTGGCTATACAGCGGCACAGTACCGGCTGGATGGTTATCCCATGTCCACTTTGCGCGGACATCGGGGGCGTAGGCTGGAAGTTGATGTCGTTGCAACATTCCTGCCGCGTGAAGTGGTGGACAGCTTATATGCAGTGGTAGAACGGATCGGGCTGGAAGTGTCCAGCCTGACCTTGGAACCAATTGCGTCGCTTAATGCGGCAATTCCAGTGGATATCCGGCTGCTGAACCTGGTGCTGGTTGATATTGGCGCGGGCACATCGGATATTGCCATCTGCCGTGACGGCAGCGTTGTCGGCTATACCATGACAACCGTTGCGGGTGATGAAGTTACCGAACTGCTGATGAAAAAATTGCTTGTCGATTTCAAAACAGGGGAAACCCTCAAAATAGCAGTTGGCGAAACCGATATATTGCGGTATACTGATATTATGGGTCTGCCGCATGAGTGCCCTGCCAGCGAGATTTTAGAGTTGATTGCACCTGCCGTCCAGCTTCTTGCCAAAGGCATTGCTGAAAAAATTATGGAACTCAATGGCAATGCGCCTTCGGCGGTGTTTCTTGCCGGCGGCGGCAGCAAATTGCAGGGACTGCGTGAAGCGGTTGCCGCACAGATGCAAATGGATGCTGCAAGGGTTGCCATTGCGGGAAATCATTTTGAAAAAAATGCGTTTTCCGATTCATTTATGCTCAATGACCCAGAATATTCTACACCATTGGGCATTGCCGTTTCCGCGGCACTCGGCATGATTAACGACAGCTATGTGGTGGCGCTCAATGGCGCGCCAGCCAAGCTGTTCCGCAGCGGTACGCTGACCATACGCGATATCCTGCTGATGAATGGCTGTAATTATGGCGATATGATGGGGCGCACAGGCGCGAACCTTGCATGTACGCTGGATGGCGCGCGGAAATTCTTCCGCGGCGGGGCTTCTGTGCCGCCAGTCATCCTGCTCAATGGGCAACAAGCGGAACTTTCCTCTGTGGTAAACGCAGGGGACAATATTCAGTTTACCCCGGCAAAGCCGGGTAAAAATGCTTGCTGTACGCTTGCGCAGTTATTGGGTGACCATTTTTCTGGCGGCGTGTCGGTCAATGGCGCGGCGGTTCCCATGGAATATCAGATACAGACTGGCGATGTGATTGTCACCCGTCCGGCACCTGCAATGCCGTCCCGCACTGCGCCTGTGGCAGCACCTGCGCGCAGGCAGGCAAAGCCGTTTATCATTACGCTGAACGGCGAGCCGTTACGGCTGCCGCTGAAAGAAAATGGGGAACCATATTATTTAATGGATGTTTTGCCGCACTCAGGACTGGACTTTGAACGGCTGGATCAGCCGGTAGACCTGTATATCAATGGGATGCCGGGACAGTTCAGCCAAAAACTAGCGGAACATGACAATGTGATTATCCGCTGCCGGCAAACACCAGAACCATGAAAGGGAGGATGCTTGCGTGTATGCATATATCGCTCGGCAACCAATTTTTAACGCAAATAAAGAAATACGGAGTTATGAGCTTTTCTACCGGGATGGACGCAATGGCAACGTTTCCAACATCCAGGATGGCGACGCTGCCACCCGGAATGTGTTGTCAGACGCCATTTCACTATTTGGGCTGTCCAAACTCACCAATGGGCTGCCTGCTTATATCCATTTTACCCGGAACCTGATCCTCAATGATTTTGTCCTGCTGACTGACCCGCAGGAAGTTGTTGTGGAAGTGATGGCAGATATCACAAATGATGATGTTGTGATAAAAAAACTGGAAGAACTGCGGGATGCCGGGTTTACACTTGTGCTGTCCGGTTATGATGGCAGCGTCCGGTTCAACCCGATTTTGCCGCTGGTGAATATTGTGAAAGTGGATTTCCGGCGGTTCACCCGCGACCAGCTTCGGCGGATGTCGAAAAAGCTTAAACGTATCCCTGTGACAATGCTTGCTGAAAAGGTGGAAACCCAAGGTGATTTTGACGCGGCAAAATCAATGGATTTCCTGCTGTTCCAAGGGTATTATTTTGAAAAGCCGCGTTTGCTGAATAAACGTATCCCAACACTCACGGATTCCCCGTATGGGCGGCTGCTTAACGCGCTGCTTCAGGAAAATGTGGACTTTGACGGCTGCGCAAAGCTGATTCTGGATAATGCCAACATGACCTATCTGCTGCTGCAAAAGACCGGTTTCCCTTACCGCAATGACGGCAAGCTGGAAAATGATATCCGGCGGGCGCTGATACAGATGGGCAGTGAAGAACTGCGCCGCTATGCGTTGCTGATGCTGGCGCGTGAAAACAATATGGCAGAATCGGAAGAACCAATTCATCGTGCCTATTTGCGCGGGCTGTTTATGGAACGGCTGATGGAACGTGTCGGCGATACCGTGGACAGCGGGCAGGGCTTTTTGCTTGGTATGTTCAGCCTGATGGAAAATATACTGGGTACAAAAATTGAGGATATCCTTGATGGTGTCCAGTTGTCACAGCAAATTAAGGATGTGCTGTCTGGGCAGGGCGGCAATGAGTATGAAACATTTCTGCATTATGTGATGATTTATGAAATGGAAAACCCCAAGCTGCTTTTGCCAAAACTGCCCAAACCAATTGGCGATCAGGAAATTGGCGCACTTTATATGCAGTGCATGGTGGATACCGACTTGATGATTAACAGCCTCGGCGGTTGAGCAGAGGCATGATTTCATGTGTAACGATGAGAAGGGAGAACGTGAATGCGCAAAAGTATTAGGAAAATGGTGTGGATCCGGGTGGCGGCAACCATTGGCTCGGTCGTATTGCTGAGCGCTGCAACAACAACCGGTATTTTCCAAATTAAAAGCAGCCAGGCGGATAGCCAAATGGCAGCGAATCTGCTGGACAGGGCACAGAAAGCAACTGTAGCACATTATAAATGGTCATCGGGGTTAAGCAATGCGCTGTATGCTGGCAAGGAATTTACAGGAAGCATGGACCCGACAACCTGTGTGCTGGGCGAATGGATTTATGGCGAAGCCGGCACAGAGGACGCGGATGTTTTGGCGCTGCGCCAGCAGTTGGAACCATTACATAAACAACTCCATGAATCGGCAAAAAAAGTATTGGATATGCTGGGAGAAGACCCTGCTGGGGCACAAGCCTATTATCAGAATACCATACAGGCAAACCTTTCAACTTTGGTTGGGCTGCTGGATGATGTGGTGGCAAAAAGCACCGAACTCAGCCAGGCAAGCGCGGAAAATATGAAACAGACCATCCATATGATGCAGGTTATGACCGGCATTTTTGGGTTATTGGCACTCTTCTGCCTAATTAGCCTTATCCTGTATGTCTTTAAAGCAATTGTACGCCCAATCCTCTATATTACAAAGAAAACTGCGCCGCTGAAAGAAGGCAAATTGCAGCTTGCACTGGATTACCAGGCCGAAGACGAAATCGGCGAACTGGCAAAGATATTGGAACAATCCCTTGCCGTTATCCGCAGTTATGTTAAGGATATTAACCGGATTATGCAGCTGCTTTCACAGGGCCGTTTTGATGTGCATACTGAAACACCATTTATCGGTGATTTTAAATCCATTGAACA
The DNA here is from genome assembly GCA_964017555.1 of uncultured Butyricicoccus sp. Lineage (GTDB taxonomy): Bacteria > Bacillota > Clostridia > Oscillospirales > Butyricicoccaceae > Butyricicoccus_B. The sequence continues at coordinate 14,845 of CAXHNU010000012.1, read as the reverse complement.
GTCAATTGACAGCTTGACTTCTACGTTGTCTTTGGCACTTGGTAAAATTGGGCAGGCAGAACGCCGGGTTTCCAGCAATGCGGAACAGCTTTCCAGCAGTTCCCAGGCACTCGCGCAGGGTGCAACCGAACAGGCAAGCTCAGTAGAGGAAATGTTTGCAACGCTGGATATGCTCTCTAAAAATGCTTCTGGCAATGTTGCTGCCGCAACCAATGCACAGGAAAATGCACGGTTGGCACGGGAGCAAGTTACCGTCAGCAGCGACCAGATGCAGCATATGGTAGACGCAATGCGCGATATTACCGAAGCATCCCGCAAAATTGGCGAAATTATTGCAACTATTGAGGATATTGCATTCCAAACCAATATCCTTGCGCTGAATGCAGCGGTGGAAGCGGCACGCGCTGGCACCGCAGGCAAAGGCTTTGCCGTTGTATCCAATGAAGTGCGCAGTTTGGCAGCGCAATCCGACCGCGCCGCAAAAGCAACCCGCGAGCTCATCGAAAATTCTGTAAACGCATCTGAACGCGGCGGCAAAATTGTGGATGAGGTTTCGCAGACACTGCAAAAAACATTGGAACTTGTGGTTGCTTCCAGCAACGAAATTGGCGAAATCGCAACCGCTGTGCAGGGTGAAGCGGAATCTATCGCGCAGGTGACAGAAGGTATTAGCCAAATTTCGGCAGTTGTACAGACCAACTCCGCAAGCAGTGAAGAATCTGCCGCGGTAAGCATGGAGCTGTTTGAACAGGTGCGCTTGCTGCAAGAACAAACAAGGCGTTTCCACTTGAAACAAATGTAAACCATTCGCAAAGGCGTGCCCCGCTGATCTGGCAGATGGCACGCCTTTTTGGATTTTAGTGAAACTTGTTGTAATGATTGGGCGAATTTCAGAAAATTCTTTTCCGTTTTTGCCCTGTTTTTTTCGCGCAACCTATTGAAACAACCGGGTAAAAAGGGTATTATATATATGGATTTATGTGAACGAAATCTCTTATTTTTCACAAATAATATTTTGCACAGGCAATATCTATGATTTGGAATAAGGGGCTTGGTATAGCAAGGAGGATGCAACAACCATGTTGGGATTAACTGGAACTGGGATGGGTGTGCTAGAAAAATCCATGGATTTCTTATGGGCAAAGCAAGCCGCCATCCTGGATAATATTGCAAACGCGGAAACACCAAATTATAAGGTGAAACTCGTTACATTTGAGGAAGAATTTGAACAGAAGCTGCGTGCAGCACGCAGTGCCCGAGGTGCAACGTCCAAATCTGTCCGCGAAGTGATTGAAAATGCGCAATGGAAAGTCGAAGAACCACAGGAACAGACCCGTATGGATAATAACGGCGTCAATGTCACAGAACAAAGCGTGGAGCTGATTCGCAATGCTTATCAGCTGCAGCACGTTTATCAATCGATTTCCAGCCATCTTTCACTGATGCGCACCGCGATTAACGGATAACCTGCTTTTGGGAAAGGAGAAGCTGCTATGGCTTTTGTTACATCAATGAATATCGTAGGCTCTGGTCTGACAGCTGAACAGCTGCGGCTGGATGTCATTTCGGAAAATATTACAAACATTAACACGACCCGCACGGAGGCTGGCGGCGCTTACCGCCGGAAAATGGTTGTGTTCCAATCTGAATCTGGGCGCAATGGCTTCCGCCGCGCAATGGCTGCTGCCGCAAAAGCATCAAACCGCGGTTATGAAAAAGCAGGCGGTGTGCGTGTGGCTGATATTGTGGAAGACCCAACCGATTTGCCGATTACATTCGACCCTACAAATCCCGATGCGGATGAACAGGGTTATGTGGAAATGCCAAATGTGACACTTGTTAAGGAAATTACTGATGCAATGGCTGCAACACAAGCTTATTCCGCAAATGTAACCGCATTCAATACGCTAAAAAGCGTCATCGCAAAAAGCCTGGAAATTGGCAGATAAATCGCTGAGGTGAAATGAAAATGACAACTTTTAATGCAATTACCCCGCTTTGGAGCAAAATGCCGCTGACTCCTGAAGAAAGTCAGGTCAAAGAGGAAACCCCAGCGCTGTCATTTGGCGATATTTTCCGTTCGGCGCTTCAGTCGGTCAATGAAGCACAGGCAGAATGGGAAGAAACAGATTATCTGCTTGCCACAGGGCAACTGGATAACCCTGCTATTTCTACCATTGCCGCGGCAAAAGCAGAAATGTCTATTTCTATGCTGGTGCAGCTGCGCAATAAGGCTCTGGACGCATATAATGAGCTGATGCGCATTAGCCTGTAAATAAAACGGTAAAATACAATGGGTACGCAGGACGTAAATTACATATAAAACTGAAAATGCTGGCGGCGGAACACCAAAAAAGTACGGCGTCAGCATTGGCGTGTTCATAACTGCGCCATAGGGGGCAGCTTTAGGAACAGCGGAAAGCGAGGCACATTCATGAAACGGAAAAAAAGCAGCGGCGGTGGCGGCGCTAACTGGATGGATACATATGGTGATATGGTTACCCTGCTCCTTTGCTTTTTCGTGCTGCTTTATTCGATGTCTAGCGTGGATGAAAATAAATGGATGGCATTGGTCAAAAGTTTTAACCCAAACGCTATCCCGAAATATGAAGAAGATTCCGGCGACAAAGGCCCTGCCGATGAAGCAAATAATGAAGGGCTGGGGCTTGTCGAAGACCAAGTTGCAGCAACACAAGAGGAAATTGATGCTGAGATAGAAGCCCTTTATCAGGCGCTCCAGCGTTATGCGCAGGAAAGCCAGTCTGGGCAGAGCATCGAAACCACCAAAGGCGACGGCTATGTTTTTATCTCGTTTGATGATACCGTTTTCTTTGATGGTGAAAGCTATGAAATTAAACCCGCAGGGCAGCAAGTGCTTACAGATATATCAAATATCTTTAGCCAAGCCGCCCCATATATTGATGAGGTACGCATTATGGGTCATACCGCGCAGGCGAGTATGAGCCAGCCCAATAACCCAACAGTCGACCGGTTCTTAGCATCTAACCGTTCAGCAATTGCAACGGTTTTTATCCAAGATCATTGTACGCTTGATCCAGGACGTATTTTGAGCGTTGGCTATGGGCAGCACCGGTCAATTGCAAGCAATGAAACACCCGAAGGGCGCAGCCGCAACCGCCGCGTGGAAATTATCATCACCGGACGTGACGCGTCAAACGGGCTTAGCGACAGCATTCAGCAGTATTACAGCCTGCGTGCTGGCGAAGGTTCCCTGGATGGCCAGGTGACACAACAATAAAGACTCCGGAAAAGAGGTTGGCGGATGGCGGAGGTATTATCACAAAGTCAGATAGACGCACTCCTCAGTTCCATGCAGGGCGGAGGGGGCGCACCGGTACAGCAGGAAGCAAAACCGGAAAAGAAATATCGTAAATATGACTTTACCAGTCCACGAAAATTTACCAAAGACCGGCTGAAAATGTTGGGCAGTATCTTTGATAACTATGCCCGTATTTTGAATACCAGGATTAATGGTCTGCTGCACGCCAGCTGCGAAGTGGAAATGGATACGGTGGAGGAACAAAGGTATTATGAATTTTCCAATGCCTTAACAGAGGGTGCCGTGCTTGCAGTGGGACACCTCAATATGCAGGGCAGGCAGGACGACAGCCCTATCCTGTTCTATATCACAACCCCAGTGATGGTCAATATGATGGACCGGATGCTGGGTGGTAATGGCGGCTCGGAAGATGACATGCCCGATGAATATATCTATACCGATTTGGATTTGCGGCTGTATGAACACCTGATGAAAGAATTTGTTCAGATGATGGGTGAAGGATGGTCAAATTATATCCAGCTCGATTTCGACTTTGAACGGGTGGAAACCAACCCGACGCTGGTGCAGCTCATCGGTTTGGATGAAACCGTTGTGCTGGTGGATTTGAAAATTAAATTCCCAAATTGCGAAGGACATCTCAGCATATGTCTGCCAGGGATGATGCTAACCAATATCTTTACAAAAATCAATCAGGAAAACCCTGCAAAACATATGGCTTCCGCAGATCATTCGGAGAACATTTTCGACCAGCTGCGCGATTCCAGCCTGGAGGTTGTTGCCGAGCTTGGACGTACAACCCTGCGGCTCCGGGATATCTATAACCTGAATGTCGGCGATGTGATAGATTTGAACCGGAAAAAAGACAGTGAGGTTTTTCTGCGTATCGGCGGGCAGAAATGGTTCGACGGTATGATGGGCGTCAGCGAAAAACATCTTGCCGTAAAGATCAAGCAGGTTTACCATAAAGCCGAAAGAAGGGGCAGTCAGGGAAATGAGTAATATTTTTTCACCATTAGAAATCAGTGCGATTGGCGAAGTCAGTAATATCGCGATGGGTTCCTCAGCAACTGCAATTTCCAATATGCTGGATCACCGCGTCGATATCACAACGCCAACCGTTTCGGTTGTCAATGCGGAGGATTTCCAGCTAGGTCCAATGGAGCCCGCAATTGGCGTGGAAATTAAATATGTCAGCGGCGTGACTGGCAGCAATATTATGGTGCTCAAACTTAGCGATATCAAAGTAATTGTTGATATCTTGATGGGCACAGAAACGCCGGATGAAGAATTTGAAATGAACGAATTGACCCTCAGCGCAGTTTGTGAGGTCATGAACCAGATGATGGGGTCTGCTGCAACATCACTTTCGGATTTTTTAGGGTATAGTGTCAATATCTCTACACCTGAAACCTTTGAGGTGGAAGATTTAGAGGAATTTAAGAATAAACGTTTGCCTGTTCCAAAAGGGCCGATTGTGATTGTAAAATTTGCGCTGGATATTGAACCATCCCTGAAAAGCGAGTTTATGAATGTCATGTCAGTGGAACTTGCAAAAGAACTGGTTGCAGGGTTTGGATTGGATATCGGCGATGAACCAGCGCCCGCCCCAGTGCCTACACCAGAACCCGCAGGGGGTTCCCCCAGTGGGACGCTTTCGCAGGAGGAAATCGAAAAGCTGATGGCAGGCGGCGCGGCGCAAAGCGCGCCAGCACCAGCCGCACCCGCGGCAAGTTCCTCCGGCGGCACACTTTCGCAGGAAGAAATCGAAAAACTGATGGCAGGCGGCGCGGCGCAAAGTACGCCAGCACCGGCACAACCGGCAGCAGTACAGCAGCCACCGGTACAAATGCCGCCGCAGGCAATGCCGGCAGGACAGCCGCCGATGCAAATGCCACAGTATCCATATCCACCCATGCAGGGACAGCCGGATGGGCAATATCCTTATTATTATATGCCGCCATATGGCTGGGCACCCCCACCGAACTATCCGCCGCAGGCGCCTGAACCAAAGGTAATCAGTACGCAGGCACCAAGTATGCCGAACCTTTCCGGTGAGGCACTTGGCGAGGAGCAAGCACAAAACCTTGACCTCATTATGAGTGTCCCACTGGAAATTACCGTGGAAATTGGGCGCGCAAAACGCAAAGTGCAGGATATCCTGTCTTTCGCCAAAGGTTCGCTGGTTGTGCTGGATAAACTTGCTGGCGACCAGGTGGATCTGTTCGTAAATGGAAAATGTATCGCCCGCGGCGAAGTTGTTGTCATTGACGATAACTTTGGCATCCGGATTGGGGAAATCTTGCATAAACCCGATCTTGAGGATATTTCCGCAGCACAAAAATAAATTTTTTCTCCAAAATCATTAGAAATGAGGACGATGAACAATGGCAAAAATTTTATTGGTTGACGACGCGGCTTTTATGCGCAAGGTTGTCAAGGATACTTTGAGCAAAAACGGTTATACCGATTTGTATGAAGCTGTGGACGGCGCTGATGCTGTGGAAAAATATAACGAAATCAGCCCGGATCTGGTCATTATGGATATTACCATGCCCAATATGGATGGTTTGGAAGCACTCAAAGCAATCCGTGCCAAAAACAGCGCGGCAAATGTTGTGATGTGTTCTGCTATGGGACAGGAAGCGATGGTTATTGAAGCGATCCAGTCGGGCGCAAAGGATTTTATTGTAAAGCCCTTTAAGCCTGACCGTATCCTGAAAACGGTAACATCAATTGTAGGGAACCCATAAAATGCCGGTTCTTTCGCTGCTGGGGATGCTGGCTGCTGTGGTTGGCATTTTGTTCCTTGCCCATTGGGCAACCAAATTGCTTGCCGTGCGGGAACTCCCTGGCACACGGAATCTGGAAGAATTGTGTGTTGTCCGTCAAATCCCGGTCGGGCGCGGGGAACGGATTGTGTTGCTGCGGCTGCATGAACGTTTCCTGTTGCTGGGCACCGCCCAAGGCGGTGTCACCGTTTTGGCAGAGCTGACTGATGAGGAAGCGGAGTTTTGGCGCAAAGCGCCGGAAACATCTGTCGATTTCCGGCAATTACTGCGGATGGCGGCGAAAAAGAAATGAGCGTGAGCAATCTTTGGATGGTTTAATCAACATAAATGGGGAAGGGATCAGGGCGCTGGAATTTATTTTCCTGACCACCTTGATTACCTTGCTGCCGTCGATTATTGTGATGACAACCTCGTTTACGAGGTATATCATTGCATTATCATTCCTGCGCAATGCGCTTGGCACGCAGCAGACGCCCCCAAATATGGTGCTGATAGGGATTGCACTGTTTCTAACACTTTTCACGATGTCGCCGGTCATCGGGGAAATCCAAGTGAATGCGTATACACCTTATGTCAATGAGGAAATTACGCAGGAGGAATTTATTGCGCGGGCAGAAGTGCCGCTCAAGAATTTTATGCTTCATAATACAGAAACTTCTTCTTTGGAGATGTATTGTGATTTGGCACAGATTGATTTGCCCGAAACCGAAGCGGAAATGACAAACTTGGCAATGCACATTGTCACGCCAGCCTTTATGACCAGCGAACTCAAAAGGGCATTCCAGATTGGGTTTTATTTGTATATCCCATTCCTGCTGATTGATATTGTCGTGTCTTCCACGCTGATGTCGATGGGCATGATTATGTTGCCGCCTTCCATGATTTCTACCCCGTTCAAACTGCTCCTGTTTATTACACTCAACGGCTGGGAACTTGTCTTTTCCACCTTGGTGCAGGGCTTCCGTTAGCAAAGTATGGTATGAACACAAAGGAGAATACGCATGAATATCAATCAAGTAACCGATGTGTTCCGCGATGGCATCGGCGTGGCAATCCGTTTAGGTGCCCCGATACTGCTGTTAAGTATGCTTGTTGGTGTTGTCACCGCGATTTTGCAGGCTGTCACCCAAATCCATGAACAAACCATTTCATTTGTGCTCAAACTGATTGTTGTGGTGTTGTTTTTGGTAATTGGCGGCAGCTGGATGATGACAACGTTGACGGAATATTCCCTGGAACTGTTTGAACTCATGAAAGCGTGATAACCTATGATTGATTGGGATCGCCTGACCCTTTTCCTGTATATTGTAATGCGGATGTCTGGGTTTATTTTGCTAAACCCCTTGTTTGGCAGAAGCAATGTCCCTGGCATTTATAAAGCTGGCATGATTATGATGCTTTCGGTTGTCGTTGGTTCCATTTATCCCGAACGCATTGCAACCCCAGCGACAATTTTGGAATTTGTCGTGATTATGTGCCTGGAATTTGCCGTTGGCTTGCTGATTGCAGTGATTATGCAGATTTTCTTCTATATCCCAGAACAGGCGGGCGAAGTCGTCGATACCCAAATGGGCATGAGTATGGCAAGGGCTTATGATGCTGGTTCCCAATCTTCATCAACATCGACCGCCAGCTTGCTGCGCATTTTGATGATGCTGCTGTTTTTCGCGGCAAATGGGCATCATACGTTGCTGCGTATTTTGCTCACATCGGGCGATATTGTGCCGTTTGGGTCGGCAGCGTTTGGCGACGCGGCAGCAAATTATGTGGTGCAGATGTTCGCGGAATGTACGCTGATGGCAGTGAAACTCTGTCTGCCAATTCTCGCAACCGAACTGATGGGTCAGGTTGGCATGGGCATTTTGATGAAGGTTATCCCGCAAATCAATGTATTTGCAATCAATATTGAATTAAAAGTAATTATTGGCCTTGTGATGCTGCTGATGATGGTATCCCCATTCAGCGAATTTTTATTGGGCGTGGAATCAACCATGCTGGATTCGCTCGAATATGCCCTCACAACAATAGCAGCCGGATAGAACAGTTTTCCCCGCGCAGCGCGCGGAAATATACAAAATTTGAGGAAGGAGGAAGCAGATGAGGCGTTTATTAAACAATGCAATTTCCCTTTTTGTTGTTATTATTGTTCTGTTCCTGATCCTTCCTCTGCCGCCATTCTTGCTGGACGTGCTGCTGGTTATTAACATTGCGCTGTCCATCATGATTTTGCTGATTACCATGAATATCGCAGAAGCGTTGGAATTTTCAATTTTCCCCTCGCTGCTGCTGATTACCACGCTGCTCCGGCTGGGCATGAACGTGTCCTCAACCCGTTTGATTTTATCAAACGGCGGCTATGCCGGCGATGTTATTGCCGCATTTGGACAGCTCATTACCAGCGGTAATGTGGTCATTGGTTTTATCATTTTCTTCATTATCGTGCTGGTACAGTTTATTGTTATCACCAAAGGCGCGGAACGTGTTGCTGAAGTCGCCGCACGTTTCACCCTTGACGCAATGCCTGGCAAACAGATGGCGATTGACGCGGATTTGAATACAGGGCTGATTGATGAACAGGAAGCCCGTGTGCGCCGCGCCAAAATTCAGAAGGAAGCCGATTTCTACGGCGCAATGGACGGCGCAACCAAAATCGTCAAAGGCGATGCGGTCATGTCGCTGATTATCACGCTGATTAACTTAATTGGCGGTATCCTCATCGGTATGGTGCAGGGCGGCAGTGATATTTCTACGGTTTTGCAGGTGTATTCCACCGCAACCATCGGTGATGGCTTGGTTTCCCAGTTGCCGGCACTGATGATTTCCACTGCAACCGGTATGATTGTCACCCGTTCGGTTTCCGAAGGGAGCCTGAATACCGATGTCCTGACCCAGTTCACCGCACAGCCGCGCGCGATTATGGTGGCAGGCGCAGCGCTGATTTTCCTTGCGCTGATGCCAAATACCCCACACGTACCGCTGGTGATTGTTGCAGTTATTCTGTTTGTTTTGAGTTTCCTCATCAGCCGCCGGATGCGCGCGCAGGAAGCGCAGCAGATTGCCCAGCAGGTGCAGGAAGCCGCACCCGTGCAGCAAGCGCCCCCATCAGAAACCGACTATTACAAAGATATCAGCAATGTTTATTCACTGCTGACGGTTGAACCGATTGAAATGGAAGTTGGTTACAGCCTTATCCCGCTGGTCGATGAGAACAGCGGCGGCAAGCTGATTAACCGAATTGTGATATTCCGGCGGCAGTATGCGCAGGAAATGGGGTTTGTTATTCCAACTGTGCGTCTGCATGACGGCTCTATGTTGGGCACAAACCAATATATTGTCCGCATTAAAGGCGAAGAAGTTGCAAAAGGCGAAATCCTTGTGGATTATTTCCTGGCACTTGAACCGCCCAACCCGCTTGGCGAAATTGATGGCATCGAAACCATTGAACCGGCATATGGTATCCCATCCCGCTGGATTTTGCCAGAAAACAAGGAAATGGCAGAAATTTATGGTTATACCGTCATTGACCCGCTTTCGGTCATGCTGACCCATTTGTCCGAAACCATCAAGCAGCACGCATATGAACTGCTGACGCGGACAGAAACCATTCAGCTTGTCGAAAACCTGAAAAAAACATCTCCGGAACTTGTGGAGGAAGCCTGCCCCGCAATTGTGTCGTATGCACTGCTTGAAAAAGTGCTGCGCAACCTTTTGATGGAGGGCGTCCCCATCCGCGATATGGTGACCATACTCGAAACCATGGTTGACGCCATGGCAACCACCCGCGACCCGGATTTAATTACCGAAAGTGTGCGCAGTGCGCTCAGCCGTACCATCACCCGCAGTTTCTGCGAAAATGGACAGCTCCGTGTCATTACACTTGATTCCGATGTGGAACGCCGGGTTGTTTCCTCGCTCACCAAAAATGACCATGGCATTTATCTTTCCATGGGGCCGGATTTGCTCCAGCCAATGATTTCCCAAATTGCGGAAAGCCTGCCCAAATTCGCAGAACTCGGCGCACAGCCCATTCTGCTCACCAGCCAGGTCATCCGTATTTATCTCAGCCGTTTGCTGCGGCAGTATTTCCCCAACCTGTGTGTGCTTGCTTTCAATGAAATTGTTGGCTCGGCACAAATCCAGGCGATTGGGAATGTCACTGTGCCAGTACCTGGGAAGAAGGCGGCAGGCTTATGAGGGCTGCTGTACAAGAGGCGTTCGCCCACCAGACAACCGAGGAGCTTTTTCAGGAATATCTGCAAAGCCGGCGGGAGGACGTGAAATGGGAAATCGTCCTGCGGTATAGCGGCATGATTAAAAGCATCGCGCTGCGGCTTCAGGATGTTTATTGCAGCTTTGCACAGCTTGATGATATTATCAACGAAGGGCTAATCACTCTTGCGGACGCGGTGGAACGTTATGACCCGGGAAAAGGTTCTTTTGAAACCTATGCGTCCATCCGCGTGCGCGGTATGATTATCGATTATGCAAAAAAACAAGACTGGGTTGCCAGCTCGGTGCGCAAACGGGTGCAGAAAATCGAGCAGGCAACCATAGAACTGACCAATACACTGGGACGGGAACCAACCGAACAGGAGGTTGCCAGCCACCTCAATTTAACCCTTGCGCAGTATCGGCGGGCAATCGGCATTTCCTTCACCCGCAATATCATTTCGCTGGAGGAACTGCTGGAAAAAAACTGTGAACATTGGGCAGTCAGCACCGACCGTGACCCGGCCCATCCCGAAGATGAGCTTCAGCGCAATGAGCTGATTTCTGTGATGGCGGAAGCCATTTCTTCGCTGGATAAAAATGAACAGCTTGTGCTGTCGCTTTACCATGAGCAGGATCTCAAGCGCACCGAAATCGCTTCTGTGCTTGGCGTCAGCCCAGTGCGGGTTTCCCAGATACATACCCGGGCGCTGCGCAAACTGCGGGGGCTGCTTTCCCAGTATATCAACGAATGAAAAACCAACCATAAGGAAGGAACAATGTCATGTTTAAGGGCTTTTACAACCTGACGTCAGGGATGCTCACCCATGGTAAAAACCTGAACGTCATTTCCAACAATATGGCGAATGTCGCAACAAACGGTTTCAAAGCGGATTATTTTACAGGGCAGACCTTTCAGGATGTCCTTTGGAGCCGCGTTGGCAACAAGGATAAAGAATATATCGACTTGGGACAGCAAAGTTTTATCACCGCGCCCAGCCAGCTTTATACCGACTATACCCAGGGGACATTTGACCCGACTGAAAATCCGCTTGACTTTGCGATTGAAGGCGAAAATTGCTATTTTGCCGTACAGGGCGCAGATGGGCAGCGAGCATATACCCGCGCGGGCGCGTTTACGCTGGATAATGAAGGCTATTTGACATTGCCCGGCTTTGGACGCGTACTGGATGACCAAGGGCGCGAAATCTACCTTGTCACTGACAAGATACGCGGCGATGATTACGGCGGCTTGTATATGGAACAAGGCGGCGGTTTTCTGGGGCGTATTGGCGTATACCAGTTCCCAGAGGACAACCAGCCCATTAAAGCCGAAAACGGTTTGTTTACCGGCGGCGGCAATCCTGAAGTGACCACAACCGTCAAAGTACACCAGGGGATGTTGGAACGCGCTAATGTCGATTTGATCCAGCAGATGGTACGCATGATTTCTACCCAGCGCGCCTATCAGAGCGCCGCGCAAGTGACTAAAATGTATGACCAGGTGATGACCAAGGCAACCACAGACCTTGGACGGATGTAAGGCAAAAAGGGGAGTGGCTGATTTATGGATATGTCATTTTATACCGCGGCAGTCGGTGCAGAACAGCAGCAAAAACGGCTGGATGTTTTGGGCAATAACATTGCAAATGTCAATACATATGGCTTCACAGCCAAGCGCCCAGTATTTACCGCGCTGATGTATGATTTCATCAATGGCGTGGATAACGCACAGCTCCAACGTGGCTGCGGCGCTTATATGTCCGCGGCAACCACCAGCTTTGCAAACCGCGGCACCCACCAGACCGGTCGCCCGCTGGATTATGCCATTGATGGCGACGGCTTCTTTGCCTTGTGGGATCCCGCAACCGAAGAATATTCCTATACCCGCGATGGCTCCTTCACCATGTCGGAATTCCTCATTCAGAACGAACAGGGGGAAACCGAAACCCATTGGTATCTGTCTGACGGTATGGGGCGGTTTGTGCTGAGCAATGAAGGGCGGCTGATTGATGTCGAAGATCAGGAAAAAGAACAGCCAGTCGGCATTTTTGATTTTATCAATACCGATGGGATGCTGAGTGTTGGCGATAACCGGTTTGTGCCAGTGGAAAAGAATGGTCAGGTACAGCTTGGCACCGGCAAGCTGGTGCAAAAACACATACAGGCGTCCAATACAGACCTTGCTACCGAGTTGGTCGGTGTGATTGAGGCGCAGCGCTCTTTTACCTATGCGCTGAAAATGGTGCAGACATCAGATGAAATTACAACAACCGTCAATAACCTGCGTTAATACGGGCTTGGCAATACGGCGCCTTTTTGCGGGCGCACATAACATGAAACTGGCATTTGCCAAGGGAGAAATGCTATGAATATCAAAAATTATGAGGATTTGAGCGAGCTGGAGATTGATACCCTGCGGGAAATCGGCAGCATTGGCACAGGCAATGCGGCAACCGCGCTTTCCCAGATGCTGGGCAGAGAAATCCGCATCACGCTGCCTGAAGTCCGCATTATGGGCTATAACGAAGCAATCGACTGGATCGGCGGGCCCGAAGTGATCACCGCGGGGGTGCTGGTCAGCATCAGCGGCGAAATTAACGGCATTATGCTGGCTGTGCAGCCGCTGGAATTTGTCAACCTTATCACCGAAACCATGCTGGACAAATCGCTTGCGGATTATACCGAAATGGGCGATATGGAACGTTCTGCCCTGATTGAAATCGGGAATATCATGATTTCCACCTTTATCAATGCGCTGTCCGGGCTGGCTGGAATGTCACTCGAGCTGACAGTGCCAAGTATGTCCATTGATATGCAGGGAGCGCTGCTGGCGGTTCCGATGGCGGCATATGGCGGGCAGACCGACTACCTGATGACCATTGGCGCGAATTTTATTGCCGCCAATAAGGAAGTGCCCTGCCGGCTGCTGCTTTCGCCGGATATCCGTTCCCTGAACCATCTTTTAAGAAAGCTGGGGGTTGAAGAATGATTAGTGGGTCGAAGCCAACGGTGGTTGGAATCGCCGATATGAAAATGGCACAAAACGGCGGAAAACTCATCACCTATGCGCTTGGCTCCTGCATCGGGCTTTGCTTTTATGACCCAAGGCTAAAGCTCGCTGCGCTGCTGCATATTATGTTGCCGCTGAATATGGAAACCGGGCGGAAAAACCCCTTAAAATACGCAGACAGCGGCATCCGTGAAACCCTGCGGGCAATGGAGGCAAAAGGCGCCATGCGCAGCCGCATTGTCGTCAAAGCCGCGGGCGGCGCAAAGATGTTTGATGTCGGCGGCAAAGGGAGCCTTGGGAACATCGGCCAGCGGAATATTGAAAGCGTCCGCATGGTGCTGAAAAAAGAAGGCCTGCGCCTGATTGCGGAAGACGTAGGCGGTTCGGTAGCGCGGACGCTGCTGTTTGACTCGGATACCGGCATGGCAACCATCCAGTCTTACGGCAAACCGCATATGACAATTTAACGGAAGGGGCGTGTCTGTCAATGGCCGCAGCAAAAAACGAAATCCTGCTGGAATCCGGCACAAATGAAATTGAAATCATGGAATTTACCATTTCCGATGTCCTTTATGGCATCAATGTGGCAAAGGTAAAGGAAATCATGATTGCTCAGCCGGTTAAGTTTATGCCGCATACCCACCCCGCGGTGGAAGGCATTTATAAACCGCGTGATATCGTTATCACAGTGATCAACCTGCCCAGATATCTTGGCGATGCCAACAGCGAAGCTGGCGAAAAGGATTTGTTCATTGTGACAAACTTTAACCATATGAATATTGCTTTCCGCGTGCATACCGTGGTAGGCATTCGCCGTATTTCCTGGATGGATATTCAGAAACCGGATAAAACCATCAGCGGCGGCAGCGAGGGCGTTGCCACAGGCATTGCCCAATGTGATGGGCGACTGGTGACCATTTTGGATTTTGAAAAAATCGTTGCCGAGATCGCGCCGGAAACCTCTATCCAGATGGAGGAAATCGACCAGCTCGGCCCGCGCAAAAACAACAAGGCACCAGTTTTAATTGCAGAAGACTCCATCCTGCTGTCCCATATGATCCGCGATGCGCTGAACCGTGCAGGTTATACCAACCTCAGCATGTTCGGCAATGGGCGCGAATTGTGGGATCACCTGTGTGAAAGCGAACGCAATGGCACCATAGACCAAGATGTGTCGCTGATTATCACCGACATTGAAATGCCGCAGATGGACGGGCACCGCCTGACCAAACTGGTCAAGGAACACCCCGACTTCAAGCGGATACCGCTGATTATTTTCTCCTCGCTGATTACCGATGAAATGCGCGTCAAAGGCAAGGAGCTGGGGGCGGATGAACAGCTGAGCAAGCCGGAAATCGGGCATCTGGTTTCGATTATGGACCACCTGCTTGGACGGGAATAAGGGATAAGGAGAGCAGTACTTATGGAAAGCAAATATATCGTGCGGCAGCCCATCAAAGATGCCAGCAGCCGGATCATCGGGTATGAAATCCTGTACCATGGGGAAAACCAGGCGTATGGCGGCGAACAGCC
>CAXHNU010000011.1:0-44144 GCA_964017555.1 uncultured Butyricicoccus sp. | reverse complement strand
TATAATAATATCATAAGGTAAGGGAAAACAAACGGAAAGGCGAAAGCCGGAAAGGATATACAAAATGAAAAAACAAATGATAGCAATCGACATCAACGCACTAAACACCGACCAATTGCAATGTCTTGCTGATATGATGTACTATTCGAACTACTTAACGGACACGGGAAGCCTTACAGAAAACCTTGAAACCGTCAATCGGATAAATTTACGCATAGCTTTTTTAGAAGGCTGGATGAGTGAAAAACAAGAAGCCGAGTATGTTGCTAAATACTGTGAGTGAATAAAAAGGGGCTGCAAGCCAGCCCCCGCCGGATACAGAAAAAGGAGAGTAAAGACAATGACAAACGAAAAGATTATTTATAACGCCGCTTTGGGTCACGGTTTCACGAACGCCCAGTTAGACGCGCTTTTAGTAGCATATAAAGGTGAACTTCCTTTTCATACGTTCCAGGGATGGAAAAAACGCGGCTACAGCGTGAAAAAAGGCGAACACGCGCTTTTCCGGGCGGAACTGTGGCGGTTTACAAATAAGGTATCAAAAGCGCTGGCGGAATCAATGAAAAAAGAAGGGCAGGATGCACCAGAGGATGACCCGCATTATTACAAGAAATTGTCCTTCCTGTTCTCGCGGGAACAAGTGGAAGAGATAAGAAGATAGAGGGGCTGCGTTGCAGCTTCTCTTTTTTTGTTTGGCGCTGCATCCGAACGCCGGGCGGCACGTCAAAAATTTTTTTGAAAATCTTGAAGTTTTCCGTTTTTTCCGTTTTTTCCGTTTATACTTTTTCTTAAGATAGAATTTTGCAAAAGGAGGAACCCGTAATGCAAAAAAGTAAATATGATAATGAAATCCGCGAAAAAGCACTTGCGCTGTGCTTGCAGCCCAAAATGAACCCCGCAAAAGTTGCGAAAAAACTTGGGATTCCTCGTGCTACAGTCTATGATTGGGTGAAAACTGCAAATGATAATGATCCGGATTATGTTGCTGCCAGGCGCGGACGGATCCGCGCCATGATGGACAAAACTTATGCTATTGTTGGACGTACCCTTGAGGGACTGGAAACACAAAGTAAAGCGGTGCAGTTTGAAAAAAAGGAAATTGACCGCGTGATGCTGAAAATCCTTACGGATAATGGACTCGATGACGATACACGTGATGAAATTGTGAAAATCATCAAGACTTATACTGGCACCAGCATGACCGATTTGATTAAAGTTGCACGTGAAAGTTTGGATATGTATGACCGATTTGAAAATAAACTTGGCGGCGGGGATAATGGCGGTGCAATCCAGATTACTTTTGATGATGCCGGACTGAGCGACATTGCGGAGTAGGTGGCAGAATGATACAGATTAAAATTAACAAGCCGTATCCTAAACAGTTGGAATTTTATCGGAGTAAGCACCGGTATACAGCATATGGCGGCGCGAGGGGCGGCGGTAAAAGTGATGTGGCACGCAGTAAGGCAATACTCCTTTGCTTGCAATATGCTGGCATTCAAATTTTGTTTATGCGCCGGACTTACCCCGAAATTAAGGAAAATCATTTGATTCCTGCATCCAAAATATTAAACGGTGTTGCACGGTATTCCGGGATGGATAAAGCGTTCGTTTTTCCCAATGGAAGCCGGCTGAAATTTGGATATTGCCGCAATGATAGTGACTTGCTGCAATATCAGGGACAGGCGTATGATGTCATTTTCTTGGAAGAATGCACACAGTTTCCCGAGAATGTGTTCCTCACGATGACCGAAAGTAACCGATCAAGCGGGATTATGGAGGATTATTTTCCCCCGCGGATGTATTTCACCTGCAACCCCGGCGGCGTCGGTCATGCGTGGTTCAAGCGATTGTTTATTGATCGCGACTTCCGACCAAAGGAAAATCCAGAGGATTATTTTTTCATTCAGGCTGGGGTTTATGATAATCCTTGGCTGATTCGGAACAGCCCGGATTATATCAGGGCGCTTGAAAATTTGCCCGAACAACGCAAGCAAGCCATGCTTTATGGAAATTGGGATGTGTTTGAAGGGCAGTTTTTCCCCGAATTTCAACCGAAAACTCATGTTTGTAAACCGTTTAAAATTCCGGAGCATTGGAAAAGATATCGGGTTTTTGATTATGGTTTTGATATGTTTGCCTGTTATTTTGTCGCGGTGGATGAAGAGGGCAGGGCGTGGTTTTATCGCGAAATTTATGAGGGGCATGACAAGTTAGATACTTATGGCAACCCCGGCGAAGGGCTTACCATTGCCCAGGCTGCACAGAAAATCATTGATGCAACCCCGGAAAATGAAAATATTGTTGCTACTTTTGCCCCGCCGGATATGTGGAACAAAAGACAAGAAACCGGCAGAAGTGCAGAAGAAATCTTTTATTCGCGCGGTGTGTCACTTTGGAAGGCAAGCAACAACAGGGTGCAAGGTTGGATGGATGTGCAGGATTGGCTAAGGGTTCCCGAAGATGGCAGCCTGCCAAGAATTATGGTGTTTGAAAATTGCGAGAATTTAATTCGCACAATGCCGCTGCTGCTGCATGATGAGAAAAATCCGGATGATGTCGCGAAAGAACCCCATGAAGCGACACACGCCCCGGATGCTGTGCGCTATTTCGTTAGCGCGCAACCGTTGGCGGCAGATGCGCCAAGTGAAAAAGATCCTGATGTTATGACATACGATGAAGAAATAGACGAATTTTTGAATTTTTGAGGAGGTTTTATTATGGTGAATTTTTTGGCTGCGGTCGTTTGTGTGCTGGCTGCGGTTGGTGTTGCCGGTTGGTTCAAGGCAAAAGATGTTTATGATTTGTATTTGGATACAAGTCGTAAACTTGGCGAAATGGGCAACGAACGGGATACGTTGGCACTGAAACTCCACAGCGCCGAAAATGCGCTGAAAACTGCCAAAAAAGCGCGGGATGAAATGGAAAAACAGTATCAGAAGATGGGCGAAAAATTAGTCCAAACGCAATATGCTTATGAACGTATGAGCGATGAGCGGGATGACCGGATACTGATGATGGATCAGCAAAGCGATATGATTGTTTCCGTGAATGCGGAAAATGTAAAGCTGAAAGATGAAATTTCCATTTTACGCGCTGAAAATGAGCGGCTGCAAATGGAAGTGGAACGGTTACAGGCAGAAGAAGAGAAAACACGGCAATTGTATGATGAAAATGTTAAAAATGCTGCGGTGCTAACTGATATGATGGAGATTTTTAACTACAGGGGGACACGATGATGCAGCAGCAGGATTTACAGATGCCCCAGCGGATGCAGCAGCCGGAACAGCAAAAGCGGGATTTTGCAAAAGAAGATGTTGTACGGCGGATTCAGCGGGAATATACCAGCGGTAAGCAGTTTAAGGCAAATCTCGATTTGTATGAGATTTGCAAGCAAAATGAGAACTTCTACATAGGCAAACATTGGGAAGGGTTGAAAGTTAGCGCAGTGAAGCCGATGACCTACAATTTCTTGCGCCGCATTATTGGCACGGCACAAGCGCTGGTGGTTAGTGATGATATCGGTTTCCAGATTACACCTTACCTTTCCATCGAAGAACACGACCAGCAGGGCGAAATCATCGAAGAAAGCCTAAGAGCACTCATCGAAAGGCAGAAAATCAAATCGCTGAACCGTGAAAGTTTGCACGATTGTGCAGTGTTTGGCGACAGTGCAATGTATTTCTGGTTCGATCCGGAGTTGGAAACTGGACAGGATATGAAAGGTGACATCCGCGCTGAAATTTTGATGAATACGAACATTATTTTTGGCAACCCATATAGCCGCGAAGTGCAGGGGCAACCTTATATCATCCTGGTTCGCCGCCGTCCGTTGGATGTCGTGAAGCTGGAAGCACAACGCAATGGTGTGCCGGATTGGGAAAACATCCAGCCGGAATGTGAATATGACTACATGGGCGAGGACAAAGACCAAAGTGGGAACCTGGTGACAGAACTGACACGGTTTTGGAAGGTGAAAGGGCAGGATGGCAGCGAAAAAGTACATTTTATGACCATTTGCGGTGAGGTTGTCACAAAAGAAGATACCCAAACTGAAATGAGTCTTTACCCCCTCGCTTATTGGAGTTGGATTGACCGGAAAAATTGTATGCACGGCATTAGCCCTATGACCGAGGTAATCCCAACACAGATTGCAATCAATCAGATGATGACCTATATCCATACGTTTAACCGCAACCTTGCTTTCCCGAAATTTGTTTTTGATACACAGAAATTCCCGAACGGTTGGGACAGCACACCAGGTAAAGCGATTGGTGTTAGGGGAGATGTCAACCAGACTTATGCAAATGTTTTTGGCGGAATCTCGCTGCCTGCCGGGATTGTTGAAATTGTGCAGATGATGCGCGAAATGATGCAGGATTGCATGGGGGCAAGTGATGCCAGTCTTGGCAATGTCAAACCCGATAATACAAGTGCAATTATTGCCGCGCAAAAGGCAACTTCCGCGCCGCTGGAACTGCAAAAACGGAAATTTGAGCAGTTTAACGAAGATTGTATTCGCATTATGGTCGATATGATGTGTGCATTTTATGGACTACGGTATGTCGTGACGGAACAGGAACAGATTGACCCGGTGACTGGCGCGCAGAACAAGGAAAAAGTGCTGTCACAAATGGATTTTGGGCAGATGCAAATCGGACAGCTTGATATTAATGTGGATGTTGGTGCGGCTAGTTATTGGTCTGAACTGATGCAGACAACCACGCTGGACAACCTTTTTGCCAAACAAATTGTGACGGATCCGGAACTGTTCATTGAATCTATTCCCGCGGTGCAGATGCCAAATAAAAGTGAAATTCTGCGCGCAGTCGCGGAACAGAAAAAACAGGCAATGCAGCAGGCGGCACAGCAAATGCAGATGCAGGCAGCAAATATGCCTATGCCGCAGGCGGCGGAACCCATTACTGGCGTGCAGGTTTAAAATGAAAATTTTCCGGCGCTGAAACGGGCGGACTTGAAGGGTTTTTTTGCTCTCTTTGTCCCCTTCTTGTATCGCCAAAAATCTTTTTTGCATGGGGGCGGCAGATGATTGGTGCTGCGTGATGCTGCCCCAGTGTGTGCCTCCTTTTCTGGCGGGTGCGGAAAAAGGTTTCTTCTCCCTACTTCCTTTTTCCGCCGCCCGTTTCAGCGCCGGATACAATAAAAATTTAATTTGAGGTGATTTTTGTGAACGAAAATGAAACAATGCAGCAGGAAACAACCGAAGAACCCGAACATGACGCATTTTTAAGCGGGCTGATGGACGATGAAGAAATGGAAATCCCGCAACGGGAAGATGAAACGCCAACACCTGAAGAACCAGGCGAAGGTGGAACGGAAGCAGAAGCAGAACCTGAAGAATCTGACGCGGAAGCTGAATCTGAAGAACCCGAAGATGAAGAACAGGCGGAAGACGAACAGCAGCCAGCACCGCAATATGTCACGCTGAATTTTGGCGGGAACCCTGTCAATGTGCCTGCGGATGCTGTGAGCGCGTTTTCCCAGGCGCTTGGGCAGGATGTTGCTGGTGTGATCCAAAAAGGGCTTGCGTATGACAGCAAAAATGCCCGCGAAATCGGCATTTTGGAGCGGTATGCGAAAAGTTCCGGCTTGAGTCTTGGCGAATATATGAATCTGCTTGAGCGTGAAGCCGAAAATCAGGAAGTGCAAAACGAAATGGATCGCCTGCGGGCGCGGTATCCCGAAGATACCCCGGAAGAAGCGCTCGCTGATATCGCAAGAAATGTGCTGGCGCAAAGGCGTGAAGCGGAAACAAGACAGCAGCTGGAACAGCAAAATGCAATGCAGGCGCAGGTTTCCCGGCAGATGGCACAAATGCGCAGTCAGGATATACAAAATGGTGTGGCAGCATTTATGCAGCAACATCCGGAAATCCGGTCTAGTGCGGATGTGCCGCAGGAAGTTTGGGATATCATGGATACGCCCGGCATGA
The DNA here is from genome assembly GCA_964017555.1 of uncultured Butyricicoccus sp. Taxonomy (GTDB): domain Bacteria; phylum Bacillota; class Clostridia; order Oscillospirales; family Butyricicoccaceae; genus Butyricicoccus_B. The sequence goes on along the minus strand of CAXHNU010000011.1, from coordinate 38,191 downwards.
CGCTGGCTGCCGCGTGGGAACGCTGGCAGGCACAACAGGCGCAAGCCGAAGCGGAACAGCTGAAACAGCAGCTTGAGATTGAACGGAAAAACCAGCAGAACCGCCAGCAGTCCGCAGGGAGCCAGCAGGGCGGCGGCGATTCGCATGACGCATTTTTGGAGGGCTTGCTCGGTGCGGATTGATTTTCATGTGGCTTGGCTGCGGGCGCCGCCGGAGCGGCAGCGACGGCGGGAGCCGACAGGGGCACCATGTGCGCGAAGCGCACGTGGCCGCCAGGGTGATATCGGAAAAGCGATATCGGGTTGTTTCCAAAATGGAAATAACCACTTTGATTGAAAGGAATGATTGAATTGGCTATCAATTTAAGCCAGAAATACAGCAAACAAATTGCTGAACTGTTTAGTAAGGAATCCTTTGTTAAAGGTCATACCAATGGCAATATTGATTTCACTGGTGTGAAAACGGTACGTGTTTATATGCTCGAACCCCGCCCGGAGGTGGATTATACCCGCAGTGGGTCTAACCGCTATGGCGAACCTGCGGATATCCAGGATACTGTGATGGAATATACCATGACGCAGGATAAGGCGTTTAATGGGATTGTCGACAAAGGCGACGAAAGTGACCAGGTGATTGAGGGCAAAGCCGGAAAATGGCTCAAGATGCAGCTTCGGCAGGTTTCTACTCCTGCGGCTGACCGTTACGCGTTCCGGCGGTTTGTCAAATTTGGTAAGACTTTAACGGTTTCCAATGAGCCAAGCAAGACAAATAAAGCTGATGTGATTAATATGTTTGCCGATTTGCAGGAGGCTTTTGATAATGCCCTTGTGCCAGATAGTCAGCGGTTTGTTTATGTGCCAACTTCTATCTTTAAGCTGATTGCGACAAGCGATGAATTTTTGAAGCTGGAACAGCTTGGTGTAAAAAGCGTCAGCAAGGGGCAGGTTGGCGAACTGTTTGGGTTCACTGTAATCAAAGTGCCGTCGGGGTATTTGCCCGAAAATTGCTATGCACTTGGCGTTTATGCGCCTGCGGTGGCAATGCCCTATAAAATCAGCGAAACCAAAATCCACCGTGACCCTCCCGGACTTTCTGGTGCACTCGTAGAAGCACGGCACTACTATGATGCTTTTGTCCTGGGCGAAAAGGCAAATGGTGTTGTCGGGATTGTCAAAGCAAGTGAGAAACTGCCCGCTGTTACCGCTGGCGGCACAAAATCTGCGGTTACTCTCACTTGTGCCGGTGCTGGCGAAATCCGATATACCACAGATGGTAGCGATCCGCGGTTCTCTATGCACGCGGAAATCTACAGCAAGGCTTTTGATGCTGGGGATGCGGCAGTGATTAAAGCTGTTGGGTTCGATAAGACTGACAAGAAATTTACTGGTGAGGTTTCTGTTATTGTTGCTTCCACGCTTAGTGCTGGTTCCGGCTCATGACGGTTCGCGGACTCTATGAAATGAGTTGTGCACTCATTTTTGAAACACCGGATGATGATGAGGATTTGAAAGCGGGGTTTCCCCATATCCTCAATCAAATTCTGGCGGAAGCTGTGGATTATGAAAATCAGTTTCGGCGGCTGGATGGTGAAAAACTACTCCGGGTGGAGGATATCCCGCTTTATAGCAGTGCGGATAGCGGCGAAATGCTGCCTTTTCATGAGAAGTTATGTCGCGCTGCGTTGCCGCTTGGTGTGAAAGCTGGACTTTTGCAGGAAGATGGCAACAAACAGGCGGAAAGTGCGATTGAGTATAACAAATACATATCGGCGCTGAACGATTTGACCCCAGCGGTTTTTATTGATGTAAACAGTGAGTAAATGCAAAAATGCCGCGGTGTCTGGCGGTGAAATGCAGACACTGCGGCATAATATCAAAATTTATCATAAATTGACGAAACAGAAAAGTATATGTTATAATGAAATCGCTCCTCCCACGGTGGGAGGGCGGCGCTGTCTGGCGGCAGGCGGTTGACCACTCCCTGGATTGAAAGGGGGTGGCGCGAATGGGTATGAAAATCGTAAGATTTTTAGTTTGTATCGCATTTTTGCTGTACATTCTCACCATAAACGCGAAATAACCGTCCTACCCTAACAAAGTAAACGGTTATTTCTAGAGTAACTGAGGGTCAGCCGCCAGCCGACAGCGTTACCTTTTTGTATTATGATTATAACATATGCGTCCTGTTTTGGTCAAGGTCAAAACAAGGACGCTTTTTTTGTTACCTTTTTTCATTCCCGAGGAGGTGAACGGAATATGAAACCAATGAATGTGCCCAGTTTCGCTGCACAGCAGGAAGGATATAAAGTTTATCAAAGGTTCCGCGGGCTGGATCTTTCGACTGACCAGACACAGATTGATGATAGCAGAAGCCCCAAAATGGTCAATATGATTTCGGATAGTGGCGGATATCCAGAAGTGCGTGTGGGTTGGCGTACCATTCATACATTTAGTGGCGGCGGACGGGTGAATAGTATCTACCCATTTACACTGGATGGAATCAAACAGAAAATTGTTCATGTTGGAACGCGGCTTGTGCGGCTGGTGGCAAATGCACAGGGTGGTTATGATGAAATCACATTGCTTTCTGGACTGAATGACCAAATCAGCAATGGACTTTATTTTGGCGGGGATCTTTGGATTCTCACCGGAAAAGAGTTTATTCGGTATGATGGGATACACGCCAAAAAAGTGCAGGATATTGCCTATGTGCCCACAACTTCAATCGGATGCAGCCCCACAGGCGGCGGCACGGCTTTTGAAAAAGTGAACCTTTTAACGCCAATGCGGAAAAATACTTTTGTCGCCAATGGGACAGCGAAGGAATTTGTTGTTGATACAGGTTCCATTGACAGTGGCAGCACGGTGAAAGCCTGGCTGAATGAGAAGGAAATTACCAGCGGGATTAGTTTTAATGCGGGGAGTGGCAAAGTCACTTTTGCGACTGCACCCGCCGCGCCTGCTGCTGCTGGTGTCGCAAACCTGACAATCCAGTTTGCCAAAACTACACAAGGTGCAATTGATAAAATCAATAGATGCACGATTTTTACCACATTTGGTGTGAATACTGGCTCTCGCGTGTTTTTGAGTGGGAATGCGGATGAACCCGCTACAGAATGGTACAGCGGGTTAAATGATCCGACTTATTTCCCTGACCAACAATTTATTAATGTGGGTACAAGCAGTTTCGCCATAACAAATTACCTCAAGTATCAGGGGGAACTGCTGGTGATTAAAGAAGATAATCGGCAGGAAAATACCGTGTGGCACCATACTGCGGAAATTGACAGCACGATAGGTACTGCAATTTTCCCGCTGAAAGAGGGTGTCAGTGGTGTTGGCGGCTGTGCACGGTTCTCCATGCAGGTGCTAAGAGATGATCCACTTTTTTTGAGTCCGCAGGGAGTTTATGCGCCTGTGCTGACTTATGGAATCAATCAGGTAGAACGCAATATGCAATGCAGAAGTGAACGCATTAACACCGAACTGATGAAGGAAACCAGCCTAAAAGATGCTGTAAGTGCAGTTTGGAAGGGCTATTATTTGCTTGCGATTGATGACCATATTTGGGTGGCGGACGCAAACCAGGCACGCAGTAAAGGCGGCTATGAGTGGTACTACTGGGCAGGGATGCCTGTCAGTGCATTCGGTGTGGAAAGTGTGAACCTTTATTTTGGTACAAAAGATGGACGACTTTGCAGGCTGAATGATGATTTGGTTGATGAAGATGGCGAACGGCTGATGGAAGCTTATGCCGACGATGGGAAACCAATTAACTGGGAATGGCGCAGTAAACTTGATGCTTTTGTTAGTCCGACAAGAAACAAAACCTTGCTGAAACGTGGTAATGGTATATTGCTTAAAAGTATGACGCGTGCAGGATGTGAACTATATCTTAGAACCGAAAAAGACCCCGAAGGGCAATTTGTGGAAACCATCGAAACAGACCGGTTTAATTTTTGGGACGTCGATTTCGGGCGGTTCAGCTTCAGTACCACAGATACACAGCAAATCATTTTTAAGAAGAAAATTAAGAAATTTAAGTTTATGCAGGTCATTTTGAAGGGAAAAGCACTCAACGAAAGTGCGGGTGTGTATATTGTCGCGCTGCATTATGCGCTGAATGATTATGCGAAAAAGAAAAGAAGGTGAAATATTATGGCTGCAACTCCGACGGAAAACAGCATTGCCGGAAGGAAAATCACTGGCTGGACACTCCCGGTTTCCAGCTTGGACGACAAACCCAAAATGACTGCGGCGGCGCTTAAAGCCGCATTTGATGCCAATACGAACCAGATAAAACCCGCGCTGAATGGGCTGATTGATGATTTATTGAGCACGGACGGCGCGGGGAATATTGGTACGAGGGCAATAAGCGGCGTGAGTGGCACGACGGTGCAAACCATGTTGGCGGCGCTCAAGGCATTGATTGATTTGCGGGAAACTACAGCAAATGTGGACAGTAAATTGAGCACCAAAGCTGATAAAACCACAGTTGCCGCGATGGTGAAAAGTATCAGCTTTGATGCGCAAACTGGAACATTCACCATCACGGAACAGGGCGGCACGGTGCATACCATTGATACTGTGTTGGAAAAGGTGCCGATGGCGTGTCGGCTAGATGGTCAGGATTTTGTGCTAACCTTGGAGGATGGCACCGAACAGCGGGTTAGTCTTGCTGCATTCCTCACACCGAATGAATTTACAGACAGCGGAACAGTGAAATTTTCTGTGGTTGGCAACACTGTAACCGCTGACATTAAACCCGGCAGCATTACACTTTCCATGTTGGAAAATACATTGTATAGCCAGCTTGCCGCGCTGAAAATTGACGCTGAAACTGCCGCCGCAAATGCTGATGTAAGTGCGCAGAATGCCGCACATCACAAGGCAGATGCTGCCGCGAGTCAGACTGCCGCCGCAGGGAGCGCCAGCGAAGCTGCCGGACAGGCGACACTTGCGAAAAGTTGGGCGACCGGCGGAACTGCACTCCGACCCGGCGAAAATGAGGACAACAGCAGGTACTATGCTGGGATGGCGGCGGATGCAGCCACAGCCGCCGGGAACCAGGCGGCAGGCGCAAGCCGCAGCGCCGCGGATGCGGCAAACTGCGCCGAACAGGCAGCGGCAGAAGTCACAAAAGCACAAACAGAAGCCGACCGCGCGAAAAGTGAAGCTGACAGGGCAAAAGGGATTGTTGGCGGGGACTATGTGACCAGGAGCGAACTAACGGGGCATAATACCGATAGTGCAGCGCATGGTAATATCCGAATCCCAATAACGCGAATTACCGCCGCTATGTTAGATAACGAATCCGGTGAGTTGACACAACAACCCGTGCTGAATGAATCCTCAGAAGCAATTGATGTACGTTTGTTGCCCGATGAGATTGGTAGCGACGTTGAAAGTGTACTTGATATGGTGCTCCGTTTTGTTGGATTTCGCATTATTAATGGTAGAACGCAATCAACCTGCGTAAAATTTACCGGTGTACAGGTAGACGACAGTACCGGCGCGGTGGATATAAAAGCCCCTGGGCATATCCGGATTGGTGGAAGCAACCCAGAGGCAGATGACGTTTACCGACCGCCAGCCATTGAGTTGGATACGTATCATGGCGTTACGATAATTAGAAGTGGCTCCCCGAATGACGAAAATGGTCCATATATACAAATTGACGAACAAGAAATACATTTTTGCGATGCGCTTGGCAACGTTATGTTTAGCGTTACAAACGACGGATATATTGAGATGAACACAGATCCTGATCGTTATGTAAGAATCGGCAGCGATTTAAGTTTAGACGGCAACCGAATAATGCACATTGGAGATCCGATAGAATATAATGATGCTACGCCAAAATGGTATGTGCAAAATGCCATACTTAATGCGGTAAATAGCAAGCTTCCGCAGGTCTTTACAGTGACCATTCCCGCGACAAATGCCGGAGCTACTGGTTCGATTTCCCGCACATTCCCAAGCTGTACAGCGAATGAAACAGATTGTATCGTGGATGCTTCACCTGCCGCCGCAAGCTGGGATGCGTTTTATGACTGTAATTTCCGGCTGAAATCTATCAGCCCGACCGGGTTTACTTATACCGTGGACAGCAATTTGACCAGCCCGATGACGGTTTATATTACTGTGCAGGATATCACGCCGCTTGATACTGTACCAGAAGGAGGCGCGTGAGGTTGATTCTAAATCGCAGATACCGCGGGAAAATCGAAAAAATCCCGCTGCCAGTGCAAGCCGGAACATTGACCTATAACGGCAAGACGCAAAGTCCTGCGTGGAGCGGCTACGATGCCGCTAAAATGACGATGGGCGGCGTGGTCAGCGGCATAAATGCTGGGACGTTTACGGCAACATTTACACCGAAACGCGGGTACTGCTGGCAGGATGGCAGCAGAGATGCGAAAAATGTGACTTGGCGTATTGGGAAAGCAAACGGCTCTTTGGTGCTTAGCACAACCAGCATCAGCTTGGACAATTCCGCGAAAACAGGCACGATTACAGTCACTCGCGCGGGCAATGGTGCAATTACAGCAATCAGCAGTAATACATCTGTTGCAACAGTCAGTGTTTCTGGTACAACAGTAACAGTTACAGCGGTGGGAAGTGGTTCGGCGGTGATTACTGTAAAGGTTGCAGAAGGAACAAACTATAGTGCACCTGCAAGCAAAACGGTTAATGTAACTGTAGCGCTTGCAAATGTGTTTGGCGTTTGTTGGAATATGAATAGCGGCTCTACGGCGCTTACACGTCTATCACCAAGCAATGACCCAAATGGTTTGGTTTCTGTCAATATCGCAACAATTCCCTCTCCTGCTGTTGGAACAGGTGCGGGTAGTTCGCCGTTTGATAATTATTCGCCATGGAAAGGCATGGAGGAATATAACATTGATAATAATGGTGTTGTGTCCTATAAGCAAGGACAAGACGGTTTTTCAAGAGCAACAAATGATACTGTAGTTTATATTCCGACCTTCTATTATAGAATTTTGGATAGTGATGGCAAACGGTATTTTTATATCAGCGATAAAGAAATAAACGGATTTACAAAACATCCTGGTTCAAATAAATATGTTGGACGATATGAAGGGATTATGCAAAAATGGAACACAACTGTGCTTGGTTCGCATACTGCGGATACCGTTTCTGTAAATGGCACTCGCAAAACAATGAGAGGGTTAGCAAACTTTAATGGGGCGAAGGTGAAGCGGGGTATTCTTGATTACGTTACTTGGTGCGCTATATGGCTGCTTTATCTTGTAGAATTTGCGGACTGGAACAGCCAAGCAAAAATCGGACAAGGCATTGTAAGAGCGAGTGCGGCACAAAAAACGGGTGGTACAGATACCATGTCTTATCATACTGGCAGGGCAGCAGGAACGGACGGACAAACTGCGGTGCAATACCGGCACATTGAAAACCTGTGGGGAAACGTGTCTGAATGGATTGACGGTATAAACTTCGGCAATGGTGAAATTTATATTTGTACAGACCCCGCAAAATATGCAGATGATATATCAACAGGAACAGGATATATACATATCGGAAGCGAAATTAAAAGCAATGGCTGGATAAAATCACTTGGTTTATCTCCTGCCGCGCCGTATGCGTTTTTTCCTAGTGCTGTGGGCGGAAGCGATGGCAGTTATATATCTGACTATTGTTATTACAATCCAGACTGGCGTGTGCTTCGTGTGGGCGGCGACTGGAACGGTATGCTGTTTGCTGGTCTGTTTTGTTTCGATGCGAACTGCACATCTTCGAATTCATATTCGGATGTTGGCGCTCGACTGCTTTTCCACCCGGGAAGCTGGACGGTTGGAACAACATAATTTTGATAGAACACTTTTTAAAAACAGGAAGGATGTGAAGAAATTGCAGCATATGACCGAAGCAAAAGCTGCCTTGATGATGGCGGCAGGGTGCATCCGCGCCGTTGCCAGCGCCGTTTATGGCGGCTGGAACAGTGCAATGTCTACCCTCACAATCTTTATGATGATTGATTATGTGATGGGTCTGATTGTTGCCGGGGTGTTCCACAACTCCGATAAAAGCAAAGGCGGCAGCCTGGACAGTCACGAGGGCTGGAAGGGGCTTTGGCGCAAAGGTGTGACGCTGCTTGTGGTGCTCGTTGCCGCAAGGCTGGATGTCACGATGGGTACAACATTTATCAAAGATGCTGTTGTACTCGCTTACATAGCAAATGAAGCGATTAGTATTATGGAGAATGCCGGGCTGATGGGTGTACCGTATCCGGAACCTATGAGAAAGGCTTTGGCACAGCTTCAAGGGAAAAATCAGGAGGGCGAAAAATGAAAAAACTGTTTATCTCGCAACCGATGCGGGGCAAAAGCGATGAAACCATTCTGGCAGAACGTGCAGACGCAGTGCAGGCGGCAAAAGATTGCCTTGGTGAAGATGTGGAAGTGTTGGATACATTTTTTATATTTGATGGCAAATCGCTGGAATACCTTGGAGAATCTATTAAAATGCTTGCACAGGCGGATATTGCTTATTTCGCCCCAGGCTGGCAGGAGGAACGAAGCTGCCGAATCGAAAATATTTGTGCGAGAGGATACGGGATCGATAGAATTGAGGCGTAAGTAATGATGGCGAATAACGGCTTTTTGATGCTCCGGCCGGATGAAATCCAAACTTATTTGGATGCAAACCAGCCGGGGCGCGAAATAAAACTGGTACAGCTGCATCATACTTGGTCGCCGGAATATCGGCATTTTGACGGCAGGAACCATTTTACCAGACAGGCTTCCATGCGGCAAAGCCATTTGGCACGCGGTTTCGCTGATATTGCACAGCATTTCACTGTGTTCCCGGATGGCTTGATTGTGACTGGCAGGAGCCTGGAGAAAGACCCGGCTGGGATTGTTGGTGCAAATAAAGGCGCTATCTGTATTGAGAATTTCGGGAATTTCGATGCCGGATATGATAAGATGACCGCCGAACAGGCGGATGCTATTGTTATCCTTACCGCCGCACTTTGTCGTAAATTCAAGCTGAATCCTGCGAAAAGTGTGATATATCATTGCTGGTTTACGGCGGATGGGCACAGGCTTGATGATTATGACCCACATAAAAGCGCTAAAACCTGCCCCGGTACCGCGTTCTTTGGCGGGAATGCCAAAAATGATTTTGTTAAAAATCTGCTGCCCTGTATCAAAAGCGCGATGAAAACCATGGATGAAGCTGAGGAGGAAACAAAGCAAATGCGGTATAAGTATTATGAGGATATGCCTGATTGGGCGAAGCCGACAATCTCGAAACTTGTGAAAAAAGGTATCCTCAAAGGTGATGGCAAAGGTGTGCTGAATCTTAGCGAAGATGCGCTGAAAATTTTTGTGGTCAATGACCGCGCCGGGCTTTATGATGAATAATTTGGGAGGTATGGGAAATGGCAAAGCGGACAACGACAACAAGCACAAAATCCAGCTCTAGCCCCGTTCCTGCTGGGTATGGCTCCGGTCGTCCCGGCAGTAGGGTTACGACAAATGGCAAAACGGTGACAACATCCGCCAGCGGTAACAGTACAGTTACAAGTTCCGGCAGTTCATCTAACCGGACAAGTTCTGGCTCTGGCAGTTCGTCCAGCCGCACAAGCGGCAGCGGATCAAGTACGCGAACAGGAATCAGCACGGCGGCTGGTTCGGCAACAGGTCTGGCGGCAGGCGTAAAAGCGGGAAGCCAGTTTGGGCCGCTTGGCGCACTTGTGGGCGGTATGCTTGGCAGCGCGGCAGGTGGCGCGGCTGGGAACGCGGCGGGCAGGGTTTCCAGCTCTGGCGGGGGTTCGCGGCAGTATGTTGAACCGGAGCCACAGCCCGAACCTGTGCAGCAGGGTTACAGCCAGGCGGATTTTGACGCGCTGCGGCAACAGCTTCAGGATGAGTACAAACGCCAAACACAAAGTGCGCTGGATGCCTATAAAAGTGAATCGCAAAAACAGATGGATACATACCGCCAGCAGGCGGAAGCCGCACAAAAACAGCTTGCTGAAAAAGAAGCCGCGATACGTGCGGAACAGGAAGCCAGGGTAAAATCGAATGTGGCTTCCCTGAATGCTGCCAAGCCGCAGGTGCAGCAGGCGGGAGCCGCTGCCAACTGGCAGGCACAGCAGAATTATTATAACCTCATTAACCCAAACGGCGCCGGAGCCGAAGCCAGAGCCGCTTTAGGGCTTAGCGGCAGTGGATTAACTGAATCCGCCCAAATCGCCGCAGGCAACGCCTATACCGGCGCAGTGAACAGTAACCAGCAGAATGTTGATAATCAGCTTGCACAGATTGACCTTGCGATTACACAGGCACAGTTAAACGGTGATTTGGCGACTGCACAGCAGCTGCAAAGTTACTATGAAGCCGTGTATAATGGCGGGATGCAGAGCGCGAATAATTTGGCGCAGATGGGACAGCAGTACGCCGGAACACTCGCAAATATGGGCATGGGCGCTGCCGGAACCGGCGCAAACCTTGGACAGTGGAGTATCGAGAACAGCCAGCAGCAGGGACAACAGGATGCGGATAAAACCTTGTCTATTATGCAGTTCATGGAGCAGCAAAAGCAGAATAACTTTAATAATCTGCTGGCACAGGCTGGGCTTACTGGGTACTTTAATGGACAGCAGACCATGCAGGGGCAACAAGCTGCACTTGATAGGTATCAGTCCGCATTGGATCAGGAAGCAAGCGCTTATCAGAATATTGCACTCAAAACACAGAATGCTATGGCGCTGCTTGAATATCGCTTGAAATATGATTTTGGATACAGCGAAGAACAGGCGAAACAGATGTCAAATTATCTGGCAAATCAGCTGACAGAAGCACAAATCCGCAATATGGATGTGGATACAATTTATCAGGAATTGCAAAACGCTTTCGCGAAAAAGAAAAATGGGCTTTGAAATGAAAATACCTCCCTTGAAAAAGGGAGGTATTGCTAAAATGAGGTGAAACAAATGGCACGGAAGAAAAAAGAAAACTATGCCGAAAAAGCAAAAGCCGCAGTGCAAAGTTTGAAACAGGCTGGCAGCACGATTAAAACTGATGCGTTAAGAAAAACACCGGAAAGCGCGAAAACACGGCAGATTATCCAGAAAGATAAGGAAACACGGACGGCAAAAGCCGAACAGCGGCGGCAGCAAACCATAAAATCTGCGAAAAAGACAACTGACGCGCTGCGGGAGCAAAAGCGGGCGAAACAGGCGGAAGCCAGACGGCAGCAGACCATAAAATCAGCCAGGCAAACCGCAAAGGATGTTGTGAAAAGCAAGGCAAGGGCTTCTTTACCATCCGTAAAGCAGGCGGCAGAAACTGCAAAAAGTGCGGTGGGTGGTGTGCTGAAAGCCCATGAGGAACGCAAGACCGCCGCACAGCCTGCCAAAACAATGCGCGAAACACTGAAAACCATTGGCGGAACGGCTAGGACAGCCCACGGGGCTGCTGGCGGTAAAGGGTTTGCTGGGAAAACCGGAAAAATGATTGATACCGCTGTGATAACCGTTCGGGCAGCAGGGCAAGATGAAAAGAAAAAAGCCTTGCAAACCATAACAAAAGGTTTTGAAACTGATTTTGAACGGGTCGGAAAAACCTTGGAAACCGTGCAAAAAAGTGAAAAAGAGCGGCGGAAAGTTCAGAAAAAGCATCAAGAAGCCGAGGAAAAACGCCAAAAACGGGAAGAAGAAAGCAGAAGATGGCAGGAAGCGCGAAAAATAGGGCAGATTAAAGCAAAATGGGCGGATGAAATCAAAGCCGGTACAGTATTTCGCACTGGCGCTGAAAATATGGGCAAAGTCGCGAAAAAAGCCGCTGAAACCATTGAAATTGCACGCGGACAGGAGGCAAAACGGCAGGAAGATATCGCTTCCGGCGCGATTACACCCGAAACTGTGCTGGAAGATATGGCGCGGCGCTCTAACCGCTGGGCAATCCTCCAGAACGCGAAAAATACAACCGGAACCAACGATACAGGAAAAAAACAAATCCGGCATTTGAACACGCAACAGGAGGAACTGCACCGACAAAATGCGCTGGATGCCGCACAGTTTGGACTTGTTTTTAATCCTGGAAGCGGCAAATGGGAGTTTGGACAGGATTACGAACAGGCAGGGCAGGAAGTTTACGATACATCGCTGCATCCGTCCAGCCCTGAAACGGTGAGAACCCATTTTAAAAACAGGATACAGCAGGTTCCCGGGGATGTGGTGCGGCAAGCTTCTGATCCTGGAATGCTGGAAAACTTCCAGCAGGCGCACGGCGGCGAACTGCCCAAAACACCAATTATGCTGCCAAAAACACCGCAGGAGATTGCACAGATGCGGGAAGCAGCCCGGAACCGGGCAGCTTTGCCATCATATGCACTGGCGCACAATACGGCGGCAGGGCTTGCCGGGATTGCAAACGCCGCTTACAGTACCCTGGATTTCTTTCTGCCTGACCCGATTACGCCGAAATTTGTACAGGACTATATTGATAAGGCAAAACAGACAAACAGCGATATAAAAGAACAAGTAACCGCTTGGGACTATGAACACGGCGGCGCGGTTGGCGGTTTTGTTGGCAGTACATATCAAAGTTTTGTGGAAATGCTGCCGCAGGCGGTTGCCGCGCTGATGACTGGCGGCGGGAGCGCAGCCGGTACCGGGCTGCAATATGCCGGGGGGATTTCAAACACTGCATTTCGTGCGCTGGACAATGCTGCAAAAAATCCGGCGTATTGGCTTAGTTTTTTGCAGGTCGCGGGACCGGAATATGAACGGAAAAAGAAAGAAGGTATGGACGACCTTTCAGCCGCTACAAGCGCCCTGATTAGCGCCCTTGGACAGGCAGGCATTGAAATGGGCGGCGGCTTGGAAACCATGACCGAAAGCGGCAAAACCGGGCTGGAATTAGTTGGCAAAACCGCGCTTGAAGAAGGTGGGGAAGAAGTCGCGCAAGATATCTTTTCCGGGATGACAGATAAAGGACTTTATGATGGCGTAAGACCTGTGCTGGGCACAGAGGGTGAAACGGTTGGGAAATCGGTTTTCGGTATGGGGGATGCAAACGCGCTGATTAACCCGCAACGGATGGCTTCTGAATTCGCCGCCGGGGCGTTGCTTGGTGGTATTGCTGGCGGTACAAAGATCCTTCCGGCTGCACATCAAATGAATGTGCAGCAAAAATTAAACCCGGATATCAGGATTGAACTGCATCCGTGGGATACTGTTACTTATAAAGGTATGCCGGGCACGGTACTGCGGACAAGTGAAGATGGTTCCGCCACAGTGCGTGTGCAGGACACCGAAACTGGGAAATATAAAAATGTTGAAATAAACCCGAGGGAAGTAAGACAGGTGTTGACGGATAAGCTGTTTGGGAATGCGGGACAAAGCAGTTTTGTGTCGCTGCCCATGTTTGACGGACAGGGCAGGCGGATTGACCAGAAAAATGCACAGCCACAGACAGTAAACCAGCTGCAAACTGCACAGGAACAGTATGAAGCACAAATAGATGGTGTGTTTGATGGAAGCCTGCCTGAACGGCAGATGATTTTAATCGGTGAAACGCCAGAGATTTTACGATCGCTTGGTGCGCCGGATCTACCGTTGATTATGACACAACGCGTTGCAAGAAAAATCGCGTATCCGGAGAATTACCCCGGTGGAGGGAAACACAATATTGGTATCCCTGCACTAAAACAACTACCGCAGCAACTTAGTGACCCATTAGCGGTACTGATTTCAAAAACACAGCCGGACAGTTTTGTAATTCTTACAAAATGGCAGGATACACATAATGACCCTGTTATTGCGGCAATTCATTTGAATAAGCGGGGCGTGATTGAAGATATAAACGCTTTGGCAAGCGCATATGGCAAACCTAATATTAAAGCAATCCTTGGGGCGAATAATGAAAATGTTGTTTACACAAAACAAAACAAGAGCATCAACGAAGTTCTCGTAGACAGGCTCCAATTGCCTGCGGCGCCGAACAATGATACTCTTGTTGCTCATAGTATAGCACAGGGCGTTACAGATGTCAATTCTGAAATGGCGCAAAACCTGAATGATGTGCATGAAACAATGTTGGAACGTGCCGCGGTACGGGATGAAATACAAGCGCGGAAACAGCAGGAAATGCGCCGCAGAGATGATGTAAAACGCCGATGGGCACAGGAAATAAGCGGTTTGCAGCTATATGAACACGTGCAAATGAATGGCTATTCCGGACTTGTAACTGAATTTACAAAGGATTGCAAGGTGGTTGTACGGTTTTATGACACGAAATCCGGACAAGTATTTGACCAAACGATTGAACCGGAAAAAGCGGCAACGTTGCAGAGAAATAAACCGACACAACAGCAAAACGTCATATTGCCACCCGTGTTTGATGAGCAGGGCAGGAGGATTGACCGGAACAACCCACAAGCGCCGCAGGCAGGCGGGCAAAATACGGCGCAGGGCGTTATATTGCCGCCTGCGTTTGATGAACAGGGGCGGCGGATTGACCGGAATGCACAAACGCCACAGGTGGCGGCAATACAGCCGGATTCCCAAACGCTTGGGCAAGCTGCACAGCCAGAAGCTGAAACCGCGCCACAGGTTCAAACAGCGGATGCTGGGACAACCCAGCAGGAAGGACAGCAAACCGAAGCACAGCCCAAAGAATTGTTCCCGGTGCGGATTGTGGAAGACGAAAACGGACAGGTGGAAATGCGCGGCGACCCAACCGCACGATATCAGCAGGCGAAAAAACAATGGGATGAAGTGCGCAGGATGATGCAGCGGCGGGCAAATGATGCGGCTGGGCAGCAAACCGGCACGGATGGACAGCAGCAAACACAAGACCTTACCCAGAGCCAGGTTGAAGACGGTATTGGCAAAGCGGAACAGGAAGAAGCAATGCAAAGGGTTAAACAGGATGAAATTGAAATCGTAAAAGATGCCTGGGAAGATGTGCGCGCCGCTGAACGGTTGACAGGCAATTACTTTGACACGATTGCGAAAAAAGGCGTTACTTTTACCACAAAAGATAATAAAATCATACAATCTATTGTCTTGACCGGCGAAATGGAACTTGCCGCAAAAGCGGATAATCCGGTGGAAGTCAGGGAATATGCACGGCTGAAACTGGATGAACAGGAAGCCAGAAAACCTATACGGCAGTATAATGCCAGACATCATGCGGCGCAGGTAAACCATGCGCTGGAAATCGCTGAAACCATTATTGAATTTGCGAAAGATAAACCCGGTCCTTTGTATAACCTCAACACGTTGGAACGCAATATCTATGATATTTTCGGCAAAGAACACCAGGCAGAAGCACAGGCATTTATTGATGAATATGTTACGCCGGTACATAAGTCTGTCGCGAAAATGACCAAAATGATAAATGAGAGCAAACGGCTGGTGAAAGCACTGAAAATAGATGAACATGAAAGCGCGATTATCCAGTATATACTCGAAGAAGAAACCGATGGCGCGTTAAAATATATTAAAGACAATAAAATCAAAATGACCGATAAGCGCGAAAAGAAACTGGAGGATGCCGCTGATCTGCTGCGGAAAATGTACGCGGATATTTTTGCGGAAATCCAAAGGGTGCAAATTGAAAACGGGATTGAACCAACCGCGGGGCTTAAAAACTATTCGCCGCATTTGGTGAAAGAAATTCCGGATACCAGGTTGGGGCGCGCCGCGTATTTGCTCGGCATTAAACTGGGCGGGGAAGATGTGCTGCCAACTGACCTTGCCGGAGTGACTGAAATGTTCCGCCCAGGGAAGCCGTTTTTCGGCAATCTGGAACACCGCCAGGGTACGCATACAGTTTATGACGCGATTAAAGGCTTTGATCAGTATATTGAACATGCGGCGGACGTTATCTATATGACTGAACATATTCAGAAATTCCGGGCGATTGAAGACGCGCTGCGCTATCGGTTAAGCGATGACGGCACCAAGCAGGTGATTGACAACATCCAAAATAATTATGAAATGGACACGCTGCAAAAGCGGGAAGAGATTGAAAAAGCATACGAAAAAGCCGACTTTGGTATGCGTGGGCTGGTGACTGAACTAAGGCGATACGCGGACAGCCTTGCCAACAAGAAATCACGCGGCGATCGCGGCATTGAAGATTTTATGGGACGAATTATCTATGAAGTTTCCCGGAAAACCGAAAGCCGGATTGCAAGCAACCTGACCGGGTTTAACCTTAGCACCATGATAACAAATGTTATGCCGATTCTTCAGTCGTTTGGCGAAGTGGACGCGGGCAGCGTAGTGGCAGGCGTGAAAGATGCTGCCTTGAACTTTGTTTCGGATGATGGATTTGCGGATGCTTCTGCCTTTTTGACCGGCAGACGCAGCATAGAACAGCTGAGCCGGACAGCAACGGAACGCCTTCGCGACGCGGGAAGCATGGGGATGAGTTTTGCTGACTGGTTTACCTCCAATGCTGTTGTACGCGCACGGACAAAACAAAATATGAAACACGGGATGAGCTTTGACGCGGCGGTGGATGAAGCTGATTCTTTCGCCGCAAGCTTGATGGCTGACCGCAGTAAAGGCAGTATGCCCGGCGTTTTTGAACTGCGTAACCCGATTGTCAGGTTGTTTACCATGTTCCAGCTTGAAGTGAATAATCAGATTGGTTATTATACCAAGGATTTGCCGCGCAGGGTTGGACAGGGCAAAGGTAAGGCGTTTGCTGCCGCCGCGATTGCTGGGGCGCTTGCGAAAAGCTTTACCGCGCTGTTCCTTTATAACGAAGTGACCGAACGGCTAACCGGACGGCGGGCGGCGCTTGATCCGATTGGCACACTCTGCACCGCGCTGGGCATTGACCCCGCCGGGCAGCTGCTGCAAAAACTCGGGATTGGTGAAGCGGAAAAGGATGAACGGACAACATCTGAACGCCTCCGCGCCGCAGGAAAAGAAATCGTAGGACAAGTGCCGTTTATCGGCGGCGTAACCGGCGGCGGACGCGTGCCGGTTGGCGCCGCGCTGCCGAGAAGTTTCACGACAAAGGAAATGATAAAACCGCTGATTTATTTGGTACCCCCGACAGGCGGCGGCGCAATTAAAAAAGCGGTGGAAGGGATTGCAACTGTTCGTGCTGGCGGCGCGTATGACACCGATAAGGATGGCAGGCGGCAACTGCTTTTCCCGCAGTATGGGCAGGATTTCAGTGATTACGCATTGGCGGCGGCGTTTGGCAAATATCGCTCTAAAGAAGCCAGGGAGTATGTGGAGGGCGGCTTCCAACGGCTGAACGCGGATGAAACCGCCGCGTATGAATATTTAATAAAAGATAAGCAAGCAGGCAAAGTGATTGGCTCGCCAACAGAATTAAAAGAAACTGAACCGATAACTACACCGCGTATTACATCGGGGCTTGATCCACGGCAAAGCTATGAAGCTGTTAAAAAACTGGGTGCGGATGGTGCGAAAGATTATAAAAAACTTATTGAATGCGGGATTAGTCACGAAACCGCACTGGATGCGCTGCAAAAGCTGAAAGAAGTAAAAGCCGATTGGGAACGCAAAGCGCCCGGCGAACCGGGAAGCGGCTGGGATGGCTTGCCTGAATTTGAGGATAAGTACATTATGAGTGGGGAGGACGAAGAAACAGTCGAAAATACAAAGAAAAAAGATTTGGAAATGCGCAAGAACCGCGTGATTATGGATCTGGATATCAGCGCGGCAGATAAGGCGCTGATTAAATGGGTGGTTGGCGTTGATAAGCCGATTGACTTTTCCAGCGAGGATGCGTTTGCAATCACTTCCGCGCTGGCGGAAAAAGACCAGAAAGATGCGCTTGCCCTTTATCATGATGATGGTTTTTCCGCCGAACAGGCGATAAAATACGGCGGACTGGTGCCGGATGCCGTGCAGGACGGCGAGGACAGCTACAGCATTAAAATTAATGCGTGGGATACCATACGGAATGCAAAAGATTTGACTGATGCGCAGAAAGATGCCGCGATGGAGAAAATTATATTGCCCTCGCTTGGCGCAAAATGGCGCAGCGCTGCCGCTGATAAGTTTATTGGCGATATCTCCGCAACTGAAAAGGCGTATTTTGCGATTGCAATGCAGCAGATAGATAAAAGCGTGGATAATGATATTACAATCCACGAGGCGGACAAACGTGAATATAAAAAGCTGAGAAAAGCGGAATTTATCCAGGAGCTTGGTTTGCCAGTGGAAAAAAGCGGGGAAATGATAAAGGAAGGAATGACGTTTGGACAGCGCGAAATGCTGACCTGGTTCATGAGCGCGGATAACGGCGACTTGAAACAAACTTGGGATGACTGCATAAACGGAAAAAGTGCAGCCCTGCGCGAAACTGCCCCGGCTTTGCAGGAAAGCGGGTTGGATGTCGACTTGTACAAGGTGATTAAGGCGGGGCTTGGCAGGTTTAGCGGTGATAAGGACAGCAAAGGCGAATCAATACCATATTCCAGGCGTAACAAACGCATTGCTTACCTTGACCAGTGGGAAGGACTGACAACAAGCCAGAAAGTGCTTATTATGAAATCTATTGATGATAAATACGAATATGGCAGCAGCGGCTCTAAAAAAAGCGGTAAGGGTAAAGGTAAAAGCGGACGGAAGCCTGGCAGGTCGAAAGGCAGTAGCGCCGCAAGCGGCATGATGTCTGGTTGGCAAACAATGAAATGAAAAAATAACCCCCTCTTGCCTGGCAGCAAGAGGGGGGATACCCTGATTTTCAGTGCTTATTTTTCGTTAATTTCTGCGTGGGAAATCGGGAAATTAGTTGCCCGTGAAATACGGGTGAGTTACAGCCGGGAATTTAAAATTAATCGAATTTTCGTAGATTTCACGCCGAAATAGACGCAATTTAAAAGAAAATCGGATTTATTATACCTGTTTTATTGATATGGGAAAATATGAATTTAACGATTTGTTAACAATGCCCTATGGAAAAGGATGCAGGTTTCCGGTATAATGGATATTGTATTTATGCTTATCAGTATGGGCTTGCACAAGTTGGCTCATTTTTCCATATTTATGGAGGTTTTGTTATGTTCAGGATATTTGGCAACCGGCATCTTTTCCGGCGGGATATTGAGCCGCGCTGCGCCTATTGCGCACGCGCCAATGCAATTGATACGCAAAGTATGTCTTGCCGCAAACGCGGTATTGTGCCGCGGGAAGGCAGTTGCCGTGCGTTCCGCTATGACCCACTTTGCCGCATACCGCCCAAACCTGCCGTATTACGCGGCACGTTCACAGATGCGGATTTCCAATTGGAGGAATATCATGAGGATTGACAGGAAAACACGGGTTTCCGCAGTGTTTTTGACGTTGGCGCTATTTGTATGCCTGTTTATGCCAGCGGCTGCGGCAAAGGAAGCGCCAACACCGCAGGCTGCTGCGGTATTTATGGCAGACCCGGAAAGTGATTTTATACTTTACCAAATGAACCCGGATGAACAGCGGTACCCCGCTTCAACCACAAAAATTATGACAGCACTGATTGTGCTGGAAACCGTAGAAAATCTGGATGAACTCGTTACGATTATGGATGAAGATTTCATTGGCGTAGAAGCGGATACATCCAAAGCCGGATTTAAAGTAGGCGAACAGGTATCGGTACTGGATTTGCTATATGGGTTAATGCTGCCATCAGGCAATGAAGCGGCAAACACGCTGGCGCGTCATGTCGGCGGTTCCATAGAAGGATTTGTGGAACTGATGAATAAACGTGCACAGGAATTGGGCTGTGAAAACACACATTTTAACAACCCAAATGGGCTGCATGATGATGAACATTATACGACAGCACGGGACTTATATAAAATCGCCAGGCAAGCCATGCAGGATGAAACGTTTCAAACGATTGTCAGCACAGCACAAAAGACGCTGAAATCAACTGAAGGCAACGCGGGGCGCAGCAAACCATTGAAGGTGTATACAACCAATATGTTGATTTACAGCCGCCAAAAGCCGGAATTTTACACATATGCCAAGGGAATTAAAACAGGATATACTTCCCTTGCGGGATACTGCCTGGTAGCGGCAGCAGAACGCAGGGGCAGCACATTGATTTCGGTAATGATGGGCTGTGAAAAGCCAGCTGGCGCTGAACAGCCACTTACATTTTCCCAGACAAAGGATTTATTTGAATGGGGATTTACCAATTTCAAGAATATGACGTTAATTGAAAAGGGAAAAGCCATCAAACAGATTGAGGTGCGGCTGTCCACAGAAGATGACAAGCTGGTTTTGGTTGCTGAAGATGATTTAAATGGCACAGTGCCGCTGGATATATTCGCTGAAGATGGCGAAAATCCGAATGGTACGATACCATCGAATATTGATTTGGAGAAATTCGATCTAACTTATGATGTGCCAGAATCTGTGGATGCGCCAATCAAAGCAGGTGATAAGATTGGATCGGTGGATGTTGCATATAATGGGATAGAATATGGCAGTGTTAACCTGATTGCGTTAAGTGATGTCACTCGTTCCAATGTGCTATATTATGCAGACGCTGTAGAACATTTTTTCCAAGGCCCATTGTTCCGGTTTCTTGTGCTGCTGCTGATTGCTTTATTTTTTGTTTATTTTGGGGTTATTTTTTATCGTGGACAGATGAAGCGTATTCGCCGCAAAAAGATGATGCGTTCCAAAGAAGCGCGTTACCGTGATTACGACCGCCGCAATCGGCCGTAAGTGGTTGCCTGCTGTTCGGTTTTGCAGGGGCTTTGCCCCTGCACCCCACCAGCTTTCTTTATAAAGAAAGCTGGGCAAAGAAACTTCGCATAGCCACAGATGTATGTGCGTACTGATAAGCAAAGTGCAAAAAAAGCAAGAGTGGTGATACAGCATAGTATCACTATGGCTGTGATATGAACAGGCGGAATGTGAAAAATACCCTGCCCGATTTTTTCGAGGCAGGGCATTCTATTTGCCTTATATGAAACAAGCGAAATTGTTGACAGTCAGCAGGGGGAAATAATATAATGATAATGAACATAAATAGATTTTGTTTTGGAGAGTAATCGGGCTTTTTGGGGATTTCAGCTTGATGTATGGGAATGGGGATTTATTTATGAAAAAGAAACCTGTCAACCGAAGAAAACAAAATGGGTTGCCTTTGCTGTTTTCTATCTTGTTGATTTTTTGTATTTTTGGGACAATTGTGTTTTCGATATCGCGGGAAATATCCAAAAAGATGTCTGAAGCAGCCATTCAAAATGTCAGTGAAAGTTTGGATTTGCTGCAATGTACCATTGAGGCTATTTTGCGCAGTGAAGCAGAGTTCCAAATACTGGTTGCCCAGGAGGTTGCACGGGTGCAAGATCCGGAAGCATATATTCTCGCTTACAAGCGAAACCATACAATGGCAAAATTGTCGTTTATCCGCGCTAGTGAAACAAAAGGGGTATCCAGCACGGGGGAAGCATTTACAGGGGAGGATTTGGATTTTTCAGATGGCAGGAAAATTGAAGGACTGCCGGTTTCCAAGTCCTATGTAAACTATATGGGGACATGGTCTTACACAATCAAATGCCCTGTTATGCAAGATAAACAGGAAATAGGAACGCTTTATGCGGAATATGTTTATGATGCAATTGATAAATCCTTGCCAAATGAGTTTTATAATAAACAAGCGTCATTGTATATTATGGATGCGCAAAGCGAACGTTTTGTTTTGAAGCCCAGGGGGATGGGGCAGCGGGATGCAGGACATTTGAATTTGGATGATTTTTACCGTGCCAATAATATTAAAGATGCGGAAATTAAATCAGAAGTGGCCGAATGCTTGGAAAACGGGCGGAATGTTCTGTTTTATCATGATATCCGTGAGGTAAAAGCCCTTAATTATATGTGGTCGGTCAATGATGGAATGATTTTTCTGGTCGGCTATGTGCCGGTTGAAGCCATCCAGAAAGAAGGGCAGACTGTCAATCAGAATATTCTGATTGTGGTAGGGTCTATGTTGTCGGCATTTTTCCTGTGCATTTTGTTATATTATTTGAACTGGAGGCAGCAGGATAAAGTCAGGAAAGAACGCGAGGCAGAACGGAAAATTCATAATAAGCAACTAGCGGAAGCGTTGCAGGCAGCACAAATTGCCAGCGAGTCAAAGACGACATTTCTTTCCAATATGTCCCATGATATCCGCACGCCGATGAATGCGGTGCTGGGATTTGCAACGCTGCTTTCGGTCGATGCGGAAAACCCGGCCAAGGTGCGGGAATATACCAAGAAAATTATGGCATCTGGACAGCATTTGCTGAGCCTTATCAATGATATTTTGGATGTTTCCAAAATCGAAAGTGGGAAAGTTGTGCTGAATTATGAGAAATTCACATTAAATGATGTGATTTCTTCTGTGGAAACCATTATTCAACCCATGGCAAAAGCAAGGGGGCAGGAGTTTTATTTGGAAGTAACAGGTATTCGGCATGAATACCTGATGGGGGATGAAACCCGTATTAACCAGATTTTAATCAACCTGCTTTCCAACGCTGTGAAATACACGCCAGAAGGGGGAAATATTTGGCTTCGCGTCATTGGGCTGAAACAGCGGTCAAACCAGTATGAACATATCCGTATTGAAGTAGAGGACGATGGCTATGGCATGACGCCAGAATATTTGGAAACGATTTTTGATGCGTTTACCAGGGCAGAAAACAGCACGACAAATAAAGTGCAGGGAACTGGCTTGGGCATGACAATCACCAAAAGTATTGTGGAACTGATGGGGGGAAGCATTGAGGTTTTCAGTGAAGTGGATAAGGGTTCCCTGTTTCGGATTGACTTGGAACTTCGTATTTTAGAAGAACAAGTAAATAAGGTGTTCTGGGAAGAACGAGGTATTGCCCGGATTTTAATTGTTTGCAAAGATATAGAGCTTTGTAACGATATCAAAATGTTGATGGGGAATACCGATGTTCAGATAGACGTTGCCGTGGATGCGGTGGAAGCAATAACACAGGTTCAAAGCGGGATCGGATATCAAGTGGTATTGCTGGATTGGGATGCGTATGGCGCTCAGGCAGCAAAAGCATTGCGGGAAGTGCTCCCGGATGCCGTGCCGATTTTGTTTTTAGCGGAGTTTGGTGCGGAAGGCATTGAGGATGCGCTCCAGATACATGGCACAGGTGTTATTGCAAAACCATTTTTTGTTTCTGTGTTTCAGGAGAAAATCACAGAAATATGGGCAAAGCCAGGCAATTTGCCATCCGAAACCCAAAACAGCCTTAAAGGATTGCGTTTCCTCGCGGCAGAGGATAATGAAATCAATGCCGAGATTTTAGCAGAGCTTTTGGAAGTAGAGGGCGCTGCCTGTGAAATTGTGGAGAATGGGCGTTTAGCGGTGGAACGGTTTGAACAGATGCCGGAAGGCACGTTCGACGCAGTTTTAATGGATGTCCAAATGCCAGTGATGAATGGGCATGATGCTGCACGGGCAATCCGTGCTTTGCCGCGGGATGATGCGAAACATATTCCAATTATCGCGATGACAGCAAATGCGTTTGCAGAAGATGAAAAAGCTGCTCTGGATGCTGGCATGGATGCCCATGTGTCAAAACCGTTGGATATGGAAATGTTAAAAAAAGCAATCCGTCAATGTGCCAAGAAAGAAGGGTTATCGTGAAAACATATACAAAAGGATGGATACGAAAAGCGGCAGCGGCTTGCCTGGCAGGGGTTTTGGGCTTATCGCTGGCTGCTTGTGGGAATGATAAAAAGATTGAGAACCTGATTGAGGAACAAGGAGAAAATGAACGGATTGTGAATCTGTTCAGCCCCATGGAGAAAATTGATCCGAATGTGAAAAATACTGCGCGGAGCGCAGCAGATTTAACCATTATCATGGCAGAAAAAAAGCTGGGTGTGACAGTGGAATACCGCACTTATACAGCGGAAAATTATCAGGATAAAACATATGATGATGTCATTTTGGAACGGGCGCGCAATGATATGGATGATATGTACCTGCTCAACCCAGATACCCTTTTGACATTGGGTGCGGAAGGGAAATTAGAGGATTTATCCGGGCTTGAAAGCGCGAAAAATTTGCGGGAGATTATCCGGATTGCAAACACAGTGGATGGCAAACTAATTGCCATTCCACAGGAAGTGGTGGCATATGGGTTGTTTGTCAATGTCGATTTGTTCAAACAGAATCACCTGGAACTGCCGGAAACACCGGAAGAGTTTTTAGAGTGTTGCCGTGTATTTAAAGAAAATGGGATAGAAACGCCAATTGGCGCAAACCGTTGGTGGTTAGAAACCTTTGTGCTTGCGCAGGCATATGCGGACTTGTATAATGGCGGCAATACTGAGGCGGAAATTGCCGCACTCAATAGCGGTGAAGCCAAATACAGCGATTATATGCGCCCAGGGTTTGAATTCCTGAAAGAACTGATGGATCGTGGCTATATTGATACTGAAAAAGCCATTGTCAGTGAAGCAATCGAGGGGGAAAGCGCGGATTTCCTGGCAGGCAAAACCCCGATTGTTATGGCATATTGGGGGGCAGCAAATTCCGAAACAGCTTATGCAAAAACGGATTTTGAAATGCAGGTCATCGGATTCCCAAGCAGCCGCGGGCAAATGCCCGTTATGCCTATGACAGGGTTTGGCATTGGCGTGAATGCTGAACACAAAGAAGATGCTATGCAGGTTCTGGATATCATAACATCTGACGAAGCACTTCAGGTTTATTCAGAAACAAACCGGGTGATTTCACCTTCCAAGAATGTGAAAGTTGATTGTGTGCCTGCTTTGCGCCCATTAAACAGCCGGATTGAAGAAGGGGTTTATGTTTTAGGCTCCAATGCGGGGATGAAGGTTGAACAGTGGGGGAATACCTGCTTGATTGTACGGGAACTATTAAACGGCGCAACAGTAGACGAATGTATGCAATCTTTTGATAAGCTGCAAGCGTACGCATTACAGGCAGAATCATAACACAAACTGTAGCATTAAACATATAATACAACAAAATCCCCCTTTGTGCAGATACTTGAACGGATTCAGGTTTCAAGGCTGCATGAAGGGAGTTTTTTGTATATGTAGTGTAAAAAGGTTTCCGACAAAACAAAAACAACTTCGCTCCAACGGAGCGAAGTTGCCTGAGAAGAAGAGAAAAGAGGTGATATGGGCAAGTAAAAGCAGGTCGTCCGCCGCAGCGGGGGAAATGCGGGGTTCCTGAATGCCGTTCATATTGGCTTCCTTTGATGTAATAAGGATACTGCGATTTCGGGGAAATTGCAAGCAGTGCAATAGACAAATTAACTAAAAAATTATAAATAAAATTGTGCAATATATCTAATTCTCGTTTCATGACAAAAAACATGGGACATACCCTGCTGGTACAGTCGTATTTTATCGGAAAATATATGGGAAACTGTTGACAAAACCCGCTGTATCATACATGATAGATAACATGAGTTTATTTGCTGCTTATTGCAGTGACAACAGAGGAGGGGATTTCCTTATGGGGCAGGCAGATGCGGCACGGCTGCTGACAACCCAATTTGCCCGCACTTTGCAGGCGCCATTTTCCCGCGCACTGCGGGATTTCCGGATGGTTTCTGCGGGTGATCATATTGCCGTTTGTATTTCTGGCGGCAAAGATTCTATGTTGCTTGCGTTGCTGCTGCAAAATTGGCAGCGGTATAGTAAAAACCCATTTTCGTTGACTTTTCTTGCGATGGACCCAGGCTATACGCCTGCATACCGCGCCCATATCACGCAAAATGCCAAAATGCTTGGCATAGAGCTGGTGTTTTTTGAAACCAATATACTGCGGGTTGTGACAAACCATGCGACAGAGCATCCTTGTTTCCTGTGCGCAAAAATGCGGCGCGGGCATTTATATGCCCAAGCAAAGGCGCTTGGCTGCAATAAGATTGCTTTGGGGCACCATTATGATGATGTGGTTGAAACAACCCTGATGGGGCTGTTATACGGCGGTCAGGTGCAGGCAATGCTGCCGCGTGTACAAAGCAAAAATTATCCCGGCATGGAACTCATCCGCCCACTATATTATCTGAAAGAGGAAGATATTGCGCGGTGGGCACAGCAAGCAGGGTTGGAATTTCTGCCATGCGGCTGCCCAGCGGCAGTTCGCCGGGAAAACACGAAACGTGCAGAAATAAAATCGCTTATTGCCGAATTATCTTTGCATAACCCACAGGTAAAAGCAAATATTTTTCATGCAGTGGGCAGCATAGATGTGGAAAAAGTAATGGGTTGGCGCAGGGGGCAGGGCGAAAAACATTCTTTTCTTGACAAATTTGATTCTTGAATACTGGTGAAAATGGCTTTTCTACACGTAAAAAATTATTTTCCACTTGTTATTATTTGTTTTTCACTATATAATATTGGTGAGGGCATCGTAAACTGCGCGCCCACTCCGGAAGCACGCCTTCAACGGATACCCTTCGTCCACTGCAAAATTCGCTGAGGCGCATGAATTGAAACCATAGGAGCAGCACCTCCTTGGATACATGAAGTACGCCGCCGGTAACGGGTTTGCCTGCGTTATGCAGCAGGCTGCCCAGGAAAAGGAGAAGGGAGCATTATGGCAAATCAGGTTTCCATTGCAGAAGTATCCACCCAGACCAAGAGCGGTTCACTGGCTGGGATGGAAAACAACTTCAAAAAAGCCATCACCGAGCTGCTTGTACTTTTTTTGCTCGATGAACGCGAAATGTACATCAATGAGATTACTGCAGAGCTGTCCCGGCGGAGTGAGGAACAGTTCCAGATTGTTTTTCCCTATGCGGTAATTTATCGCATGGTGCGGTTCCAGTACATAAGGGAAACACAGAAGCAGAAGGCACCAGATGGGCGTCTTCGCCAGTATTACGGCATCACACAGAAAGGCGCAGCATATTTGCGCGAACTGCTTGATTTCTATGTGCGCTTTTCAGATGGGGTTGCTAAAATTTTGGCAAGCTCCATGCCGGAAAGCAATGCCGCAGAGTGAGTGTTTTGGCTAACGAAAAGGGGTGTGAGGCAGACGGAGAGCCTTATGCCCCTTTTGTCCGTTTAGCGGCTTGGATACATCATACCATGTGTTTCCCTGATAAATGGGAAGAAAGAAGATTTCTATCTGTCAGCGCGGCAAAATAAAGGAGGGCTATGATGAAAAGCTATCGCAAGGAATTATATTTCAACCTGCCAACCCGCAGAGGGCTGGTGAATATTACAGAAAATGTACAGGCTGCCATTCGTGAAAGCGGCGTTCAGCAAGGGCTTGTGCTGGTCAATGCGATGAATATTACAGCATCTGTATTTATTAATGATGATGAGCCTGGGCTGCATCAGGATTATGAGGAGTGGCTGGAAGGGTTGGCACCAGAAAAGCCATACTCCCGCTATCGCCACAATGGGTTTGAGGACAATGGCGATGCCCATTTAAAGCGTACCATTATGGGGCGTGAGGTTGTCTGTGCCATTACAGATGGGCGGTTGGATTTTGGTACATGGGAACAGATATTTTATTTTGAATTTGATGGAAAACGACGCAAGCACGCTTTGATTAAAATCATCGGTGAATAAACAGGGAGGCTGGGGAAATCCAGCCTTTTTTTATCCCTTTTTGCTTTTAGCAGGGCTTATCTGTCCGATACATCGGAAAAGCTCTGTCAAAGAACCCTGTTTTCGTGTATTTTTCCGCAAAAACTGTCCGGATTATGCTTGCACAAGCGTAAAAAGTCGGCTATAATATATCCTTGAAAGAAAGAATTATGATCCCTGGCAGCATGGCGCCAACTAGCGCCGCTGCCCAGGTTTCCCGGAGGGTAAAAAATTATGAAACTTGGTATTGTTGGCTTGCCAAACGTAGGCAAATCCACCTTGTTCAATGCAATCACCAACGCGGGCGCAGAAAGCGCAAATTATCCTTTCTGCACCATTGACCCAAATGTTGGGATGGTTGCCGTGCCAGATTCCCGGCTTCAGCCACTGACAGATTTATATCATTCCAAGAAAACGACACCTGCTGTTGTTGAATTTGTTGATATTGCCGGGCTTGTGCGTGGTGCGTCCAAAGGCGAAGGGTTGGGCAACAAATTCCTGAGCCATATCCGTGAAGTGGATGCAGTTGTCCATGTAGTGCGCTGCTTTGATGATGATAATATTGTCCATGTGGAGGGTTCGGTTGACCCGTCCCGCGATATTGAAACCATTAATTTAGAACTTATCCTGTCGGATATTGAACATTTGGAACGCCGTTTGGATCGTACCCGCAAAGCGGCAAAAGCAGATAAAAAATTAAACCTGGATGTGGATATTCTGGAACGCCTCAAAGCCCATCTGGAGGATGGCAAAACAGCACGCACATTCCCCGGGCTGGATAGCGATGAAGATGTGCAGCGGGTGATGAAGGAAAGTGATTTGCTGACCGCGAAAAAAGTCATTTATGCAGCCAATATGGATGAAGCAGGGTTTTCCGGCAACCAGACGGAAAACAGTCGCCTTGCTGCTGTGCAGCAAATCGCAAAGGCAGAAGGCGCGATGGTTCTGCCAATCTGCGCCAAGCTGGAAGAAGACATTGCCGCGCTGGAAGATGAAGAAAAGGCAATGTTTCTTGCTGATTTGGGGTTAGAAGAAAGTGGTCTTGACCGGCTTATCCGGTTGTGTTATGATTTGCTCGGGCTGATGAGTTACCTGACCGCGGGGGAACAGGAAGTCCGCGCCTGGACGATTGAAAAAGGCACCAAGGCGCCGCAGGCTGCCGGCAAAATCCATACGGATTTTGAACGCGGGTTTATCCGTGCAGAAGTGGTTTGCTATGATGACTTGATGGCATGCGGTTCATTGGCGGCGGCACGTGAAAAAGGGCTTGTCCGTTCTGAAGGCAAGGAATATATTATGCAGGATGGCGATGTTGTGCTGTTCCGTTTTAATGTCTAAAACACCGTGAAAGCGCATATCCTATCTGCATGGGGATATGCGTTTTTGCGCATCCCACAGGAAGTTTGTAAAAGGAACAGGGGAATTATGTTGCCTGATTGTTGTTGTAATCTGACGGGAAATGTCATACAATGATATGGAACCGGATCTGCGGAAACGATAGAGAGGCTTGATGTATTTATGGAAGACAAAAGAGATTTCTCCTTGGAAGGGATCATTGAGGAGATGCAGCGTGAACATACGCCGCCAACTGGGGCCAGCCGGGTTTCCGGCTCAGGCAACAGCGCTTTGGAGGCACTGCGGCGGAACATGGCATCCCAGCAGCCAGAAATGACAATGTTCCCAGCGCCACAGGTATATCCTGTGGATGATTTGCGGGGCAAAAGCATGGGGGCGCAGGATGACGACCTTGCTCCGCTGGATGACGATTATTATGCGGCGGAAGAAGTTGCTTATGCCCCACGGGAAGATGTGGCATCCCCAACGCCGCAGCAAGCATTTTATGAAGACGAGCGGGTAGGGTTTACAGAACCATTACAGCAGCCCGCAGGCAAACCAAAAAAAGAGAAAAAACAAAAGGCGCGCCATGGCGCCGGCGTCAAAAAGTTGCTGATTGGCGCGGCAGGCGTTTTGGTTATCCTGACCGGTGCGGCATTTGGGTATACATATGCGTACACCGGCATCCATTTTGGCGTGCAGGCAGGCGCGGTAAAGGTCGGCGGCTTATCCGAAGAAGATGCCTTAAAAGCGATTGACGCGCAGGCAGAAGACATTTTGCAGGGTCAGTCCATTACTCTGAAAATATATGACAAAGAATATAAAGTGGACATTAAATCGGTGACAACCGGATTGGACAGCAGTAAATCTGCACAGGATGCGTATGATTATACCCATAAAGGCGGGGCATTGACGCGGGTGCTTCACACCGTTGGCGCATTGTTCGGCGGGCATGAAGTGCCGCTGTCTGTCAGCTTGGACAGCACTGCGCTGGACAAAAGGCTGGATGAAATTGCTGCTGAAGCCCTGACTGAACCAGTTGATCCATCATGGTCGCTGGATGGCGAATTTTTAGTTGTGGATTCGGGTAAACCAGGCGTCGATTTTAATCGTTCAAAGGTGGCAAAAGAGGTTACCGAACGCATCCGCACAATGAATTTTGAGGCATTTGATGTGGATACCACAACACGTGACCAGAAAAGCATTGATATTGATGCAATCTATGCTGAAGCTCAATCCGAAGCACAAAATGCAACGGTTGATAAAAGCGATGGCAAAACCATTATCCCAAGTGTGGATGGTGTGAAATTTGATTTGGAAAATGCACGCAGCATCATTGGCGATGGCAGTGAGCAGTCTTACCGCATCCCAGTGGAACGCACACCCGCAGAAGTGACAGCAGAAAAATTGGCACAGGTATTGTTCAGCGATACATTGGCAAGTACGTCGACAGAACTCAATTCCGGCAATAAGCCGCGTACCAATAATGTCCGTTTGGCATGCGAATATATTAACGGTACCATCCTGAACCCAGGCGATGAATTTTCTTATAACGGCACAGTGGGGCAGCGTACCGCAGACCGTGGGTTTAAATCTGCTGGTGCATATTCCAATGGGCAGCTTGTCGATGAAGTCGGCGGCGGTGTCTGCCAGCCTTCTTCCACCCTGTATATGGCTGTTTTGCGGGCAGATTTGGAGGTTACTGAACGCCATAACCATAGCTTTACGGTTTCCTATACGCCACTTGGGCAGGATGCAACGGTTTCATGGGGCGGACCGGATTTCCGGTTTAAAAATAATACCCAGTACCCGATTAAAATCCTGGCTTCCCAGTCTGGCGGTTCAATGAGCGTTACCCTGAAAGGCACAAAAACATCGGATAAGACTGTGGAGTTAAAAACCGAAGTGCTGTCAACCCTCAATTTCCAGACGGTTGAAAAAACCGATTCTTCCTTAGCGCCAGGCGCACGGAAAACATCTCAATCCGGTACAACAGGTTATAAAACTGCAACGTATAAAACTGTTACAGAAAATGGGCAGACAACAACAACCCAGGCAAATAGCTCATATTATCAGAAACGGGATAAGATTGTGCTTGTAGGACCGGAAGGGTCAACGGCAAAACCAGCTTCTACAACAGAAAAGGAAAAAGAACAAGAATCATCCGGTACATCGGAATCTTCTTCCAAACCTAAAAAACAGGAAACCAAACCAAAGCCAGAACCCGAACCGGAACCCGAGCCGGATGACACCCCGCCGGCTGGTACTGACCCGGAGGGCTGAATATGGGAGGACAAACCCGATTGACTCCAGCATTGCGCCGCGAAGCCAAAGCGGTTGCAAAAATTCATATATTATCTCAGCTGCCGCTCTGCGCGGCGGCAGCTGGCGCCTATATGATCCCAATGGTACTGCTGTCTATGGTAACGGCTGTCCCAATAAACGCCAGCCTTCAGCGCATGTCAATAATGCTTGCAGTCAGTTTCTTTTGCCAGGCGTGTTTGTTGGGGCCAATTATGCTTGGGATGCAATATTTTTTTGTTGATGTAGCGCGTGGACATGGTAGCGGCATAGCAGTTGTATTTTCCCCATTGGGGCAGGTACAGGAGTTGCTGCGCGGCATCCGGATGACATTTTGCCTTGCGTTCCGGATGCTGCTGCTCAGCCTTATCCCATCAGCGATTTATTTGGGAGCGGCATATTTATCTTCTATATGGCTGGAAAGGCAAGGCATTACGGATACCCAAACAGTTATGCTGGTGCTTTGCCTATTGGTTGCCGCATATTTGCTGATGATGCTGCCAGCACTGGCTTATGCCGTATCATATCAGCTTGGCTATGCCTTCCTGCGGGATGACCCTAGGATTGGCGTATGGCAGGCAACAGCACAGGGCGCCCGCTTGCTGCGCGGGCAGCGCAGGGCAAGCCTGTCATTTTTGCTGAGTTTTCTGCCATGGTATGTTGGTGGGTTATTTACCTGCGGTCTGACAACACTGTTTGGGCTGATTTATGAAAGTGTGGCGTTATTTATTTTAAAGGACAGGCTGTGCGCGGCGCAGGATATGTTTATCCCAAAATGAGAAATCCGATTAAAGCGAGCAGCCAGGCGAAAAATGACTGCTGCTGATAAGAATAATTTGTTTTGCTGCATTCAAACCGGATGCAGCATTTGTTTTGTGCAGTTTCACAGCAAAAGTAGTTGTCAACCATTGGCGCATATGATATGATAAAATAAAGCCTTTCGTAGGTGTAGTTTTTGAGAAAGAAGGTGAATTGTTTGGCAGGGCGGATCTACAATATGATTCAGCAAGTCATCTCCCAAAAGTCAAAAGGGAATGTGATTATCGCAAACTCTGTGCGGACAAAGATGTATTTGAAAGGCATTGCCGTGGATAAATATACGGCAGGCTCCCCTGATGACGCAGCGGTCATGCAGAAAGTGCGGGAAGTTGCGAAAGAATTTGGTGTTATTGTTTAACATACATAAAATTTTGATATAAAGGCGGGATAAATATTGGCAGTTAAAACACTTTCAATCAAAGGGGCAGACAGCCGGGATATGGCGCGGCAAGCCCATGATGCTTTGGCAGGTTTTCAGCCAAAACTACTACTGTTTTTCGCTTCAAGCATTTACGAACATCCTGAAACTGCGCTGAAAGAAGTTTTTCCTGACAGCGAAATTATCGGGTCTTCTTCCCATAGCGAATATTGCAATGCTGGTTTCACAAGCGGTTCTGTCAGCATAATGGCGTTGGATTGTGACAGCATTGCAGATGTCTGCATTCAGGTGGTGGAAAATATCGGTACTGAACCTGAACTGCGGGAAACTTTGGATGGTATGCACAACTATTATGGCGGCGTTGATGAAGTCCTGGCGAATTATGACCGCTATGTTGGTCTTGTCCTGTTTGAGTCAAGCGCAAAGGTAGAGGAAATCTTTATGGATCGCTTGGGTACTGTGACAGATCTCCTGTTTGTTGGCGGTTCATCTTCTGCGGCGGATCGCGGCGAATCCCTGGTTTATGCAAATAATCAGTGCTACAGCGGCGCAGCCGTGCTGGCAATCCTCAAAACGGTAAACGGTTATGATGTGCTGAAAACCCAGAGCGCACATATCCTGTCAGAACGCAAGCTGCTTGTCACCAAATCTGACCTGCGTAACCGTATCCTTTATGAATTTGACCACCGTCCGTGTGGCGAAGTATACGCAGAGGTTTTGGGCGTGCCACAGGATGAAATCCAGGATTACTTTGTACGTAACCCTTTGGGTGTTGTTGCTGACAGTGAGATTTTTGTCCGCACATTTAACCAGATCCAGGGGGACGGCATTACGCTGCATTGCGGTTTGCCAGAAGGGACAGAAGTGAATGTCTTGAAAATTGGCAATATTGTAGAGGATACCAAAAAGGCATTGGATGCAGCGATTTCATACCAGCCAGCAGGTGTAATCAACTTTAACTGTTTATACCGTACACTGGAAATCCTGAACGAAAACCAGGTGGAACCATATTGCGCCTTGTTTGGGCGGTATCCCAGCATAGGGTTTTCTACCAATGGGGAAGCGTTTTTTGGGCATATCAATGAAACATCTACGGTTTTAGTGATAAAATAATATCCATAGCCAGCTTAAGGCGGTGCATTGTAAAATGCGCCGCCTTTTTTGCAGCACCATATTGTGGGTTCTATTTCAAAAAATATGCTTGACAACCCAAAGCAGAGGGATTAAAATGAAAGTGAACACTTGCATAGGGAGGCATGGCACCGCAAATGGATGAAACCAGTCAGAAAATTATTGATGCCGCAATGGCGCTGCTCCGCGATAAAGGCTATGTTGCAACCACAACAAAGGATATTGCAAAATGCGCAGGTGTCAATGAATGCACATTATTCCGTAAGTTTAAAGGCAAAAAAGAAATTATCCTGCATGGCGTCCAGCAAGAAAAATGGCGTGGCAATATGTCATCAAAGCTGTTTGCACGTGTGAAGTGGGATCTGCGCTCTGATTTAGAAATGTTCATGACCGAGTATATGGCACATATCACGCCGGATTTTGTTAGGCTTTCTATTGGGTTACGTGCGCCGCAAATTTATGCGGAAACCGCCCCGTTTATCATGAAAGTACCAGAAGCGTTTTTATCCGCTCTGACAGCGTATTTTAAGGAAATGGAACAAAGGGGGAAATTGCCTCCTTTGGATTATGAATGCCTGGCGATGTCCATTTTTTCATGTACATTTGGATTTACATTTTTGTGCGCTTCGTTTCCGGAGGGGATTGCAAACATTGATAAACAGGACTTTATCAGGCAAACCGTTACAGCTTGGGTGGAAGGCATCCCACAGATCGGGTGAAACGGTACTGGCATACAGTACCGTTTTTTTGAAAACATGATGCAAGTGTTTACACGCATAAGATATAGGAGGATTTAAACAATGCAGATAACAGGTTCTGGTTTATTTGTAAAGGCACTGCAAAAAGAACAGGTGGATGTGCTCTTTGCATATCCAGGCGGACAAGCGATCCATTTATTCGATGCCTTATATGGGGCAGGGGATATCCAGGTTATTTTACCGCGGCATGAGCAAGGGCTGATCCATGCTGCTGACGGCTATGCACGCGCTACAGGCAGGGTTGGGGTGTGTTTGGTAACCAGCGGGCCAGGGGCAACGAATTTAGTGACAGGGATTGCAACGGCTGGCTATGACAGTGTCCCGTTGGTTTGCTTTACTGGACAAGTGCCAACAAGCCTTCTTGGGGATAAAGCCTTTCAAGAGGTGGATATTGTTGGCATGACAAAAGGAATATGCAAATGGTCTGTTTGTGTCAAGCGGCGGGAGGAACTTGCAGCTGTGATTCAAAAAGCATTCCATATTGCGAAAGCTGGCAAACCTGGTGTGGTGGTTGTTGATTTGCCAAAGGATATCCAGCAGGCGCTGGGGAGTGATACATATCCGGCGTGCGCAGAAATACAGAAAGCGAATACCATAGTACTCCCTGGGCAGATTGAAACAGCGCTGGAGAAATTATATACAGCAAAAAAACCACTTTTCTTATTGGGCGGCGGCGTGAATATTGCCCGTGCCAACGCGGAAATGGAGCGTTTAACAGAAAAAATAAAAATACCAGTAGTGACAACGATTATGGGCAAAGGGGCAATTCCGACAGATCATCCGCTTTATATTGGGAATATTGGTATACACGGGAGTTTTGCCGCAAATACAGCAATCAGCAATTGTGACGTACTATTTTCAATTGGTACCCGATTTAATGACCGCATTACAGGCAAAGCAGGCACATTTGCAAAACAGGCAACAATTATCCATGCAGATATTGCGCCTGATGCAATATCCCGCAATGTGACGGCGGATATTACAATTGCCGCAGATGCAAAAGATGTAATCTGCGCTTTGCTGGACAGGGTTAAACCGTTACATACTGAAAAATGGCGAAAACAAATTGCTTGCTGGGAACAATGCCATCCATTGGATGCACAGTTTGAATCCGTACAAGTCACACCACAAAATATCATTAAGGCAATCAATAAGCTTTTTGATGAAGCAATGATTGCAACGGATGTTGGGCAAAACCAGTTGTGGGCAACCCAGTTTCTTGCGCTTAATCAGCATAAACGGTTGTTGACTTCTGGTGGATTTGGGACAATGGGATATGGGCTTCCTGCGGCAATCGGTGCAAAACTGGGATGCCCAGATAAAACAGTCATTGCAATTTGTGGGGATGGCGGGATGCAGATGAATATACAGGAGTTGGCAACTGCGGTGGCCTATGAGCTGCCGATTATCATTTGCATTATGAATAATGGATACCTGGGTAATGTGCGTCAATGGCAGGAGATGTTTTTTGAGCACCGGTATGCAAGTACCTGCTTGCGTTGGCGCAAAAGCTGCTCGCCAGCTTGCCGGGCACCACATAGAAACTGTCCGGAATATATCCCTGATTTTGTAAAGCTGACGGAAAGTTATGGTGCGGCAGGGATTCGCGTGAATCGTGCAAAAGATATCCAACCGGCGTTATGCGCCGCAAAGGCAAGACAGAAAGGGCCTGTTGTCATTGAGTTTATCATCCCTCGCGAAGAAAATGTATATCCAATTGTCGCGCCAGGAAAGCCTTTGAGTGCAATGATTTTATAAATGAATTTGTGAGTTGATAGCCATATCCGTAAAAGGACAGAAAACAGATTCCTTTTTGACTTTTCGCGAGATTTTCACTATAATAATTTCGTAACATACGTTATAAATTATAATTTATGGTGATGTGAAATGAATAAGGATTTAACCAAGGGGCCGGTCATATGGACTATGCTGCGCTTTGCGGTTCCAATGATTTTAGGGAACCTGTTTCAGCAATGTTACAATATAGCGGATACAATGATCGTTGGGAAATATCTTGGAAAAAATGCCTTAGCCGCTGTTGGTTCATCGTTTACGCTAATGACATTTTTAACCTCAATTTTATTGGGACTTTGTATGGGTAGTGGAGTGGTATTTTCCATTCGGTTTGGTGAACGGGATGAAGATCGGCTAAATGAGAGTATTTCAGCATCTTTTGTTTTGATATTGGGGGTAACAGCCTTGTTGAATATGGCGGTCTTCCTATGGATAGACCATATCAAAGTTTTGCTTCATGTGCCGGAAGAAGTATGGGGGGCGATGCGGCAATATCTTATGGTCATTTTTAGCGGGATTGTGGCTACATTTTTATATAATTATTTTGCATCTTTGCTGCGGGCGATAGGAAATTCGGTTATACCGCTTTTTTTCCTGATTGTTTCAGTCGCTTTGAATATTATTTTGGATTTCT
Source organism: uncultured Butyricicoccus sp. (assembly GCA_964017555.1). Taxonomy (GTDB): domain Bacteria; phylum Bacillota; class Clostridia; order Oscillospirales; family Butyricicoccaceae; genus Butyricicoccus_B. The sequence continues at coordinate 1,461 of CAXHNU010000011.1, read as the reverse complement.
GGTTTGTATTGGGGCTAAAATGGGGTGTCGCTGGGGCAGCCGGAGCAACAGTGATTTCTCAATATATTTCTGGATTTGGCATTATAGCATATACATTATGGATGTATCCACAAATCCGGCACAGTTTTAGCCGCTGCCGGGTTTCTCGGGCTTGTATGAAAGAAATCGCTGGGTTTTCTTTTTTGACCTGTGTGCAGCAATCTGTGATGAATCTTGGAATCCTTATGGTGCAAGGGCTGGTCAACAGCTTTGGTGCTGTGATTATGGCTGCATTCGCGGCAGTGGTTAAAATAGATGCTTTTGCTTATATGCCTGTGCAGGATTTTGGCAATGCGTTTTCTACTTTTATTGCGCAAAATTATGGTGCGAAAAAAGATGAGCGTATCCGAAAAGGATTGAAAGGCGCAGTATTTGTAGCAATTGTTTTCAGTGCTACAGTATCCGGATGTGTGTGGGTTTTTGCCGAACAATTAATGGGATTGTTTGTGGATACAAAAGATGCCACTGTTAAAGAAATTATTCAGCAAGGCGTTCAATACTTACATATTGAAGGTGCGTTTTATGTAGGGATTGGATGTTTATTTCTATTATATGGTCTGTATCGGGCATTGGGTAAGCCTGGAATGTCTGTGGTATTGACTGTTATTTCCCTTGGCACCCGTGTTATATTGGCTTATATGCTTTCATCAATCTCCTTTATCGGTGTTATTGGGATTTGGTGGGCTGTGCCTATCGGTTGGCTGCTGGCGGATGCCGTTGGGGTGTTCTATTATATATGCAAAAGGAAGGAATTGTTTTGCTGGGAGGTTTAACGTAAAAAAAAGCCCGGAAATCATCAGATCTCCAGGCTTTTTCTGGTGTTTCATGTTTATAGCGTAATATAATTAGGTGTTTTAGTGATAGGGAAAATGATGTTATAGGATCAGCATCGCATCCCCAAAGGAAAAAAATCGGTATTCCGCTTGGACAGCTTGCTGATAAGCCTGCATAATTTGTTCACGGGTAGCAAAAGCGGAAATTAACATCATCAGGGTAGACTCCGGCAGATGGAAATTGGTCACCAAATGGTCAACCGCTTTGAACTGGTAACCGGGATAAATAAAAATATCAGTCCAGCCGGATTGGGCACGCACGATACCAGTTTGATCCGCAATGCTTTCCAGGGTACGGGTTGCAGTCGTGCCGACTGCCCAGATTTTCCCGCCTGATGCACGGGTATCATTGATAGTTTTTGCTGTGGCATCGTCTATTGTATACCATTCTGCGTGCATGATATGGTCAGTGATTTCCTCCTCTTTGACTGGGCGGAAAGTGCCAAGCCCTACATGAAGGGTGACAAATGCCAGCTTGATGCCTTTTTGTTTGATGCGTTCCAATAATTCTTTGGTGAAATGCAGTCCAGCCGTCGGCGCGGCAGCAGAGCCAGGCATTTTAGAGTAGACCGTTTGATAGCGTTCGGGA
>CAXHNU010000010.1:0-44737 GCA_964017555.1 uncultured Butyricicoccus sp. | reverse complement strand
GCTATTGTATCACGGGTATCTCATTGCCTGCTGATACTTAAACCTATTAATCTAAAACTTATTATACGAGGAGGTAATTACATAAAATAATTGTAACTAGAATATGCCAGAAAACGAAAAGGCAAGATGAAAAAAGAAATGGCAGCGCTGATAGGAAAGTCAACCGTTTCTTATGGAAAAAAGAACGCGGCGATGTTGGTTTTTCTGATGGGGAAAAGGTTATCATAATAAGAGAACTGAATCTCTCCGCAGAACAAGTGAATGCTATTTTTTTTGACGGCAACTTACCATTAGGGTAATCAAGCTTTTGCGAATGATTCATATGGGGCTGTAAGGTTTATAATTATTACAATATTAAACCTCATGTACTATCTTGATGTGTTCTAAAACGATATTTGAGAACTGGCTGTTCTCCGCATCTATAAAAGGAGCCGAAGCAAATGCTATGATATACGCTGTAGCTGCAACTGCCAGTGTTAATGGCCTTCATATGAAAGATTATTTTACCCGCTTTTTCACAGCTGCTGGGGACTTTGCTTCTGCCTGGGTAAATATGTTAAATCCTTTCGCCAGCCGGGATGGGCTGGCGATTGTTGTGGAGGCATAGTTTATTTGGCGGATACGCTATTGGGGCGCATGAATCATATTCATTATGGATTATAAGCTGTCCAAGGAAACCCAACAATTTCCTGATGCATTCGATTTCAGGCAGGCTTGCACAAAACGCAGTCCAGCAAGCCCATCGGTAAGGGTAGGGTAATGATATTCACAAATTTTAACACCTTCCATTTGCGCCAGAAGCGTTTTGCAAAAGCTTTTATATACGTTGGCGAAGGCTTCATAATATCCCTCTGGATGCCCAGCGGGAAGGCGGCATAAATTCGTGCAGGTATTATCACAATAAACTCTGTTTGCAGTCAGAATTTGAACAGGTTTATTTAATTGCGCATATCGAATTTCCATTGGATTTGTATGGTTCCATTCGATGGAACCTTTATCACCGAGTACACGGATTTTGACAGCGCAATCATATCCTGCGGCAACTTGGGATGCCCAGAGCATACCAGGGATACCGTTTTCATAATCCAGCAAGATTTGTACATCATGTTCCAGCGGAGAGTTTTTATAATGGTTAAATCGGGCAAGCACACGTTCCAGCTTTAACCCAGTCATACGTCCAATCAATGCTTCAAGGTGCGTCCCAATGTCGGAGCAACAAGCTGAACCGCCAGCCCGTGCAGGATCCATACGCCATTGCCCATTGATACCGCTGGAATTCAGCAGGGACAGCATGACCCAGTCCTGCGGATATTCTGCAATGACATTGATAATTTCCCCAATTGCACCAGTATCAATCATTTTTCGTGCCTGGTGGATAATTGCGTAAGAGGCATAAGTATAAGTTAATCCAACAAGAAGACCTTTTTCTTCAGCGAGTTTTTGGAGTTCTATTCCTTCATCCAAAGAATAACATAATGGTTTGTCACATACAACATGGATGCCATGTGTCAAAAAACATTTGACCATTTCGTAATGTGTGTCGGTAGGGGTGACGACAACGGCGAAATCAATCCCATCATTCCGTTGGGACTCTTTTTCTGCCATTTCACGGAAATTTGCATAGACGCGGTCTGCGTCTGTTATATCCCAAGCCCATGCGGTTTCTTTATTTTTTTCTGGATTACGGGAAAAACAGCCAGCGCTTAAAACTGCCATTTCATCCATCGTTGCACCGCGCCGGTGAACATTTCCAATAAATGCTCCATTTCCACCGCCCACCATACCAAATCGAAGTTTTCTTTTCATTTTCAATACCGCCTTTCATTGTTCGAAATAAAAGCAGGAACGTTTCATATTTTTATTGTAGTACGTTTCTGCAAAACTGTCAAACATATTTTATCTGCTGATGGATACGGATTGAAAAAAATACAGCTGGCATAAGGATAAAATGCCAGTCTGTGTTTCGATATAATTTCAATTTTTGAATGAAAGTTTTATATTGTTGGTTCAGCGAATATAACAGATTCCCGCTCAACCAGCAAAACAGAGATTGTCGATTTGATCACAACGTCGTCTGGAACCGCATTAAGGGCTGTCAGGCGTTCGACTGCTAATTCGCCTAATCTTGCGCGATTGACGCGCAGGGTTGTCAGTGATGGAGAGAGAAATGTACTCATAATACCATCGTCAAACCCAATGATTGATACATCTTCGGGAACCCGAATCCCTGCTTGCTGTAATGCGCGCAAGCAGCCAGATGCAATGATATCATTGGCAGCCACAAAAGCAGTTGGCAGTTTTGAAAGTTTCTGAAGATGTTCCCCCATTTGCTGGACAGCGATTTCGTACTGTGGGTCAATACGCAGGACATGATCGGGGTTTATTTCCAGGCCAAGCATATTCATGGCATTCTTAAATGCCACATATCGAGCATATAAACCGCCTATTTCCGTTTCGCCCCGCAGAAAACCAATGCTGCGGTGCCCCATTTTATAAAGGTTCTGCACAGCATTAAAAATTCCGCCGGAGTTATCCATATTGATGATGTTCAGTGGATAGTGTTCCAGTTGAAGCGGCATATCCAATGTCACAATGGGACGAGAAAAATTTAATAAATGTGTCATTTGCGTATCAGATATTTCACTGGCAAGAAATATGACACCAATAAGGTCAGGCTGCGCTTCCAAAGATTTAAACATATCGGGTAATTGCTCGGCTGTCATGCTATTCAATCCGAAATGAAGGCCAAGCTGATGGGCACGGTATTCAGCGCCATTTAAAATCCCAACAAAGAAATCTTCATTTCGTTCCCGGCTATGTGTCGCAGATAAATAACGGATGAATTTGATTTCGCCACGCATCGCAGTCTTTGGGGCATTTTCACGGATAGAGTAGCCGTTTTCCTTGAGCACAGCTATAATTTTTTCCCGTACCTCTTTTCGGACGCCAGGTTTATTATTCAAAACAAGTGAAACAGTGGATGCGGCTACGCCATTCTGTTTTGCAATTTCGCGTATTGTCATATACCCACCTCTTTACTTTAAAATTTATCATTAGATTCGTTATAGGCAATCAAAGCATTGGGTTTTGTTCACATGATACAATGAATTTGTAATTGATACTAATTTATATACAGCTTTATATGAAAGCCGTTTCACTGTTTTTACCGATTTTATATTGCTGTATTTTTTCATTTTACCATATTGATGTTTTCTCCACAATACGATAATGAAAAAACATATGCTGAAAAGCCCATTTTTTTGACTTGACCTGGATTTTACAAGTACGTCCTGGCAGGTTGTATATATTTTCTGTACATTATTTTGCTAAATTGACTGATTGACAAAACAGTATAGCTATGTTTTAATTATTCCAATAGAATGTTTTAGTTTTTTCGATGAAACATTCTAAGGATCGTTAAAACAACACGGTAAGAAGGAAGGAAGAAGATATGATGAAACGGCTTTGGAAAACGTTAGCGGTCATTCTTGTGGTGACCATGTGCCTGAGTATGCTGACTGGTTGTGGCGGCGGTGGCAATAAAGATAATAGCGCCGCTGGTGACAGCTACAAAATCGGCGTTGTCCTGAAATCTCTGGCAAACCCATTTTATGTAACCATGCAGGAAGCCATTGAGGCCAAGGGCAAGGAGCTTGGCGTACAGATTATGCTTCAGGCGCCTGAAAAAGAAACAGATACAGAAAAGCAAATGCAGATTTTGGAGAACATGATTACACAGCAGGTAGACGCGATTTTGCTGACGCCAAACGGTTCCACGGAATTGGCGCCGGCAGTAAAAAAGTGTAATGATGCGGGCATACCTGTTGTCATCGTGGATACCCGGCTGGATGAAGCCGCAATGAAGGAAAACGGTGCAACGACAATTTCGTTTATTGGGTCAGATAACTACTATGGCGGACAAGTTGCCGCTGAAGAAATGAAAAAAGCGGTTAGCGAAGGCAAGATTGCAGTGTTGGAAGGTGTTAGTGGTCATGAATCTTCTGTCAACCGCGTCAATGGTTTTACCGATAAGGTGAAGGAACTGGGCGGCTTGGAAATTGTGGCTTCTCAGCCTGCGGACTGGGATCAGGAGAAAGGGTATACCGTTTTTCAAAATATCTTGCAGGCAAATCCGGATCTTGTCGGCCTGTTCGCCGCCAATGATATGATGGCATTGGGTGCAGTCAAGGCAATTGAAGATGCTGGATTAGGCGGGAAAATCACAGTCATTGGATTTGATGCCACCGATGATGCCAAAGCGGTTATCAACGAGGGCAGAATGCTTGGCTCTATTGCGCAGTCCCCTGCTGATATGGGTACAACTGCGCTGGAAACGGCATTGGACTATCTGAAAAATGGTTCCTGTGAAGAAGATATTGCCGTTGAAGTGGTTATGCAGACCGCGGAATAAGATAAACCGGAAAATCCATATTTTATTGCCGGGGCAGCATCGTTCTGCTGCCCCGATTTGTATTTCAAATAAAGGGGAGTGAGGCAATGGGCATACCAATTGTTCAAATGGAACATATTACAGTTGAATTTCCTGGCGTCAAGGCTTTGGACGATGTTGATTTTTCGCTGGAGCGGGGAGAAGTTCACATTTTACTTGGCGAAAACGGCGCGGGGAAATCAACTTTGATGAAAGTCCTATCAGGCGTTTATAAGCGGAATGCAGGTATTATCCGCATAGATGGGCATGAGGTTACATTTGCCGGAAGCAAGGAGGCTATGGAAGCAGGTGTAAATATCGTACACCAGGAGCTGAATCTGATTCCATACCTGACAGTTGCGGAAAACATTTTCCTTGGCCGTGAACCAAAACGTGGTGCAGTGATTGCATGGAATAAGCTATTTCAAGATGCGGGGGAGATTTTAAAACGCCTGGGTGTCGATATTAATCCGAAAGCAGTATTAAAAACCCTAAGTGTTGCGCAGCAGCAGATGGTGGAGATTGCAAAGTGTGTTAGCCAAAACTCAAAGGTCATTATTTTTGATGAACCAACTTCTTCGCTGACAGACCGGGAAATTGATGCATTATTCCGCATCATTGAAGACCTTAAATCGCAAGGTGTCGGGATTGTATATATTTCGCACCGTTTTGATGAAATAAAACGGATTGGCGATCGGGCAACCATTATGCGGGATGGGCGCTATATTGATACCGTCTGTATTGCAGATTCTTCGATAGAGAAGATGATTCATATGATGGTTGGCCGGGAACTAAAAGATATGTTTCCGAAAATCAAAGTGCCGATTGGCGAAACCATATTTGAAGCCCGCGGCTTTACAACAAAGGACAAACTATCAGATTGCACAATTTCTGTACGCAAAGGTGAAATTCTTGGTCTTGCTGGGCTTATGGGCGCAGGGCGCACAGAACTTGCGCGTGCGATCATCGGCGCTGACCCATTTGATTCCGGCACTGTTTATTTGGAAGGGCAGCAGCTGCATATCCGCACACCAGAAGATGCGGTAAAAAAGGGCATTGGTCTGCTGCCCGAAGACCGCAAGCACTATGGGCTGGTGCTGGGTATGAGCGTGAGTGAAAATATTACGCTGGCAAGTCTGAAAAAGACAATGAAAAATGGGATCTTAAATAAGCAATCTGAAAATACCTTTGCCAACCAGTATGTAGACGCGATGAAGATTAAAACCCCCCATTTGATGCAAAAGGTAAAATTTTTGTCTGGCGGCAATCAACAGAAGGTCGTCATTGGGAAATGGTTAATGACCAATTGTAAAGTGCTTATTTTTGATGAGCCTACGCGGGGCATTGATGTCGCTGCCAAGTCAGAAATTTACCGTATTATTTGCGATTTGGCAAAGCAGGGAATGGCAATTATTTTGATTTCTTCTGAATTGCCAGAGATCCTTGGCATGAGTGACCGTGTGGTTGTTATGTGCAGCGGCAAAATTGTTGGGGAAATGGAACGGTCAGAAGCGACACAGGAAAAAATAATGCATCTTGCAACTGGGGGAACACAAAATGAAAAAGATTAATATTAAAAATGTATCGAACATCTTTGTTGTTTTGGTGGCATTAATTGTTCTATGTATTGCGCTTTCTATTGCATCTCCTTGGTTTGCAACACAGAAAAACCTGATTAACATTGTTTTGCAGGCAGCAATCAATGCTACACTCGCCTGCGGCATGACTTTTGTGATCTTGACAGGCGGAATAGATTTGTCTGTGGGTTCCATTGTAGCGCTTGCGGGCATTGTACTTGGAATCATCGTCAAAGCAGAAATTCCATTGGCTGCCGCGCTTCTGGTCTGTGTATTGATTGGTGGATTTTGCGGGCTGGTAAATGGTCTGCTTGTCACACGGCTAAATCTCCCGGCTTTTATTGCAACATTAGGTACGATGTCCATTGCCCGCGGCGCTGCGCTGTATATTGCGGGAGGGCGTTCTATTTCCGGATTTTCTGGTAAGTTGAATTTTATCGGCAGCGGCACCATATTGGGCATTCCTGTTATGATTATTATCATGGCACTAACTTTTATCATCGGGATGTTTATTTTAAAGTATACGAGAACAGGCCGCTATATTTATGCCATCGGCGGCAATATGGAAGCTACCCGCTTGTCAGGTATCAACACAAACCGTTATACATTGCTTGTATATATCATCTGCGGTTTAACAGCAGGTCTTGCCGCAGTGCTGTTGACTGCTCGTCTGGATTCTGCGCAGCCTGTAGCTGGTGAAGGCTATGAGCTGGATGCCATTGCAGCCACGGTTATCGGCGGCACTAGCCTGGATGGAGGAGAAGGACGGCTTTCCGGCACGATTATTGGTGCGCTGATGATTGCAGTTCTGAATAACGGGCTGAATTTGCTGAACGTATCTTCTTATATTCAGCAGGTTGTCATTGGTATCGTGATTGTTCTGGCAGTTACATTTGATCGCATTCGCAGCAAATGAACATAGGGGTCAGACTCTAAAATGAAGGATAGCAGGGCAATCAAACGATATTGGCGGGCAACTTTCGCTTTTTGTTGTGATATGCTGTCTGCAGCAATAGGCGGGAATCTTGCATAAAGTATCTAAACATAGCGGAAGGTTTTGTAAACCTACAACATTTCTTACTTGGTCAGCCTTTGAAGAAAGGATTTAATCACTACTACTCTAAAATATAAGGGGTCTTTTATTATGAAACAGCCTATCCGTATTGGCGTCCTGGGATTGGGGCGAATTGGGAAAATGCACATCAGAAACCTGGTTGCTATGAAGGATTTTGAAATCATCCATGGCGTCGATCCTTTCTTAAATGAAGAAACAGAACAGGAAATGCATGAACTGGGAATCTCTTGCTCCCAAGAGCCGGAGGACATTTTTTCTGATCCTTCAATTGCGGCAGTTATGATTTGTTCTATTACAGAAACCCATTCTGATTTTATCATCCGTGCAGCCAAAGCAGGGAAAGACATTTTCTGTGAAAAACCCATTGACCATAATGTTGATCGCATTTTGAGTGCTCTGCGCGCAGTAAAAGAAGCTGATGTGATCTTACAGGTTGGTTTTATGCATCGCTTTGATATTCACCATAGCAAGATACAGCATATGATTGCAGATGGCAGCATTGGAAAATTGGAAGTTCTGAAGATTACCTCTCGTGACCCAGCGCCCCCGTCTATGAAATATATCAGTGAATCTGGCGGTATCTATGTGGATTTCATGATTCATGATTTTGACATGGCACGTTTTCTTACCGGCAGCGAAGTTGAAGAAGTTTTTGCAACGGGGACATCAGTTTGTGACCCACAGATTTCCGAATATGGGGATGTAGGGAGTGGTCATGCTATCCTTCGTTTTGAAAATGGTACAATTGCAGTCCTTGAAACTAGCAGAAGATCTAGTTTTGGGCATGACCAACGTATTGAAGCGCTTGGTTCAGAAGGATGTGCTATGGATGACAATATGTATGAAAACAATGTTCGGTTTTTTACGCATGATGGGTTCCATGGTGCAAAAGTGCCTTATCATTTTCCGGAGCGGTATAAAGATGCCTATTTGGTGGAATTGACTGATTTTGCAGAGGCCGTTCGTCAACATTCTGTTCCGCCAGTTACGGGGTTTGATGGCTTACAGGCTGTATTGATTGCAGAAGCAGCTGCAATTTCCGCAAAAAGCGGAAAACTTGAACCTGTAAGAAAAATTACTGTTTCATAATCGTTTTTTCGCTCTCACCGTATAGAAATGTGTTCCATATAACTGGCACCAACCACCAATTATTTATAATTTGTTTTTCCAATCATCTCTTCTCTTTTTTCTGTGCCATTGAATAAATCTCAATTTTAATATCTTATTTTTGCAATTTAACGACAATATGTTACAATGTACTGGTTCATAGTACCAAAAGTTAAAACATTGGCTGCTTCTGACCATTTGTTTCCATCATGCTTACCTCTCTGGCAAATGAGATTTCGCAGGACACTTTTTATATATTGTACATAAGGACATTATCATTCAATGGCATATCCCCGTTATCACAAAACGATAACGGGGATTTTTTATAAACATTATATAACTTTTTATATAAAGAAAAATCTGCGGTTTGTAAATCTCAAATTATAATCTGCTTTTCATAAAGGTATATATGCAAAATTTAGGCTCAATCATTTTTTGTGGGATTGAAATACAGTAAGAGATATGAAAATGCTGGTATACTATATCAAAGTAATCAACACAGGGGACTATTCATTTGTTGTCTGGTCTAACTGGATTTCATAACACCAAAACCACCATAGAAGCTGCCCGGTCTGACCGGGAGGGTTTGTCTGCTGTATGGGGAAATCAAGAGGAGCGGCAGCCGGAACACCGTGCTGTATCATTTGTCTTCCGTGCTGTCAGCCTTGAAAAGTGGAGGTATCACTGCCTCGGCTATCGCTGCGTTCTATTTTCTCAATCAGGCATTCATGATGCTTCGTATCCTTATTATAGTTAATGCCAATCAGGAAAACTGTTCCGGAGTAGCCCTCAAGTGCTTTCACATATTGTTTTTCCTTGACCTGCTGAATAGCACCCTGCGCAGAATGATCCCATTTGAGTTTAACAATCATCGCAGGTTTATCTGGGCTGTTGCTTCTTGGGGTAAAAACCATATCGGCGAAACCTTTTCCAGCAGGAAGTTCCCGTTTCAGATAATAGTAATTTCTTGCACTGTAATAGGCGAGTGAAATGACACAGCTAAGCGAATTTTCATTATTGTATGATAAAATAGAAGTCGTATCCATATGGACAGAATCCAACCCCGCCGCAACAGCTTCAGTATCACCATTCAATGTTGATTCTAATAATGATTCTGAAGCAGTAATAGACCGCATCACTTCCTGCCAGTTTGATACTTCGACTGTATTGACAAATTCACCGCGGACTTCCTCGTTTGGGATAAAAACCTGCTGCTTTTCTGCATCATATCCCAGATATCCCAAATGAATCAGCAGGGTGAGTACATCATCTTTGGTTTTAAATGTCGTCATATCATTGGTGAAGTGCGCAGGATTGATTTTGACTTTTTCACCACCAATCATTTGGATCACAGAATCTTTCAGCCCATCATAGTTCATATCAATATAAACTCGCAGTGCTTCGTAAGTTTCAGTTTGTGTCCAATAGCTGCTGAAACGTTTTCGGCGTAAAGAATCTACTACAGATTTTGGATTGTAAATATGCAGATCCCCAGTAAAACGGTATCCATCATACCAGCGTTTTGCATCCTGAAAATCCATATTGTATTTTTCATAAAGGGCTTTGGTTTCAGCTTCAGTAAATCCAGTATAAGATGTTAATGGTTCAGCATCTATGGATGGTGTAACAGGTCTGGAGGATGGCGCAAAAGTGATCTTTCCCCAGGTAGTCGTTCAGCGATGTATTGTGCATCTGATTCGTAATTCCCTCAAATATGTTCCCAGCCGGGACTACAAGGTGTTTACTGCACAATTGAAACGCATTTATGCCGCACCGAGCCTGACAGCAGCCAGCAGCGAATTTGAGCATTTTCAAAAAGATTGGAGCCGTTATCCGGGAGCTGGGAATGTGTGGGTCGCAACTGGAGGCATGTGGAGCAGCTCTTTGATCTTGGCAGTGCCGTCCGCAGAGTAATGTACACTACCAATGCCTTAGAGAGTATCAATTCCAGCCTGCGTATCGTTACAAGAAAGGGTGCCTTCCCGAATAAAAACGCCCTGCTCAAACTCTTGTATCTTCGTGTCACTGAATTGACCAAAAAGTGGGGGCAGCACCCCATTCCCAATTGGGCACTTGTTCGAAACCAGCTGGAGCTGGATAACTCCATTCACCAGCGTATCCATCATTACAATCACTAGATGTCTATTCTATATATTCCTCTGAATTGAATGTTTCTCTTTGATTTACTTACACAAATATCTTGACAAACCCCTTTATTTTAAAACGGTTTTAATCTATTGGTACAGCTTCTAACACTTTTTCTTCTATGCTGCTTACATCCCGCTGTCGCTTTTTTATCAGCTGTGGTTCAAAACTACCATCCCGATCACGTGGCACTTGTATCTCTACGCTCCCTGCGGTTGTTTTCAGCGTCTTCTGGCTATACCCGTTACGCCGGTTCGATGTTTCCTTCTCTCCTCGTTCGTTGCTCTCATATCCCAGATGAGCACTCAACTCTCCCTGCAGCATTGCTTCAAACATCGGTCCGAAAATATCCTTTAACGCTTCCTGCATCTCTGCTACTGTTTGGGGCTGATATGTTTCCAGGATTTCTTTGGCTAATGCTTCACCTTTTCTTTCCCTTTATTCTACCACATCCTATTCCTCTTTGCTATTTACACACTCCCTTTTATTAACTATATTTCTTTTATTCCCCTTGTCAGCATTGATAGGCTTTGTGTTTAAATCCTTTTTCACCGACTATATATCATATTTTTTCACTCTTTCCTATACTTCTATTCAAAAGTAATAGTGCCCAAGCCATCCCCGGATGTACTCCTTCACTTCTCGCATTACCGCGCGGACATTGCGCCCTCGGTTGCGCCTGGTCAGGAGCTTGCGTTTCGCTTTGGCCTTTTGCAGGGACTTTCTGTGAGTGCGGATGTAGATGCCGGTTCCGTTCTTGTCCAAACAAAACCCAAGAAATTTGAAGTCCGTTCGGGCAAAGATGCTGGTCACTTTGCTCTTTTCCACGTTCATCTTCAGCTTACCCTCCAGGTATCTGCGGCTGGATTCCAGCAGGCGTTCACTTGCCCTTCTGTTTCTGGCCAGGACTACGATGTTATCTGCGTACCGCACTAGCTTCACTTCCCGTCGCTCCATCTCCCAATCGAACTCGTTCAGGTAGATGTTTGCAAGCAGTGGCGACAGCGGCTCACCCTGCGGCGAGCCTTGCTCGGTCTTGCAGACCCACCCCGTCCTCCATGACCCCGCTTTTCAGATACTTCTTGATTAGGTCCAGTGTCCGTTTGTCTTGTACCTTCTTGCACAGCAGGTTCATGAGCAGCTCATGGTTCAGTGTATCAAAGTATTTGCTCAGGTCTATGGATACCGCAACGGTATATCCTGCCTGGGCGTACTTCTTTACCTTCATAATTGCCTGCTGGGCGCTTCGCCTTGGCCGGTAGCCGTAGCTGTCCGGCAAGAACTCTGCCTCCCAAATGCCTTGCAGCTTCTGCGCGATTGCCTGTTGAATTACCCAGTCTATTACTGTGGGTATCCCCAATTTCCGCTCTCCGCTGCCATCCGGTTTCGGGATCGTCTTGCGCCGTACTGGGGCTGGGTTATACTTCATTTTCCGTATACTTTGCAGCAATTCGTCCCTGTGTTCCCACAGCCACGGCAGCGCCTTGTCTACGGTCATCCCGTCTACACCTGGTGCTCCGCGGTTGCGTTTGACCCGCTTGTATGCCCTGTTCAGATTCTCCCTGTCCAGTATGCTTTCCAGCAGGTCGCCTGCACCGCTCCGTTCTTTTCCTTCCTGAGTCCCGGCGCTCCGCGCTCCTGCATACTCTTTGTGTTCCACCCCATCCCTTTGCAGCCAGCCCTCGTTTCCAAGGTATTCTGCTTTCATCACGCCGACCTCCTTCCAGTCTTTACTTGGAACTTGCGATTGTTCAGCCCTTCTCTTCGGGGCATCCCCTCTGGTATTATGGCCTCGGCTGACTTCTTGCAGTTCGTTGTTACTACAGCTTTTGGATTTTTTCCCTATTCGCCGCCTGTAAGATCTCCTCGGGTAAGAGCAACAGCTTTCCTCCCATGTAACCGCCACATTTACCGCACGGAATTTGGGCAGCATTGGACTTTGTGTTGTTTAGCACATTCGTCCATTCCTGCACGGCCTTATATGTGGTTTCTGTTCGTCGGTTCGGGATTTTGCCCGTCAAGGGTTTTATCCCTTGGCATTCGGCTTCCTTCAGATTCCACCTCACGGTGGACACCCTTGCCTTCGGCTAACGCTTCCTGCTGCCGAGCGCGTTGCGGACTTTCACCGCTTAGTTGTTGCTCATGCCGGGCGCACGAAAAGAAGCCCTGTCCCGTTTGACGAAGGACAGGGCGTTAGAACAATTATCACATACCGTATATTGGTTTTACATATCCAATTGGGTTACATTGGGAAATGCTTCTTATCAATGCCGACCAAAGAAATCAGCCTCGGTAAAGCTGTTTCCGGATTGGCATCGTATGCCAGCCCATGCTTTGCATGATTTCATCTGCCTGTTTGGTTGCTTCGCCACTCCAGCCATAAGAACCAAAGGCAAGTCCAATACGGTCTTTGGGCTTTAACCCACGCATATAGGTCATAAATGCGGCAACCGTTGGCATCATATTATTGTTCAGTGTGGACGCGCCAATCATCACAAATTTCGCGTCCAGCACATCCCCCATCACCTGCGAATAATGTTCATCGCGCAAGCAGTGCATGTGTACTTTCTTACCCAGATCTTCATACTCAGCCTTGATTTTCTGTGCCATTTCTTCTGTGGAACCCCACATGGAATCATAAACAATGACCACTTTATCCATGTCACATTCATTCTTTGCCCAGCGGCTGTAGGCTTCCACCATTTCTTTGATATGGGAGCGCAGAATGACACCATGAGAAGGGCAAACCATGCCAATATCCAGCCCGCTTGCTTGTTCTAACAGTTTTTGCACCTGCATACCAAATGGCAACACAATATTGCCATAATAATCCGCGGCGCGTTCCATGAGGCGCGGCAAGCCCATTTCATCATCATAGGTTTCACCCGTGCAAACATGCTGCCCGAATGCATCATTGGAAAACAGAATTTTTTCTTCTGCCAAATAAGTTAGCATAGAATCCGGCCAATGCACCATTGGTGCAGGGATAAAATGCCATGTGTATTTGCCTGTGGAAAGGGTATCACCGGCTTTGACAATGTGCCAATCCATATTTTGAATCCCATAATACGCATTGATACCTGTCTTTGCACCGTTTGTGCAATAAACCGCAAGATTTGGGTTGCGCTGGGCAATCGCTGGGAAAGAACCCGAATGGTCGGGTTCAATATGGTTTTGAATCAGCACATCAATTTTTTCAATCGGGACAATTTCCTCAATATTTTTGAGGTAGTCTTCGGTGAATTTTGCTTTGACATTGTCAATCAATGTGATTTTTTCATCAATCACCAGATAACAGTTGTACGTTGCCCCGAATGGGGTTTTATACCCATGGAAAATACGTACATCCGGGTCTTTCACCCCAACAGCATAGATATTGTCACGGATTTTTGTTACACACATTGTTTTTCTCCTGGTTCCGGCGCGGGAAGGCGCCTGTTTTTTACTTCTGATAAAGTTTATTCATTCCTGCCGCAGCATTTTTTATATTTCAGTCCGCTGCCGCAAGGGCATAAGTCATTGCGCCCAACTTTTTTAGGTTTGCGGACAGGTTCTTTTTTCACTGTGCCGTCATCCGCGCCAGAGGCGGCTGTTTCTTTGGCAACTTGTTCGCGTTTTGGTTCTTCGCGGGTGCGCACCTGTGCCAGGTAAATTGTCCTTACGGTGTCTTCCCGGATTGCGTCAACCATCGCGTCAAACATATCAAATCCTTCACGCTTATATTCCACAACAGGATCATATTGCCCATAAGCGCGCAGCCCTATACCATTGCGCAGTTCAGTCATCGCGTCAATATGATCCATCCATTTGCTGTCTACATTGCGCAGCAGGATAACACGTTCCAGTTCCCGCATAATTGGGCTGCCAAGTGCTTGTTCTTTGGCGGCATAAACCTCATGCGCCCGGTCTTTGAGCTGGTTTTTCATCTGATCTGCGGTCAGGTCGTCAAGTTCTTCTGCCGTGAATACAAAATCTTCCGCGCCAAGGAATAAGCCAAGGAAACGGCGGCGCACCTGTTCTATCATTTCAGGTGTAATGGTTTGATGTTCGCCAACCGCGCCTTCCACAGCGCGGTCAATGGTTTCATCAACCATGCCTGTGATATTTGTGCTGACATCCTCCCCGCTCAGCACTTTTAAGCGCTGCCCATAAATGATTTCGCGCTGCTTATTCATCACATCGTCATATTCCAGCACATGTTTACGGGTGGCAAAGTTGCGGGATTCTACCTTTTTTTGTGCGTTTTCAATCGCGCCTGAAAGGATTTTCTGATCAATCGGTTCATCATCTTCCAGCCCAAGACTTTCCATCATGCCTTGAATGCGTTCCGAACCAAACAGGCGCATCAAATCATCTTCCATGCAAATATAGAAAGAGCTTTCACCAGGGTCGCCTTGGCGCCCGGCACGCCCGCGTAACTGGTTGTCAATCCGACGGGATTCATGGCGTTCGGTGCCAAGGATATATAAGCCGCCAGCCTGACGGACTTTTTCCGCGTCCGCATCGGTTTCAGATTTATATTGTTTGTAAAGCTCGCTGTATTTATTGCGGGCTTCCAAAATTTCTTCATTATCCGTATCGGCATGGCCGGTTGCTTCGGTGATAATTTCTTCCGCATAACCAGCTTTTTTCAGCGCTTCGCGGGCAAGAAATTCCGGGTTGCCGCCCAGCATGATATCTGTGCCGCGCCCTGCCATATTGGTGGCAATGGTCACTGCGCCCAGTTTGCCAGCCTGCGCAACGATTTCTGCTTCCTGTTCATGATATTTCGCATTGAGTACAGTATGTTTGATGCCTTTTTTCTTGAGCAGGGCAGATAATTCCTCTGATTTTTCAATGGAAACCGTGCCAACCAAAATCGGCTGTCCTTTGGCATGGCATTCCTCAATGCGGCGGATGGCTGCCATCGTTTTGCCGCGCTGGTTCTTATAAACAGCATCCGGGTTATCCTTACGGGCAATCGGTTTATTGGTCGGGATTTCTACAACATCCAGCTTATAGATGGAGCGGAACTCTTCTTCTTCGGTCAGGGCAGTACCAGTCATGCCGGACAGCTTGCCATACAAACGGAAAAAGTTCTGGAAGGTAATCGTTGCCAGCGTTTTGGATTCATGCTGTACCCGCACGCCTTCTTTGGCTTCAATTGCCTGATGCAGCCCTTCATTATACCGCCGCCCAAACATCAAACGTCCAGTAAACTCATCCACAATAATGATTTGCCCTTCTCGCACCACATAATCGACATCCTTCTGCATAATGCCGCGGGCTTTGATGGCTTGGTTGATATGGTGCTGCAAGGTGCTGTTTTCCGGGTCATTGAGGTTGTCAATTTTGAAATAAGCTTCCGCACGGGCAGTCCCTTTTGGGGTGAGGGTAGCGGTGCGGGCTTTTTCATCCACAATATAATCGGCTTCAATTTCGTCCTGTTCTTCTTTTGCGTCCACTTCTTTGACGCGCATCGCGGTCAGGCGGGCGGCAAACTGGTCGGCAATCTGATAAAGCTGGGTCGATTTATCCCCTTGTCCGGAAATAATCAGCGGGGTACGAGCTTCATCAATCAAAATGGAGTCCACTTCGTCCACAATCGCAAACGCATGGCCGCGCTGCACCCGTGAGTTCATATAGATTGCCATATTGTCACGCAGGTAGTCAAACCCGAACTCATTGTTGGTGCCATAGGTAATATCGGCTTCATACATTGCTTTGCGGTCTTGCGGTTCCACCGCATGGATAATCAGCCCGACTTTTAAACCAAGGAAACGATAAACCTTGCCCATCCATTCGGAGTCACGTTTTGCCAGATAGTCATTGACGGTGACAATATGCACGCCTTTGCCCGTGAGGGCGTTGAGATAAGCGGGCAGGGTTGCCACCAAGGTTTTGCCTTCACCGGTTTTCATTTCGGCAATGCGCCCTTGGTGCAGCACAATACCGCCAATGATTTGCACACGGTAATGGCGCAGCCCAAGTACACGGTCTGCCGCTTCGCGGCAGGTAGCAAAGGCTTCGGGCAGCAAATCATCAAGGGTTTCACCATTTTGGAATCGTTTTTTAAACTCGTCCGTTTTGGCGCGGAGTTCAGCATCCGTTAATTTGCGGTATTCATCTTCTAACGCAAGAACCTTATCTGCAATGGGTTCAATTTTCCTGACCTCACGGCTGGAATAGGTCCCAAAGATTTTTTCTAAAAATTTTGCCATGGTATCAGCCTTTCAAATTTCTTTCGGTATTATAATCCAGAAAACATTATATCACAAATAGATAACAAACAAAACAGCAAGTTGTAAAATAATTTTGGTGTTTTCGCTTGTATATGCTTTGGGAAGACCTGTCATGACCAACGCAGGTCAGACAAGCCGCAAATAAAAATCCCCTGCCAGCAAAGGCAAGGGATGAAAGACGCCAGAATTTAGTCGCGGCTATTAAACAGGCGCAGAATATACAAAAACAGGTTAATAAAGTCCAAATAAAGCTGGAGTGCCGCGAAAATAGAAGCCTTTTCCAAAAGAGCAGCGTCATGGCTGTAAGCCGCGTGCAGCGCTTTGATTTTTTGGACATCATAAGCGGTAAAAACAAGGAAAATTGCAGCGCCGCCAAAGCAAAGCAGGCGTTCCGCACCACCAAACCCAAAGAACATGCCAAGCAGGTTAAACAGGATCAGCAGCACCAGCCCGCCGAGCAGGATAGGACGCAGCCGGGAAAGGTCTACAGCGGTAAAATAACCGACAGCCGCCATAATGCCAAAATAAGCAGCGGTAACGCCAAAAGCAAGCACAAGCGCAGGGACTTCAAAATAGAGGAAGTACGTGGAAAATGCCAGTCCATTCAGCACGGCATAAAAGAAAAACATCAAGCGGGAAGCGCCGACTGATATTTTCCCAATTTTTGCAGAAAGGCTGAACACCGTGATAAGTTCCAGAATTGCAAGCACTGCCATCGCCGGAACAGACAGGAGAAATGTAAAAATGCCTGTCATATAGGTTGCAAGCATCACAATGAATGTGGTTGCAAGCCCGAGGAACATCCAGCCAAAGGCTTTCGCGGTATAGCGTCCAGCCGGGCAAGGTTTTACACTGTAAGAATCAGGATACATAAGAAATCACCTCACAAAAATATATCATATCTTCTTCTTAACGATTATAGCGCATCTTTATCCCCATGTCAATGTGTTTGTAAGATAAAGCATATATCTGATATAATATATGTAATTCTATAATTTTTTATCAGGATTTATGACGGACAAGATATGTTTTTTTCTTGATAACAGCATCAAAAGACATATGGTTGATTTCCAGCAGGGATTGTTTTATAATGAATAAAGCGATGGATGTGCGGAGGTGCCGCTGTATGAATCAAATTATCAGGATAAAATGTGGTAATGGCAACTGCTATATCATTCAAAATGGCACACATGGGATCTTGGTGGATACCGGGAGAAAGGAATTTATCGGGCAGGTTGCTGAAAAATGCAAATTGTATCATGTGGGGCTGATTTTGCTGACGCATGGGCATTTTGACCATGCTGAAAATGCAGCGGCGTTATCCAAGCAGTTTGGCATACCGGTGGCGATGCACCAGGGCGACTGCAACCTGATCGCGTCCAATCATAACCAGCCGCTTTCTGCGGCATCTTTGCCGGGCAAGATTGTTTTAGCCCTATCCAACCGAGATTTTTCAGCACGTCCGGCAGCAGTATTCCAGCCAGACATTTTTATGGATGATGGTGACGACTTATCTGATTATGGGGTTCGCGCCCATATTTTTGCCGCGCCGGGGCATACAGATGGTTCCATTGGCGTTGATGTGGAAGGGGATGGCGTAATTGTTGGTGACGCGCTGATGAACCTATTTTATCCGACGGTATCTATGCTGTATCATGACCGGGAACAGATGCTGAAAAGTGCGGAAAGGATCAGCACGTTTGGCAGCCGGATGATTTATTTTGGGCATGGCAAGCCTGTGAAAAATAGGCAGTGGGTAAAATGAGAGGAGCACAACCGCCATGAATATTGAAGAACAGTTTAACCGGATTGCACAGGAATATGATGCAAACCGTAAAAAATTCATCCCTTGCTTTACAGATTATTATGAAAATACCACGAAGTTTATCCTTTCCAATGTTTCGGCACCCAAAAAGGTGTTGGATTTGGGCGCCGGGACAGGGCTGCTGACCTACTTTTGGTATTCATTATGCCCATCCGCAGCTTATGTATTGGTTGATATCGCAGCGGAAATGCTGCAAATTGCACAGCAGCGGTTTGCTGGGATTGATCGTATTTCCTATCAGATGCAAGATTATACAAAAGCATTTCCCGATGGGGATTTTGACGCGGTCATCTCCGCGTTATCCATCCATCATTTAGCGGATGCAGACAAACAAAAATTATTTACCAAAATATATCATACACTCCCGGTTGGCGGGCTGTTTGTGAATTATGACCAGTTTTGCGCCGGGCAGCCTGAAATGGATCAATGGTTTGATGCTTATTGGCAAAGCCAGCTTACGGACAATGGATTATCCGCACAGGATATTGCATTATGGCATGAACGCAGAAAACTTGACAAAGAATGTTCTGCGCAGGCAGAAATTGAAATGCTGAAAAAATCCGGTTTTCCGATGGTGCATTGTGTTTATACCTGTCAAAAATTCTCTGTCATTGCAGCGGTCAAACCCGCTGTGGATTGATAAAAAAACAGCGCTACGAGGAAAAGGCACAGCAGATTGTTTGCCCTAAATCTGCCATGCCTTTTTGTATTCCCGTATTGCCTGTATTATGTGGTCATTATCGCATAACCATTTGTACTTTCCCTGATTTTTGCATCCGCATCAAAGTGTATATACCTGCAATGTTTCATAAACTTCAAAGACTTTTTTCAGGTTTGCCATTTCCGTGCCTGCCAAACGCGCACAAGCCCGCCCGGTTGCAACTGTGTATTTTGCCAGTTCGCCAAAACTCAGTCCAGTGTTCATAGAATTTGCGATCGCGCCAACCATTGCGTCCCCTGTGCCGACCGCGCCGCAGTCAAAGATTTTTGGGTTGCTGTTGACATATAATGCTTCTGGTTCATCTTTGGACACAAACAATGCGCCCTCTTGTGACATCGAAACGCAAACAGCACGCGCGCCTTTATCAAGCAGTTTGCGGGCGCTGTGGATTGCCACTTCCGGGTCGGCAGTGGCTTCATCGCCAACCGCTTCCGCCAGCTCAAAAATATTGGGTTTCACAAAATCCGGTTCCAGTTTGAGTGCCGCTTGCAGCCGCTCTCCGTCCGCGTCAATAATCAGGCGGCAGCCGGATTTTTTAATCAGCTTGCAAAGCTTAATATAATTTTCCAGCGAGAACTTTGGCGGCACAGAACCAGTGATCACAAAAATATTTTCCGGCTGAAGATAATGCTCCACCCGTTCCAAAAAGCGCAGATAATCGCCGTCACTGATTTTGTTGCCGGGCTCATTGATTTCGGTGTGGTCGCCAAACGCGTCAATGACTTGGACATTCACGCGGGTTTCGCCGGGCACATCCACAAAATCATGATGGATATCCGCCGCGGTCAGGGCATCTTTCATAACACGCCCATTTGACCCCGCGGAAAACCCAAGGGCAACACTTGTGCCGCCAAGCGCTTTGACGGCACGTGAAACATTGATCCCCTTGCCGCCAGGTTCGACCATACTGCCGACTGCACGGTTCAGCTTCATTGGGGAAAGTGGGCGGTCGATCCGGATGGTACGGTCGAGCGCAGGGTTCAGGGTAATGGTGATAATCATGGGGAAACCTCCTGTGTGCATCTCTCTACACTTATATATTTTACCTGCTTTCAATTCTTTTGTAAATATCGTTTGAGCAAGAACATGAAACATTTTTATGCCATGCAGAGCAAAGGGTGCATTTAATTGGGAAAAATCCGACTAAATTTTAACTGCTTATATTGCATATTGCCTTTTCCGGGGGGAATATCCCAAAGCAGGCGGTGTTGATGGGGAGAACGGATAGGCGCTGTATAAGAAACGGGATTTTTCACAAACTGACTTTGCGAAGCTGTAAAAATAGGGATATCAGAAAAAAGGAGGGCGCATGATGGAATTTTGCATGAAATGTGGTGCAAAACTGGAACGCCGCTTTTTAGAAAATGAAGGCATGATACCATATTGCCCGGTTTGCAGGGCATTCCGGTTTCCAGTGTTCAGCACAGCGGTCATTATGATTGTCATGAACCAGCCACAGGATAAAATATTGCTGATTCAGCAATATGGCGGGGATGCCTGGATATTGGTGGCAGGCTATATTAACAAGGGGGAAGATGCGGAACACGCTGTGCGGCGGGAAGTCAAAGAGGAAATCGGGCTGGATGTTATCCAGATGCAGTATCAAGGCAGCGCATATTTCCGCAAAACCAATTCCCTGATGCTGTGTTTTTCCTGCCTTGTGGATGATGAAACACTTGATGGGATAACGGCTGAGGTAGACCGTGCCGCATGGTTTCCGGTGGCGCAGGCACAGCAGAAAATCTGCCCGGACAGCATTGCCCAAAAATTCCTTGATGGATTCCTGCAAAGAAAAGGGAAAAAGCCATCGTGCACTGATAACATTATACCATAACAGCACACAAAATTTAAGCACAAACATAATGTTTTATCATAAATGCCACCAAAGAGAACCAGATACTTGTTTTTTTGTATTGCATCGGTTATAATAGAAACAGAAGATTCGACAGGATGTCGGAAACAAAATGCAAGGGATTGATATTATGGATAACAACGGCTATGAAATCCAGGAATTTTTAGGCGCGGCAACCCTCATGGCATATGACCGGGGAAATAAATTATATCGGCTTGAAAAAATAGAGAAGCTTGAAAAGTTCGGGCAGACCTATACCGCTGAAATACGTGACCGGGGCGGGAAATTTTATACGGTCACCGTGGAGATGTCACGCGATAACCGGGTGCTGGATTGGGAATGCCATTGCGGTTATCAATACAGCACCATTTGCAAGCATATTGTTGCCACTGTTTTGGCAATTCGGGCTGGCGAATATACCGAAATCATACCAGCTCAGCCGACAGAAGTTTATATCGACCTGCCTGCGCTTTTTGCGCAGGTATCCAAAGAAGAACTGGCAAATTTGGTAGGGCTGCAATGCAAAAACAATAAGCGGCTTTGTTTGGAGCTGGTTTCCGCGCTGGACACTAAAGGGGATCAGGAATTTGTCGCGATGCAGCAAGCGGTACACGACATTGTAACCGAAAATATGTATGAGGGCGAGATTGACGCGCGGGGCTGTCAAAAAATCAACCAGGATTTGCAGCATGTTTTGAAAAAAGCAACCCGCTGGATGGAACAGGAAAAAATCGACAAGGCATTTGCAATCATACAATATCTGCTGGTTGTCACCGTGCTTTTGCATCAGAAATTAAACGAAAAAGACCCCGAAAACGGGAATCGGTTATCCCAAATGCTGTATGCCCTATCGCACCTGACGGAAGACTGCATTGATGCAGTGAAATATACGGGTTCAGCCGAAGAACGGCAGCAGTATTTAATCCCTTGGCTGAAAACCTTAGAAAATAATGCGTTTGCACAGCAGGAAGAAATCCGTTATCTTTATTTGCGGCGGCTTATTCCGCTGGTACATACAGCAACGAAACAGAAAATGTTTGATCTGCTGGATAAAATTCAGGCAAAACATTGGGAAGAATTTGAGGATCAAGAAGAATACCTGAAAAAGGATAAGTATATCCGATATGAAATCATCCGGCAGGCTGATGGGCACGCTGCCGCACGAGCGTTTATCAATCAAAATCTGGATATCGAAGATTTCCGTATCATGGCAATGGAAGAGGATATCCAAAACGGCGATTATGCACATGCAGAGCAGCTATGTTTACAAGGGGAGCAAAATGGACATTCCAGAAGAAGCCTTGAAACACTGCGCCAGATTTATGACGGCTGGGGAAAAAAAGACAAACTGCTGGAAACCCTTTGGGCTTTGATTGATCAAGGGAGCCTGTATTATTATGACGATTTAAAACAGGTATTGATCGAAAAAGGACAGTGGCAGCAGAAATGCCCCGTGCTTTTGGAAAAAGTGAAAAGCCATTGTTCCTTAGAAACGTATATGTACCATCTGATGGAAGAAGAACAGACCGAAAAACTGATGGAAGAAGTGCGCCGCCATCCGGAAACTGTATTCCAATATGGGGATTGGCTGGCAACCGATTATATGGAAGAGATTTGTGCCATGGCAGTGGATCGCATCCGCAAAGAAGCGGAAACAGCGAGTACGCGGCGGGATTACCAACAGATCTGCAAGCATTTAGATTTGCTGATTGATTTCGGCAGTTTGGACTTGGCAAATGATTTGGAAGAGGAATTTCGCAATACCTACAAACGCAAACCCGCATTTATGCAGGAATTGGACATTTGGGAGCAATACGGATAACGCCCTGCATACCCAGGCAGGCAGAGGAGGGGCAGCACCGTGCAGTTATGGAACCTTATTTCGGAAAACCGCCATATCAGCTTCCGGCTGACTGGGCTGTTTGATGGCAACCCAGCATGGAACGCAGAACTTGAAATTTTATATGTGCTCAGCGGGCAGGTTTCCTGCACCGTTCACCGGGAGAACTATCAGCTAAAAGAAGAAGATTTCATCATTTTTAACCCCTATGAGATGCACAGTGTTCAAGGGGAGCACTGCAAAGCAATTTCCCTTTTTATCTTTCCGAAGCTTTTGTCCCTGCACACCAGCCGGCAGGCGGACGAACAGATTTTATGCTGTTCGGTTGACCAGTCCATCCCGGAAGCCTGCTACCGTCAGGTGCGGCAGCTTATGGCAAATATCTTTTTGCTGTCTTATCAAAAAGAGCCGGATGAATACCAGATTTATGGCGAAGCCCTTAACCTGCTCAGTGCCCTGCGGGAAAATTTCCGGGTAAAAAAAGGGTCGGGTTCAGATAAGGAACAAAGTGTTATGGAACATATCAGGAAAATTGTCTGGTATATGGATAAACACTATATGGAAAACCTGACGCTGGCGGAAATCGCAAAACATGAATTTATCTCCCCGAATTATTTGTCCCATTTGTTCCGGGATTACCTTAACACTTCTTTTGTGCAGTATTTGCGAATGCTGCGGCTGAACCATGCGTATGCCGATTTACAAGGCACAAATTTAAGCGTCACCGAAATTGCCATGCGCAATGGTTTTAGCAGCGCGACAGCATTTATCGGATATTTCCGCGATGTTTATGGCAAAACCCCAGCGAAATTCCGCAAACATGCCGGACAGCCCAATTATTATGGGCAGGTTATCCCCATGGATGAAAAAAACCTGCATGGGCTGACCAAATATGCGACCCGTTCTATGCAGGCGGTTTCGCTGCTGCGCAATAATATGGAAACCCGTATCGCGGAAATTGATTGCAGCCAGCCGGGGCAGTCCCGCCCGCATTCCTGGAATGAACTGATGAATGTTGGCTGGGCAAAAGAACTGCTGCTTGCGCCATTACAGCAGCAAGTTTTGTATGCTGCACAGTCGCTTGGGTTCCGAATGGTTGGGTTCCATGGTCTTTTTGACGATGATATGTATATTTATAATGAGGATGAGGACGGCAACCCCTATTATAACTTCAATTATTTAGAGATGCTGTTTGATTTCCTGGTGGAAAATAATCTTGCCCCGCTTTTGGAACTCAGCTTTATCCCGAAAAAATTGTCGTCCAATGAACAGCAATATTATAACCATTTCTCACATATCAGCCTGCCAAATGATCTGGCGCGCTGGCAGGCGCTGATTGAAAACACCTTGCGCCACTGCATTAACCGGTATGGGCTGAAAGAGGTCAGCCGTTGGCGGTTCGTGCTGTTCAGCGCGGTTTATGTGTATTATGGCTGTATTTCTGAATCAGATTGGCTGACATTATGGCTTGCCACACAACAAGCAATCCGGCGGGTCAGCCCCGCGTTAAAATTTGGCTTAAATGATGACCTTGGGCTGCTGGCGCCGAGTTACAATCGGGTT
This sequence comes from uncultured Butyricicoccus sp., assembly GCA_964017555.1. GTDB lineage: Bacteria > Bacillota > Clostridia > Oscillospirales > Butyricicoccaceae > Butyricicoccus_B. The sequence continues at coordinate 20,382 of CAXHNU010000010.1, read as the reverse complement.
TGGGATTATATCAGCAAAGCGGCAGCGGCTGGACAAGCCCCCGACTTTTTAGCGTTCCAATGTTTTTATGGGGATTACTATGCCTCTGGTAATTTGGCGTTTGGCATGGTTTATGGGCAAAAAGAAATGCCTTTGCCCCATTCGCCAGATGAAGATTATCTTTCGCATAAGCTGGATGATTTGGAACGCGAAATGGCGGCACGGCATATCAGCCATTTGCCGGTGATGTTTGAAAAGTGGAACTCTACTGTTTGGCAGCGTGATTCCTGCAATGACGGCTGTTTCAAAGCGGCATTTTTGGTGAAAAATATTCTGGAAAACGAGGGGCGGCTGCAAGCCTTTGGGCATTGGACACTTAGCGATTTTATGGAAGAGGTGCCGCACAGCCCACAGCTATTCCATGGCGGTTATGGGATACTTACCTATAACGGCATTCCAAAACCGGGCTATTATGCACTGCAAATGCTGTCCCAGCTTACTGGGCACTGCATTGCCAAAGGAAATGGCTGGTATGCAACCTATGATAGCAGCGATGCCCATATTCTGCTTTATCATTATTATCATTATGATTTGCTGTACCAGCGGGATTATTCTGTCCGGAGTGACGGCGTTTTCCAATTTGAAAACAGCATTTCATTCCAGGTGCAGCTTGCTCATCTGCCCCCGGGGCAGTATGAATTTACGCTGCAAAGTATCAGCCGGGGAAATGGAAGTTCCTATGATGTATGGCTGGAAATGGGCGCGCCCGATTCGCTGACCCGTGAACAGATTGAACATATCAAACAAGTAGCGCGCCCCAGATTGGAAAAATGGATGGAATACCTGAATGGAGATTATACGTTTACCGCACAATTAAGCGCACATGAAGTGCAGCTTGTGACAATCCACCGGATGTACTGACAACAGCCCTTTGCCAACACAGGCAAGGGCTGTTTTTTTATAATAAATATCCCTGAAATATATTAATTATGCGAAAAAAATCGCGAAATCTACAAAAAAACATCGTAAATATTGTTAATCTTCTATGATATCTCGGAATTTATTCGTGAAAATATATGATTTATGTGGTTTTCAATAAAAGATTTCATGGATATTCACCTATTTCGGCGATAAAGCAGATTTATTCTGCATGATATCCGTATTTTTAGGTGAAATTAGATGATATACTGTGAACAACATCAAAAGAGATTGGTCATAATGACGGATCAAAAAACAATTGAAATTGAGAAGGAGATTGCGTGTATGAAAAAGCGGTTTACATCATGGATAGCAACAGCATTATCCGTTGGGATGCTGGCAACTTGTATGGCAGGCTGTAGCGGCGGAGATAACGGCGGCGCAGCAGGCGGCAGCGGTGCTGGTGCATCCGGCGGCGGCAGCGCCTCTGGCGATAAGCCGAAAATCGGCATTGCCATGTCCACCTATGACGACCAGTGGATTTCTTATCTGATTGATGAAATGAATGTTTATGCCAAGGAAAATCCGGATTTTGAATTTTCCTTTACCGACGCACAGAATGACATTAACACCCAGCTTGGGCAGGTAGAACAGTTTATCGCGGAAGGTTGTGCGGCAGTGATTTGCAACCCTGTGGAAACAGACAGCTCCGCGCCGATTGTAGATGCCTGCAACGAAGCAAACATCCCGATTATTTCGGTCAACCGCCCATTTGCCAACCAGGATGATGCCACTTCTTACTGTGGCGGCGACTCCAAGCGTTCGGGTGAAATTGTGATGGAAAACATCGCAAAGATTGCCGATTACAAAGGCAAAGTGGCTGTGATCGCTGGCGAGGCAACCCATGAAGCGGCACGCCTGCGCACCGAAGGTATTCAGGAAGTTGTTGACAAATACGACGGTATGGAAATTGTCTATCTGCAAAACGCAAAGAACTGGGAGCGCGCCAAGGCAATGGCTTTGACAGAAGACCTCATCCAGTCGGGCACAGAATTTGATATTGTGATTGGCGAATGCGACGAACTCGCAATCGGCGCAATCCTTGCCATGGAAAGCGCGAATATGAAAGTCGGCAAAGACGGCATTCTGGTTGGCGGCATTGACGGCACACCGGATGGCCTCCAGTATATGGACGAAGGAAAAGAACTGATTGATGTATTCCAGAACGCAACCGGTCAGGCACGCGGTTCCATGGATGCGGCAATGAAGGCAATCAAAGGCGAAGAAGTTGAAAAAATGAATCTTATCGACTATGAGCTGATTACGCCGGATCTGTCCAAGAAATACCAAGACCTGTGGGCAAATATCACCTGATTTGAAACATTCAGCACAGATGCCCCCTGCCGACTGAGCCGGCAGGGGGCACCAGAAAGGCGGCGAAATTGATGGCGGATGAATATATCCTCAAAGCAGACAATATTACAGTGCAGTTCCCAGGGGTAAAAGCGCTGGACAATGTACAGCTGCATATCCGCAAAGGCACCGTCCATGCGCTGATGGGCGAAAATGGCGCGGGCAAATCCACACTGATGAAATGCCTGATTGGCATTAACCATCCCGATGAAGGCGGCACCATTCTGTTCAAAGGGGAACAGGTCAAATTATCCAGCCCGCATGATGCGTTATCCCGTGGTATTGCGATGATTCATCAGGAGCTTTCCCCGATCCCGGAAATGACAGTCACAGAAAATATTTATCTTGGGCGTGAAACCATGAACGGCCCATTTGTCAACCGCAAAGCGGATGTTGCACGCACCAAAGCATTGCTGGAACGGTTAAATATCCGGGTCAGCGCTACCGAACAGATGAAAAACCTGAGCATGGCAAATACGCAGATGGTAGAGATTGCAAAAGCGATTTCTTATGACGCGGATCTTGTCATTATGGATGAACCAACCTCAGCTATTACAGAAGTAGAAGTCAAGCATCTATTCCAGATGATTGCAAATATGAAGGCACAAGGCATATCCATTATTTATATCACGCATAAAATGGATGAAGTCTTTGCTATTGCGGATGATATCACTGTATTACGGGATGGGCAGTTTATCGCAACCATGCCTGCCGCAGAACTTGATAAAGATAAACTCATCAACCTGATGGTAGGGCGTACACTAACGGATATTTTCCAGAAAAAGAAGGCTAAAATCGGCGAACCGATTTTATCCATCCGCAACTTTACCCGGAAAAAAGAATTTCGGAATGTCAGTTTTGATGTTCATCGGGGCGAAATTGTCGGCATGGCAGGGCTGATGGGCGCAGGGCGCTCAGAACTGATGATGTCACTGTTTGGTGTGACAAAGCATGAAACAGGGGAAGTATATCTACATGGCGAAAAAGTCGAAATCCGTTCCCCAAAAGATGCCATACAGCATAAGATGGCATTTTTAACCGAAGACCGCAAGCTGACCGGCTTATACCTGATTTTATCTGTGCAGGAAAATATCACAATGGCAAGCATTGACCAGTTTTGCGGCAATGGGCTGATTCAGCACCGGAAAATCAAAGAAACCTGCGAAACTGAAATCGGCAAATTTAATATCCGGACGCCGTCCATCAATCAGCGTGTGGAACTGCTTTCAGGTGGCAACCAGCAAAAAGTGCTGCTTAGCCGCTGGATGTTGACCGACCCGGATGTTTTAATCCTAGATGAACCGACACGCGGCATTGATATCGGCGCAAAATCAGAAATCTACCGCCTGATGAGCGATTTGGCACAGCAGGGCAAAGCAATTATCATGATTTCTTCTGAACTGCCCGAAATCATCGGGCTGAGTGACCGGGTTGTTGTGATGCACGAAGGAAAAGTAACCGGCATTTTAGATGCCGCGGAAGCAACGCAGGAACGCCTGCTCAGCTATGCAGCTGGGGAATCAGACGATTACAGGGGGATGTGAAACGGATGGGCAAACTGAAAACATTTTACCAGAAATATGGGATGCTGCTGGTGCTTGTCGCCATGGTCATTATCATTTCGATACTGGAACCCAATTTCATGCAGGTAACCAACTTAATGAACGTACTCAAGCAGATTTCCGTCTATGCCATCATCGGCTATGGCGTAACCTTTATTATCATTACCACAGGCATTGACCTTGGTTTGGGCGCATATATGGCGCTGGCAGGTGTTATTGCGGCGTATATTGCGCAGTCAGCATCAACGCCGGGCGTGGTATCCGTGCTGGCTGGCGCCGCAACCGGTATTGTCATTGGGCTTGTCAATGGGCTGATTATTTCGATTTCCAAAATCCCACCGTTCATTGTCACTTTGGGCATGACGACCATTACCCGCGGCATGGCACTGCTGCTGACCGATGGCAAACCGGTTTCCCGCTTAAATGAAAGTTTCCGCTGGTGGGGCGGCGGGCGGTTTTTGGGCATCCCTACCCCGATTGTCTGGCTGATTGTCATCACCTTTATCAGCTGGGTACTGCTTGACCATATGAAATTTGGGCGCTATACCCGCGCAATTGGCGGCAATGAAAAAGCAGCTGTGATTTCTGGCATTAACATCATGAAATATAAAGTGCTGATTTACACATTCTCCGGCTTATGCTGTGGGCTTGCAGGCGTTATTCTGGCGGCACGTGTTGCTTCCGGTTCGCCAAGCGCGGCGCAGGGCTATGAACTGGACGCCATTGCGGGCAGTGTTATCGGCGGTACAAGTATGATGGGCGGCACAGGTTCTATTTTCGGCGTATTTATTGGTGCAATGGTCATTGGCGTGCTGAATTCCGGCTTGAATATGCTGGGCGTATCCTCCTATTGGCAGGATATTGTCAAAGGTGTTATCATCATTGCAGCAGTTATTGTTGACGAACGCAAGAAACGTGCGAAAATATAAGTAGAACCGAATGATAAACGAGGTGGATTTTCATGACATCAAAAGAACGTGTACAATGTGCGTTTGCACACAAACAGCCAGACCGAGTGCCGGTTGATTTTGGCGGCATGAGCTGTTCGCAGATGCACGTCACCATTGTGCAAAAGCTGCGGGAATACTATGGGCTGGAAAAACGTCCGGTTCGCTTGTGGGATGTATTTGGCATGACCGGGCTGCTCGATGACGATTTGAAAGATGCAATCGGCGTCGATGTGGAGCTGGTAAAATCCTATGGCGGCAGCTTTGGCATTAAAGATACTGGCAAATGGAAAGAAGCAAGCCTGTTTGGCGTAGACCTGCTGGTACCGGAACAATTAGAACTTTCAGGCGATGGCAAGGGCGGTTATTATGTATATCCAGGGGGGGATACCTCTGCGCCGCCAAGCGGGCATATGCCAGCGAACGGATTTTATTTCGACAATCTGGAGCGCCAGCAGGACATCGATGAAGATCACATGGATGCTTCTGATAATCTGGAGGAATATGGCGACCTGAGCGAAGCGGAACTTGCATATTATAAAGATACGCTGGAAAAATACCGTGACTGCAAGCGGGCGGTTGTGCTTGACCCAGGCGGGGCAGCGTTGGGCGATGCTTCACAGATTGCGGGGCCGGGGTTAAAACAGCCGAAAGGCATTCGCAGTGTGGCGGACTGGTATATGGCGCCGCTGCTTTACCCGGATTATGTGCATGAAATTTTTGAACGCCAAACCGATCTTGTGCTGAAAAACTGGGCAAAGCTTTATGAAATCGCAAAGGATATTGTAGATGTCATTTATGTCTGCGGCACAGACTTTGGCAGCCAGGCATCCCAGATGTGTTCCAGCGCGGCGTTTGATGAATTTTATATGCCATATTATAAAAAGGTCAACAAGTGGATTCATGAAAATACCAGTTGGAAAACATTAAAGCATTCCTGCGGCGCGGTTTATCCCTTTATCCCTAAGCTGATTGAAAGCGGGTTTGATTCGCTCAACCCTGTGCAGTGTTCCGCAGCGGGCATGGACCCGCAGCGGCTGAAAGATGATTTCGGGGATAAAATCCTATATTGGGGCGGCGGTGTGGACACTCAAAAGGTATTGCCATTTGGCACACCTGACGAGGTGCGCAAACAAGTGCTGGAGCGCTGTGAGATTTTCTCGAAAAACGGCGGCTATATCTTCAACTCCATCCATATTGTGCAGTGCAACACGCCGATTGAAAATGTTGTGGCAATGATTGACGCTGTGCATGAATTTAACGGCACAAAATAATTCTTCTTCTCTATTTCTTTTCTCGAAAAGGGGGCGGGCACTGGATGTGCCTGCCCTTCTTTTTGATGAATCAGCTAAAATAACTTCCCTTTTTGCCTGTAACCTGCTATAATGCAAAGGAGAAACCAGCCGGGAGATGACCAGAGTGATGAAAACTTTTTTGGAACGGATGACAGCGACAAAAATTATTGTGTTTGGATACCTTTCGATTATCCTGTGCGGCACATTGCTGCTATCCCTGCCAGTTTCAGCAAAAGCGCATTTGTGGACGCCTTTCCCTGACGCGCTGTTCACCGCGACGTCAGCAACCTGTGTCACGGGGCTGATTGTATTCGATACAGCATCTTATTGGTCATCTTTTGGGCAGGCGGTGATTTTGGCACTGATCCAGATAGGCGGGCTGGGTTTTATCACCATGGCAATTATGGTTGCCGTCTTTTCCGGGCGGCGGATTGGGCTGAAATCCCGTTTTTTAATGCAGGAATCCATTGCCGCACCGCAAATGGCAGGCATTGTTCGCCTGACCCGGTTTGTCTTTACCGTGACGCTTGTGGTAGAAGCCATTGGCGCTGTGTTGCTTTCTTTCCGGTTTATCCCGCTTTTTGGCGTCGGAAAAGGCATTTGGTATAGCGTTTTCCATGCCATATCCGCATTTTGCAATGCGGGTTTTGACCTCATGGGCACATACAGTGGGCAGTTTTCTTCGTTAACTGCGTTTACCAGTGATGCACTGGTCAATCTTGTAATCATGGCGCTGATTATCATTGGCGGGTTAGGATTTTTTGTTTGGGAAAACCTATGGCTTTACCGGCGGGATAAAAAGCACTTTTCTTTGCAAACCAAAATTGTATTGCTGACAACATCGGTGCTTGTGGTATTGCCTGCCATATTACTGCTTGTGTTCCAGCATGGCGCCATGCAAAAAAACCTCGCGGGTACAACACAGGCATTATCTGCTCTGTTCCAATCGGTGACAACACGCACAGCAGGATTTAATTCGGTCGGTTTGGATGGCTTACAGCCCAACAGCCAGCTTTTGATGATATTATTAATGCTGATAGGCGGTTCACCAGGTTCCACAGCAGGCGGCATGAAAACAACAACGGTTGTCGTGCTGCTGCTTTGCCTGCGGGCATCCTTGCGGCGTGAAAAAGAACTTGAATGTTTTGGGCGGCGCATTGATGACCAGGTTTTGCGCAGTGCTGTGACAATTACGGTCAGCTATTTGGCGCTGACCGTGGCAGGTACTATGGCGCTGTGCCACTTGGATGGGGTGCCAATGATGGCGGCAATTTTTGAAACCTCATCCGCAGTGGCAACGGTTGGGCTAACGATGGGGCTGACGCCTACGCTTAGCTTGGCATCTCATATGATTCTGGTTTTCCTGATGTTTTTTGGGCGGGTTGGGTGTTTGACCCTGTTATATGCCATTACAGAAAACCAACTGCGCAGCTTGTCCCGGATGCCGCTTGAAAAAATTGCAATTGGATAAATTGGAAGGGAGTATCCTATGAAATCAGTCCTGATTATCGGCTTAGGTCGTTTTGGCACCTGTTTTGCGAAAAAAATGGTGGAACTAGGCAATGAAGTGATGGCAATTGACACATCAGAAGACCGTATCAATGAAATTGCGCCCGTTGTAACAAGCGCGGAAATTGGCGACTGTACAAAAGAAGCATTAATTGCTTCGCTTGGCGTGCGCAATTTTGATTTATGTGTGGTGGCAATTGGCGATAATTTTCAAAGCTCATTGGAAATTACAGCGCTTCTGAAAGATTATGGCGCACCTTATGTGCTTGCGCGTGCAAACCGGGATATTCATGCCAAATTTCTGCTGCGTAACGGCGCGGATGAAGTGGCTTACCCGGAAAAAGAACTGGCGACTCATTTGGCAGCGCTGCATTCCAGCAGCAGTGTGTTTGATTTCATTCCGCTCAATGATGAATATTCCATTTATGAAATCGCTGTGCCGCAAGAGTGGATCGGCAAATCCATTTTAAAAATCAATGTGCGCAACCGGCATGGCATTAATATCCTTGCGGTAAAAAACGGTGAGGATTTAACACCGAACCCGCCGCCCTCCTATGAATTTGGGGAAAGGGAAAACCTGATTATCATGGCAAGCGACCGGCAGATACAAGAACTCTTATAATGGGGATTTACTGACCGCACAGGCAGACATATCAATGCAGGAAATGGGTTTTTACGCATACCTGCATTGATTTTTTTGCGCAAATCTTAGGTTGCGTCAGAGAACCAATACTGGGATAAAAAGGTGCATCAAATCATAGGGGAAAAAGCAATTGACAAAATTTTTGCGGCATGATACCATAAAACTATCATTAGTAACGATAATGATTATCATGAATCCCATGCGGCAAAGGAGGTACTCCCGTATGTTATTTCAGACCACCGAATCCCATGAAGCGCTGCGCGCAAAAATCCGCGCTTTTGCTGAAACCGAGGTCAAACCCCATGCTTTCCTGATGGATAAGGAAAATGGGTTCCCTGCTGAAGCAGTACACAAACTCGCTGAAATGGGGCTGATGGGCATCCCATACCCGGCGGAATATGGCGGCGCTGGACTGGATGTTTTAAGCTATGCCATTGCTGTGGAAGAGCTTGCCCGTGTCGATGGCGGCACTGGCGTTATTCTGTCTGCCCATGTTTCGCTTGGCACATGGCCGATTTTTGCATTCGGCAATGAAGCCCAAAAACAAAAATACCTTGTCCCGCTGGCAAAGGGCGAGAAAATCGGCGCATTTGGCTTAACAGAACCCAATGCCGGGTCTGACGCTGGCGGTACCGAAACAACCGCTGTTGATAAAGGGGATTATTACTTGCTGAACGGCGGCAAAATCTTTATCACCAATGCGCCAAAAGCAGATACCTATGTTGTATTTGCGGTGACAACGCCGGATATCGGCACACGCGGCATTTCTGCCTTTATCGTCGAAAAAGGCTGGGAAGGCTTCACCTTTGGCGACCATTATGATAAAATGGGCATCCGTTCATCGTCTACGGCAGAACTTATTTTCAATGATGTGAAAGTCCCCAAGGAAAACCTGCTTGGCAAGGAAGGGCAAGGCTTTAAAATTGCCATGGCTACGCTGGACGGCGGGCGTATCGGCATTGCGTCCCAGGCGCTGGGCATTGCACAGGGCGCTTATGAAGCGGCTGTCCAATATGCAAAAGAACGTGTCCAGTTTGGCAAACCCATTGGGTTTAACCAGGCAATCGGTTTTAAACTGGCGGATATGGCAACAAAACTGCGCTGTGCGCGTTTCCTTGTCTATTCTGCGGCAGAAAAGAAAGAAGCCCATGAACCATATGGCACAGAAGCGGCAATGGCAAAAATGTACGCTTCCGAAATCGCGTTGGAAGTAACAAATGATGCGGTACAGATTTTTGGCGGCACCGGCTTCCTCAAAGGTATGGATGTTGAGCGTATGTACCGTGACGCTAAAATCACTACAATTTATGAAGGCACCAGCGAAGTGCAGCGCATGGTTATTGCGGCATCTATTATGGGCAAGGCACCCAAACAGGCTGGCGGTTCGTCCAGCCGCCCGAAAAAGCCTGCGCCAATCACTGGCGTGCGCAAAAAACATATCTTCAAAGAAGGTTCCGCACAGGATAAAGTCAATGCTTTGGTAGAAGCGCTGCAAAAAGATGGACATGACTTCTCGGTTGGCATTCCGATTGATACCCCGATTGCACAGGCAGAACGTGTGGTATCCGCCGGGCAAGGCATTGGCAGCAAGGAAAATATGAAACTGATTGAAGATTTGGCGCGTGCTGCTGGTGCGGCGGTCGGTTCCTCCCGCCCGGTTGCAGAAACCCTTAAATATGTGCCGCTGAACCGTTATGTCGGTATGTCCGGGCAAAAATTCAAAGGCAATTTGTATATTGCCTGCGGCATTTCAGGCGCAATCCAACACCTCAAGGGGATTAAAGATGCGTCTGCCATTGTCGCCATCAATACAAACGGCAATGCACCGATTTTCAAAAACTGTGATTATGGCATTGTTGGCGATGTCAATGAAATCCTGCCGCTGCTGACGGCTGCGCTGGATACCGGGGAAAAACAACCTGCCCCGCCAATGGTCAAGATGAAACGCCCACCTGTTCCGCGTCCAGAACCGATTGGTAAACGCTATGTCTGCGGCGGCTGCGGCTATGAATATATCCCAGAAAGAGGCGACGAAGAAGCCGATGTTGCCCCTGGCACCTTGTTTGAAAACCTGCCGGAAGAATGGGTTTGCCCAGAATGCGCAGAAGGCAAAAAGCATTTTATTGAAGCCTGATAGCTGTGCTTGAAAAAAGGAGGATTTATCCATGTATTGTGTACGCAATGTAACCGATGATGTTTATTGGGTCGGCGCGAATGACCACCGCTTAGCCCTGTTTGAAAATATTCACCCAATTCCCCGCGGCGTATCGTATAACGCTTATTTGCTGCTGGATGAAAAGTCCGTCCTGTTTGATACGGTGGATTGGTCGGCATGCCGTCAGCTTCTCGAAAATGTAGAGCATTTGCTGGCTGGCAAACCGCTGGATTACCTGCTGATTAACCATATGGAACCAGATCATGGCGCATCGATTGAAGAAATCCTGCTGCGCTGGCCGGATGTGAAAGTGATTTCCACAGAAAAAGCATTTATGCTGATGCGGCAGTTTGGTTTCCATGTCGATGGACATGAACTGATTACCGTGAAGGAAGGCGATACCTATTCCTTTGGCAAACATACGGTGACATTTGTTGCCGCGCCGATGGTGCATTGGCCCGAAGCGATGGTCACATTTGACACAACAAACGGCGTACTGTTTGCAGCGGATGCGTTTGGTTCTTTTGGCGCACTGGATGGCAAACTGTTTGCTGATGAGGTCAATTTTGACCGCGACTGGATTGATGATGCCCGCCGCTATCTGACCAATATTGTCGGTAAGTATGGCCCCCATGTACAGCTGCTGCTGAAAAAGGCATCCGGCATTTTGGATCAGATTAAATTTATCTGCCCGCTGCATGGCCCGGTTTGGCGTGAAAACCTCGGTTATTTTATCGAAAAATATGATAAATGGAGCCGTTATGAACCCGAAGAACAAGGTGTTCTGATTGCTTATGCTTCTATGTATGGCAATACGGAAGCTGCTGCGCAGGCACTTGCATCCAAGCTGTGCGAAAAGGGTATGACCAATGTTTGGGTCTATGATGTATCAAACACCCATGTTTCTCAGCTTATTTCGGAAAGCTTCCGTTTGAGCCATATTGTTTTGGCATCTGTCACATATAACCTGGGCATTTACCCGGTGATGCACAATTTCCTGATGGATATGAAAGCGCTGAATTTACAGAATCGTACCTTTGCTTTGATTGAAAATGGATCCTGGGCAGTGAAATCAGGCGATTTGATGCAGAAATTCATCGAAAATGACCTGAAAAATATGACTGTACTTGGTGACCGGCTGTCTATGGCGTCTGCGCTCCACGCGGATAAAGCCGGCGAACTGGATGCTCTTGCAGATACGATCATTGCTTCCATGCAAAAATAAAAAATCCGCCAGTTTTGCTGGCAGAAAAAAGGCACCCCCGGGGAAACCCAGGGGTGTTTTTGCAGTTACGATAAAGTTTTGCCTTACAGGCGCGGCATACTGCGCGGCTGCGGCACAGGCTGTACATCAAACGCTGGATTATAAGCGTAATAGTTTTTCGCGTCCAGGTTTTCCTGTACGGTGCGCAGGGCATCGCCAAAGCGCTGGAAGTGCGTGACTTCCCGCTGACGCAGGAACTTGAGCGGGTCACGGACATCCGGGTCATCAATCAGGCGAAGCAGGTTATCATAGGTGGTGCGCGCTTTCTGCTCTGCTGCAAGTGCATAAAGACAACATTTTATCAGCTGATATAATCAAACGCACCGATTGCCCCGCAAACATCACAAACATCTGGGCGGGTTTCAAAAACCGCACCGCAAAATTGGCACCGGAAACCAGTTTCTTTTTGTTTTGGCGCTTGCTGCGCTGCTGGTTCGCTGCTTTTCTTGGCAAGCAGTGTTAAAAAGCGTTTTTCGTGGCTGCGTTCAATGGCAGCAACCTGTTCAAACATCACCGCAATTTCTTCCAAGCCATCCGCACGCGCCTGTGCGGCAAATTCCGGGTACATTTGGTGCCATTCGCTGTATTCCCCTTGGGCAGCTAACGTCAGGCAGGTTGCGCTGTCGCCTGGCTTACCATACAGCTTTTCAAACCAGAACCGCGCATGGGTCGTTTCGTTGCGTGCCATCTGTTCAAATGCGGCTGCAGTTTCCTCATCCCCATTTGCACGGGCAGCCTGCGCAAAATATGTATATTTGTTGCGTGCAATGGATTCACCTGCCAATGCACTGCGCAGGTTTTCTTCTGTTTTTGTGCCTTTAATTCCCATATTGTCCTCCTTGCGTGCCGGTTCGGGTACCATGCCAATATATTTCAGTATAGCACGCGGACTGCATCAAATCAAGGGGATTTAGGTTATCGTGCGTGCAAAGGTTTGGGATGATCGCTGCTGAGGGTGAAAGCGGTGCCATATTAGGTTTAGGCGGTCGTTTTTGTTGCGGGCAAACATAATATAAAAGCGAACAAATTTAAAATAACCGTTTTTCGTAACTTTTTTGCCTGTTTGAGATACTGCCTAATTGCCTATCTTTCTTTTAGGGGGGACGGGGTTCATCACCCCGATAATGAACGGTGAAACAGCGTGTAAAACTGCGGTTTTAACACCGTCTTCGTGTTACCCACATTCTGCCACTGCGAATTTCTGAACTTTTTTGCGTGTTTTGAACGGAGGGTATAGAAACCAATTTTACTGGGGACTATCCGTGATAACACCTTAAAAATCCCAATGAATTTCAATCGGAATATCCTGGCTGCCTGCAATGCGTTTGCCCACAACAATATGTACAATAAAGGTTTCTACCATTTCGCGTGATAGCTGCTGGGGGAATGGTGCTGATTGGTTTCTTTCGGTAAATGCGGCAAGCTGTGCGTCTATGGCTTGCATTTGCTGTTCTAAGCGGGTTTTTTCGGCGGCAAACCCTTTTGCCAGCGCGGCGGCGTCATCTACGGTAAGAAGTCCTTTTGCCCTGTCCAGATAAAGGGTACGTAAAGCTTGCTGGCGTTCGGCAAGCTGTTTTTCACAACAGGCACGCAGGGCAAGGCATTGTTCTTGTTCCCTGCGCTTAGAACGATAAAGCATATCCTTGTCCAGCAATTCGCCGCATAACTGCTGCATTTGTGTAAGTACCAGTTGTTCTAACCGCTGGACGGCAATTAACGCACCTTCACAAGCTGTTTTGGAAACCATCCGGCTTGGGCATCTTAGATACTGCCTGCCATGGCTTTTGCTAGAACGCATCACATAACCACAGCCCGCACAGCGTACCTTGCCCGCAAACAGCCCAATTTTGCCGCTGGCAAACGGCTTGCTATGCTGGGCAAGCTGTGATTGTACCTTATCCCATAATGCACGGCTGATAATGGGTTCATGGGTATCCTTTGTAATATACCATTCACTTTTGGGACGAGGGCGGTTTTGTTTGGTCTTATAGGAAATACTGCCATATCTACCCTGCACCAGATTGCCAATATACATTTCATTTGCCAGCATGGCAGAAATGGTCGCATACCGCCACAGCGTGCCTTGCCCCGGCGCATGATACTGCAAGCCTTGTTGCCGTTTATATGCCGAAGGATTCGGGATACCTTGGTCATTGAGCATTTTTGCAATGGCGGTTTTCCCATAACCTTCCGCAAACCATGTGAAAATTTGCCGGACAACTGCTGCTGCCGGTTCATCAATCAGCAAATGCCCTTTGTGTTCTGGATCTTTGCGGTAGCCATAAAGTGCAAATGCCCCAATATGCAGCCCATTTTGCCTGCGGCTGGTTAAAACACTGCGGATATTTTCAGACATATCTTCTAAATACCATTCATTGACCAGCCCGTTAATCTGACGGGCTTTTTTATTGCCTTGATTTTCGGTGTCAGCATGGTCAACAATGCTGACAAACCGAATGCCCCATGCCGGGAATAACCCATGGATATATTTTTCCACCAGCTCCATTTCACGGGTAAACCGCGATTGCGTTTTGCACAGCACAATATCAAACCGGCGCGCTTTTGCGTCTTGCAGCAAACGGTTGAATGCAGGACGTCCCCGGTCAGCCCCGGCATAATCATCATCACTGTAAATATCATAAATCTCCCAATCTTGGGCGGCGGCATATTGCAGCAGCATGGTTTTTTGGTTACGGATGCTGCCGCTGTCGCCGCCGGATTTCTCTTTATCTTCCTCAGATAAACGGCAATAAATCGCGGCTTTCATGTTTGCTGCCCCTTGAGTAGCTGCATCCATTTTTGGATGAATGCCTGTTGATCCGGCGTGCCATGTTTATAAATGTTTTTCATACGATGGTATCACCTGCCCTTTCTGCACTATCCTATGCGGGAAAGGTTGTCCGGTAGAGCCGTTTTCGTGATTTTACCCGAAAAACAAAGGCAAGATTTATTCGACTTGCCTGCTTGACAATCTGGGCAGATCGGGTATAATAATATAAACTTTAATAAAATATTTTATTAAAGTTTGCGAAAATTATGGGAAATAAACAAAATTTAAAGCATAGAACATGATAAAGCATACAATATGCCGGTGAATTTCACGGCGGCGGAAAAGCAGCGTACCAGCCCGTTTCCACCAGGGCGAAAAAGGCGGCATTAAAATTTGTGCCGCAAGACGATACAATAGAGCCATCAAAGGAACCCCGGCAAAGCGGGGGACTTCATAAGGAGGAAATATGGCAATGAATCAGAACTGGTTGGCACTTGAAGGGAAAACAGTGATTGTGACAGGGGGCGCTTCTGGGATTGGCAGGCATGTGGCAGACGCGCTGCTGGCGGTTGGCGCAAACGCCGTGATTGCGGATATGAATGTGGAAACCGGCAGTGAACTGGAAGGCGCTTATTGTGTGCAGTGCAATGTAACTGATAAAAACAGCGTGCAGGCTATGGCGGATGCTGTGGTTGCTAAATTTGGACGGATTGATGCGCTGGTCAACAATGCAGGCATTAACCTGCCGCGACTGCTGGTCGATGTCGCTGGCGAAAAGCCACAATATGAACTGGATGAAGAATCGTTTGGAAAAATGTTTGCGGTTAATGTCAAAGGCGTGTTCTTATGTGCACAGGCGTGCGCCCGTCAAATGCTCAAACAAGGCGGCGGCGTGATCGTCAATATGTCTTCGGAATCGGGCAAGGAAGGCTCACAAGGGCAATCGGCTTATTCTGCCACCAAAGGCGCTGTGGACAGCTTTACCCGCTCATGGGCAAAGGAACTTGGCAAATACAATATCCGTGTGCTGGCGTGTGCCCCTGGCATTATGGAAGCTACTGGACTGCGCACCGCGGCATATAATGAAGCCCTTGCGTATACCCGCGGCTGCAAGCCGGAGGACTTATCCACCGATTACAGCAAAGTAATTCCGATGGGGCGCGATGGCAAATTGGATGAAGTCGGCGATTTGGTTGCATACCTGGTATCTGACCGCGCAAGCTATATTGCGGGCACAACTGTCAATATTTCCGGCGGCAAATCCCGCGGCTAATTTGAATGGAAAGAAAGGGGGGAAGCATTGGCATGAACAGCTTGTTCCACGACAACCGCACCGCAAACCTGCTCCAGCTTTTTTGCAAAACCCCTGTTCTTTCAGTCAATGCGCTGGCTTCCCGGCTTGAAGTCAGTGAACGGACAATCCGCAACGATATCAAAGCGCTGAATGGGCTGCTGCATGGCAGCGCCGCAATTGAAGGCACCCAAGGGCGATACACATTGCGTATCTTTGACCAAGTGCAGTTCCAAAAAGCATTTGAACGGCTGACGCATACCGCGCCATTCCTAAATTCCCCGCGCAACCGGCTGGATTACATTTTCGGCAAGTTAATGCGTGCCGAACGTCCGGTTTTAACCGATGAACTCGCATATGAAATGAATGTCGGGCGCACAACACTGATGGGTGATCTCAAAAAACTGCGCACAGAACTGGAACCTTACCGGCTATCCGTGATGGGCAAAACCGGCAAAGGCTTATCTTTGCATGGCAGTGAAAGCGATATCCGCCGCTATGTGCTGGATAATACCGCGATTTATCAGGATTATCCCATGGACGCGGAAATTGCCCAAATCATTACTGCGCACCTTGCCGGATTTGAAAAAAGTGTGCAGGCGGCATTTGAACAATTTGTCACCCTGATGCTTGACCGTTTTTTAACCGGGCATTATATCGGCGCATTGTCTGCCCATTTTTATAACCTGACAGCCCGTCCGGAATTTGCTGCCGTCAATGCGCTGCTCGAACGGATTGCGGAACTTTTGCGGGTAGAAATCCCTGTGGAAGAAAAATTATTTGCCCTGCTGCCAATCATCGGTATGCGCACACCGGCGGATGTGCAGGATTTACAGTCAATCCCGCTTGATGAAACGGTGCGCGAATTGATGGGCAAAGTGCTGCGGCAAATCCAAACCGAAATGGATATCCGAATTGAAAGCAGCGCGTTTACCGAAGAATTTTTATACCACATGATGTTTATGCTCAACCGGCTGCGTTACCATGTGCCGCTGAAAAACCCGCTGCTGGAGGATTTGCAGGAAAAATATCCGCTTGCCTGGAAAATGGCTGGTGTTGCGGCAAAAGTCATCCAAACCGAATATGGCATGGACGTTACCAAAGATGAACGCGGCTATTTGGCATCTTATTTTGGGGTATTCCTGGAAGAACAGGATTTGAAGCAAAAACATTTTCGGGCGGCTGTGGTCTGCGGCACAGGGCGGGTCACCGCACGGCTGGTCGCCGTGCAGCTGCGGCGGGTGCTGGACAGCTCAGCCGAACTGGATTTGTTTGCGGATGAAAAAGTCAGCCGGGAAATCCTTAACGATTATGACATGGTACTGACAACTGTGGATTTACCCTGCCCTTGTGACCGCCCTGTCATCCGCATTCATGAAATCTTAAACGAACAAGAACTGCTGCATAAGATTGAAAAAGCGCGTTATTGGGATCAGGTGGATATCCCGATGCTGGATAACAACTGGTTTGTGATGAATGGGCTGCTGGATGAAAGCCGGTTCTTTGTGTTGGAAGCGGAAACCTATGACGAGGCTGTCAGCAGTATGGCAGAAAACCTGGCGGCAGATGGACAGGTGGATGCAGGGTTCCCCGAACGCCTGCGCGACCGGGAAAAGAAAGGTACAATGGTCTTTGGCCATGCGGCAGCAATCCCGCACAGTATCCAATATGCTGGGGATAAACTGGTGCTGGCGGTTGGCGTGTCCCCTGCGCCAATCCATTACCAAAACCATGATATCAGGGTGATATTTATGCTCGGGCTGCCTGTGCAGCAAGGGCATGAGGATGGTTTGCTGATACGGGTATATGATGAGATTATCAGCATCGTACAGGACGCCGGTATGCTGGATAAAGTTGCAGCAGCAGATACCTTTCAGGCACTGCTGCGGGCGCTGTACCGGCAGGCTGGCAAATGAGGAGGCATACATTAATGTTCAGGTTAGGTCTTGCGCTTGCTGTTGTGTTTGTTTTACAGGCACTGCTTAGCAGCATACAAATGAAACATTTTTCAAATGAATTTATCAAGCTGCGGCGGCAAGGGCGTGTTGCCTGCGGGCGGAAATCAGGCGGTTTCCATGCGGGGGCAATTGTGATGTTCCTGCTGGATGAGGAAGGATATATCCGGGAAAGCCGGAAACTGGAAGGCATCACCTGTTTTGCACGGGTTAAACCATTGCCGGGGTTCACCGGCAAGCATATCGGCAGCCTTGGGCAGGCGGATTTGCCGCGCTGTCACAAAAACCTGAGCAAAGCAATTTTGGATGCCTCAAACACCTATAACAAATTTATTGC
The DNA here is from genome assembly GCA_964017555.1 of uncultured Butyricicoccus sp. Classification (GTDB taxonomy): domain Bacteria; phylum Bacillota; class Clostridia; order Oscillospirales; family Butyricicoccaceae; genus Butyricicoccus_B. The sequence goes on along the minus strand of CAXHNU010000010.1, from coordinate 2,344 downwards.
CGGCGAGGAAATTGCACAGCCGCCATCCCCCTTCCAGCGGGCTGGCAGCTCCCTTGCAGGTATCTTTCAGAAAAAAGCAAAAGAGAACTAAGAAAGGCGGAACATGATGGATTTCATTATTGATTTAGCTGCCGGTTTTATGAACCTGTTTACGCTTGGCGGCGAACAATTTATGAGCTGGGTCACAGGCATTATCCCAACAATTGTGATGTTGCTGACCCTGATGAACGCAATTATTGCACTGGCAGGCGATGACAAGGTGGAAAAGCTTGCCCGTGTCTGCACAGGCAACCCACTGTTACGATATTTGGTACTGCCGTTTGTAAGCTGCTTTATGCTGGGCAACCCGATGGGGTTATCCATCGGCAAATTTATGCCGGAGTTTTATAAACCCAGTTATTATGCGTCAGCAACTTACCATTGCCATACCAACAATGGCTTATTCCCACATATCAACGCATCAGAACTATTCATCTGGCTGGGTATTGCAAATGGTATTACAGCACTTGGGCTGGATACCGCGCCACTTGCGGTACGGTATATGCTGGTTGGTCTTGTCGCGAACTTTATTTCGGGCTGGTCAACCGAATTTACCACCAAATTCGTCGAAAAGCAGCAAGGCATAAAACTTAGCCGTGAGCTGAAAATGTCCAAATAAGGCAAAGAGATAGGGAAGGAGAACATAGAAATGGCAGAATACCGTTCAATCCATGTAGAACGCGGCGCAGGTGGCTTTGGCGGCCCATTGGTCATTACCCCGACTGAGCAGCGCAATAAAGTTATGTACATCACAGGCGGCGGCGCAGAACCGGAATGCCTGCAAAAAATCGTAGAACTCACAGGGCTTATTCCGGTCAACGGCTTTAAAACCAATTGTCCGGAAGAAGAACTTGCACTGGTTATCATTGACTGCGGTGGCACGCTCCGCTGTGGCATTTACCCCAAAAAGGGTATCCCGACAATCAATGTGATGCCGGTTGGCAAATCCGGCCCCATGGCAAAATTTATCACAGAAGATATTTACGTATCTGCGGTAACATCAAACCAAGTATCCCCCGCCGCTGGCACCGCGTCAACACCGGTACAGCAGCCCGAAACAAAATCCGAAGAAAAACCCGGTAACGTGAAATTCACAGCAGACATGAAGATTTCTGAAACCCTTGCAAAGCAGGAAAAGAAATCAATCATCACAAAAGTTGGCTTGGGCGCGGGCAAAGCCGTCAATACCTTCTATCAGGCGGCACGTGATGCAATTCAAACCTGTATTACAACGCTGCTCCCCTTTATGGCATTTGTATCCATGCTTATCGGCATTATCAACGGTTCTGGGTTTGGCAATGCGTTTGCCTCTATCTTAACACCGCTGGCAGGTAATATTGTCGGCTTGGTCGTCCTTGGTATTATCTGTTCTATCCCAGGTTTGTCCGCACTGTTGGGGCCTGGCGCGGTGATTGCACAGATTGTTGGTACATTGGTTGGTGCCGAAATCGGCAAAGGGAATATTGCACCTCAAATGGCACTGCCTGCGCTGTTCGCAATCAATTGCCAAGGTGCATGTGACTTTATCCCGGTTGGGTTAGGGCTTGCTGAAGCAGAAACCGAAACCATTGAAGTCGGTGTTGTGTCTGTTATGTATTCCCGCTTTTTGACAGGCTGGATTCGTGTGCTGCTCGCTTTTGCTGCCAGCTTTGGACTCTATGCCTGATGGATTTGGATCAAAAGCACGATAACATAAATTGAAGTTTTTGTCCCGCTTTGTGGCGGCAGGTAGGATGAAAAAGCGCAGATGCGCAGATGCGCAGATACGTGGAAAAAAGTGAAGTTTCTTTGCCCCGCTTTCTTTACAAAGAAAGCGGGAGAATGGAGGTCTTTTGATGAAAACAATTTATAAAAACACAGTCAAAGCATTGGGTATTTCTGTGGATGAATTTCAGGATGCGGGAATGTTTATCCTGTTTGGCGACAACGCACCAGAAGAATTGCGCGATTACTGCTATTCGGTGGACGTAAACCCTGTCGAAGGGACAATATGCGCAGGGCAAATGCTGAAAATCGACAATGAATCTTATCGGATTACGGCAGTCGGCGATGAAGCGCCTGTCACACTTGCCGGATTGGGGCATTGTACCATTAACTTCAGCGGACAAACTGAAGTGGAACTGCCAGGCACCATTTATGTTGAAAATAAACCGATGCCAAAACTTTCTGTGGGTACGGTTATCCAAATTATCGAAGCGTAATTTATTTCGCTCCCAATACTCTCTCTATTTTCCGCCAAAGCTGCAAAATCTGGTTTCCACGTGGCTTTGGCGGATTGTATTTTGTTTTGCGAAAATCCTATTGC
>CAXHNU010000009.1:0-47551 GCA_964017555.1 uncultured Butyricicoccus sp. | reverse complement strand
CCCCGGGACGCTTGCCGCAGCAAGCGGAATCCCCCCAAATAAAAATCCCCCCGCTATGGCGGGGGGATTTTTGTGTGCTACGCGTTCGATTTATCTGCCGGTTTGCTGATTAACGCAAATAAACAGCCGAATACAATCGCGGCGGCGATGCCGCCTGCCGCGCCAGTCACGCCGCCTGTGAATACACCCAATAATCCGTTTTCCGCAATGCCTTTGGTTACGCCATTCGCTAAAGAATAACCAAACCCCAGCAATGGGACTGTCGCGCCTGCGCCGCCCCAGTCGACCAGCGGCTGATATAACCCAAGCCCTGTCAGGATTACGCCAAGCACCACATAACTGACCAGAATCCGCGCGGGCGTCAGTTTGGTTTTGTCAATCAAAATTTGCGATAATGCACAAATAATACCACCTGTTATAAATGCCTGTAAATAGTGCATTTTGTTTAATCCTTCCTTTCTATGATTACCGCATGGCAAATCCCTGCAATCGCTTGCCCTTGCTGAATTGAAGTCGGACTCATCAAAGCGCCTGTCCCGGCAAATACCAGCCGCTTTAACTGCCCTGCCTGCATATCATTCAGCAGTTTGCCGCATAATACCGCTGCGGAACATCCACAGCCGGAACCGCCTGCATGAACATCCTGGTCATCACCATATAGCATGGAACCACAGTCAGAATATACCGGTGTGATATCAACGCCATCTTTCAGAAACAAATCGACCAGCAAGCCGCCGCCGACATCTGCCAAATCCCCTGTGATAATCCGGTCAAAATCGCCGGGAACATGACCTGTATCCTGAAATAACGCGGACAAGGTTTGATATGCCGCGGGTGCCATCGCTGCCCCCATATTATTTGCGTCTTTGACGCCCATATCCACCATTTGCCCAAAAATGGCATGGGTAATCTGCAAATCACTTTGTTCCTTGCCCAGCATGACCGCACCAGATGCCGTTGCTGTCCATTGGGCAGTCGGCGGGCGTTGCCCGCCATATGCCAGCGGAAAACGGTACTGCCGCTCCGCTGAGCAGAAATGTGATGACGCCGCTGCCGCAAGGCGTTCAGCGCAGCCGCCATCAACCAGACACGCCCCGACCGCAAGCCCTTCCGCCATGGTGGAACACGCGCCATATAACCCTAGATACGGCACACCAGACTGTACAGATGCCAGCGAAGATCCTACACACTGGTTCAGTAAATCCCCGGCTAAGATAAACTGCATTTCCTCCACTTTTTTGCCAGCTTTATGGACTGCTGTTTCAATCGCAAGCTGCTGCATTTTGCTTTCGGCAAGTTCCCAGCTTTTCTGCCCAAAATGGGAATCTTCATTGACAATATCAAATGTGCCTGACAAAGGCCCTGTTGCTTCCTTTTTCCCGACCACAGAAGCATAACCATGGATACATGGCGGGCAATCAAAACGCAAGGTATATTGCCCGATACGCTGTGCCATAAACATCCTCCTTCCGGGATAAAAAATGCCTATCCCATGGCTTAGAATGCGCCAGGGATAGGCTGCTTATGTGTGAAACAGAACCGCCAATTTCTAACTGATGATACGTTATACGCTGGATTTTGTCTTTTCTGCTTTTGTAAGCATCCCACGGCGGAATACTTTGCGCCGTACCACAAAATAACTGATAAAATGCGCGGTAATGGTCAGTACCCATGAAATTGGATATGACATATATAAAACAAATAAACTATGCCGCCACCGGAATATGGTAAAAATCCAGAAAATCCGGAAAAAGCACGCGCCCGCTAATGATACAAACATTGGTAAGACAGAATAGCCCAGCCCACGGACGCTGCCGGAAACAACTTCCATCAGTCCGCAAAGACAATATGGCGCCGCAATAATGCCAAGTCGCAGCACCCCATATGATATCACTTCCGCATCGCTGGAATATAATCCGACAAGCTGGTGCCCTAACTGATATGCGCCATTGCCGAGCACAAACCCGACAACAAGTACACTGACTGCACAGCAAATCAAAATCCGATCAATCCGACGGTATTGCCGTGCGCCAAGGTTTTGGCTGGTAAAACTTAAGTTGGTTTGATAAAGTGAGTTCATGGATGTATAAATAAACCCTTCGATATTGGCAGAAGCCGTATTGCCTGCAATGACTTTTGAACCGAATGTATTGACAGAGGACTGCACCAATACATTGGAAATATTAAAAATTACGCTTTGCAGCCCAGCAGGCAAGCCGATTTGCATTAACCGGAAAAATTTATCCCGGGAAAAATGCAGGTTTTTCAGATCCACATGGCAAACGCCATCCATATGGGTCAGGGAAAACAAAATAAGGGATGCTGATATGGTTTGTGCAATGGCGGTTGCCAACGCAACACCTGCAACTCCTAACTGCAATGTAATGACAAAAAACAAATTGCAGCATACATTGATGACGCCAGAACACATCAAAAAATACAATGGCCGGCGGGTATCACCAATGGCACGCAGGATCGCAGCGCCAAAGTTAAAAACCATTGTCGCGGGCATACCAAGGAAATATAACCGCATATATAAAACCGCTGCATCCAAGACATCGGTGGGGGTATCCATTAACTGCAATAATGGACGGGATGCACCAATCCCAATCAGCATTAACAACAATCCGCCAGCAAGCGCAATTAGTACAGAAGTTTGTACCGTTTGCTGGGCTTCATCAAATTCCTCACCGCCGCAAAACCGCGCTACCAAAATATTTACACCCGTAGAGATGCCGATAAAAAAATTGACCAGCAAGCCAATGAGTGATGTTGTTGCGCCAACCGCTGCCATTGCATCGCTGCCCGCATAACGCCCAACGACAATAATATCCGCCGCATTGAAGAGCAGCTGCAATACGCCGGAACACATCAGTGGGAATGCAAATAATAGAATCTGGCTGAATAATGGCCCGCTGCACATATTGATTTCATAAGACTTTTTCATGGAAACAAAACACAACTTTCCTCCGAATTTTGCACTCCTTTTATTTTAGTCGCCACGACGAAAAAATACAATTCTAAAAATGTACAAATAAAATGAAAAAAACGCTTGACAAACTATCGCATCATATGGTATAGTAAAAAAGCCGTCAGGATAGACGGTTTTGATAAAAGAAGTAAGTAGCCAGTATTGGGGATATACCTAGTTTGGCATTGCGTGTAAGCGCAGGGATGAAATTTTCTTGTTGTAAGTCTGTACGCAGAAAATATACAAGGAACTGCGCGAAGCGCAGAATTGAAATTTTCTTTGCTTACTTTCTTTTATAAAAGAAAGAAAGTGCGTGATCATGGTGGCGAGGGCACACCTGTTCCCATTCCGAACACAGTAGTTAAGCTCGCTCGCGGTGACAATACTTGGCTGGTGACGGCCCGGGAAGATAACACATTGCGCACACTTCTATATTCCTCAATAGCTCAGTTGGTAGAGCATGCGGCTGTTAACCGCAGGGTCGTTGGTTCGAGTCCAACTTGAGGAGCCAATTTTTTTCGTAAGGTTTGCCGCTGCTGTGATAAAGTGGCGGCAAATTTTTTTCTTTGCCTTTTACATGGGATTTCTGCCCGCTTTATTATGGGCCTTTAGCTCAGTTGGTTAGAGCATCCGGCTCATAACCGGACGGTCTAGGGTTCAAGTCCCTGAAGGCCCACCATTTAACCTATTTTTATGATATAGGGGTATAGCTCAGCTGGTAGAGCAACGGTCTCCAAAACCGTGTGCCGTGGGTTCGATCCCTACTGCCCCTGCCAAATATGGCTCGGTAGCTCAGTCGGTTAGAGCGCTGGCCTGTCACGCCAGAGGTCGAGGGTTCAAGTCCCTTCCGAGTCGCCATATTTATGCTGTTGTAGCTCAGTAGGTAGAGCACATCCTTGGTAAGGATGAGGTCGGCCGTTCAAATCGGCTCAACAGCTCCATAAGTTTAGTGCTGAAAATCAGTTAAAATCGCTGGTTTTCGGCATTTTTATTTGTTTTAAGTTCCGGTTTTACGCTTCCTTGATTTGCCCGTTTTCGTGCCCAAATAGGGCGATTCAGGCATATTTACTATGTCAGTAACTATGTCAGTTAGTCGGCTGAGTTTTTCGCCTGCTTCCGTGAATATGGCATCGTCCGTATGGGTGTAAATGCTGGCAGTAATTTTGATATCAGCGTGTCCCATAAGCTGTGATGCAACGTTGATTGGTACACCTGCACGTTCCAGGTCAGTACAGAAAGTATGACGTAAATCATATGGTTCCAGCGGCGGCAGTGCTTCACGCATGATGGGTAATTTCCCCTGTGCTATTAGCCGTTCTTCTGTTTTAGCCATAGCAGAAACAAATGATTTCCAGTTCCGCGAAATCCAATGAGAGTTAGGAATACCGCCCCGTGAATTTTTGAACAGCAATTCACCCATATCAAGTTCTGGTAAAAGCGCTTGCAGTGCAGGGATGATAGGTATGCGCCGAATGCCTGCTTTGGACTTTGGTTCCTTCACACCCTCATATCTGCTGATGGCTTTGTTGACACGGATAAATCCACCGACAATATCCCCGCCTGTCAGCGCAACACTTTCTCCGGGGCGCAAGCCAGTGTACAGCAACAGTAGTACCCACAGTCCCGCTGGATGGGTTTTCGCAGTTTCCAACAGGATTAGCCGTTCCCTGTCAGACAGGCTTCTGTGTTCCTTTTTCGCGGATACCTGTGGTATGGTCAGATGTTTTGCCGGATTTCGTTTACACATACTGTTTTCTACGGCGGTTTCAAACAGGTTATACAGCAGATTTCGACATTTGATGATTGTATCTTCTGCCATACCTTCCATGCTGTTTAATACCTGCTGGCAATGCACAGGACGCACCTGCCGGATTTTCATGTATCCGATGTTGTCAGTTATGTAATGATGCAAAAGGCTGTACAGGCGTGCTTTGCTGCCTTTGGAAATGCCGGATTTATAGGTTTCTATCCATTCCTTGCCCCAGTCTTTGACCATCATGTTACCGTCTACGATTTTTACACCGGCAGATAGTTCTTTCAGCTTGGCAGTCATTTTTTCTGTTAGTTTTCGAGGGTCTTTACTGCGGACACTGTACTGTTTTCCCTCAAAAGAGAAAGACATTCTGTACAACCCGTCTGCGCCTTTTTTCATACGTGGCATGAAAACCCCTTTCTATGGATACATAAGAGTGAAAAATATTTTTATGAATTTTATATAAATTACCGATGATTTTTTCAGATATTTAGCGTATAATAATATATAAAGAGAGCAATTTGTTGTGTTAAGATATTGAATTAATGGTTGAACATCAAAAAATAGCATATTAGTTCCTTGGTTGTTTTAGGGAGTTTATATTAGTTATAGGTGTTCGCCGTTGAACGAAAGGAGGCATAATCCTATGGCAACGAAAAGCATTTTGAAAAGCATTAATATCCGTACACGGAATGCTGCGGAATCGCTTGCGCGTGCAATGGAGAATGCACATACTAAAAAAAGCACACCTGTGAAAATGTCCCGTCCAGTATCGGATGCCTCTGATGAAGATATTAGAAAGATGTTTGGAGGTCAAAATGACAGGATTTAAAATTGTAAATTTAATCAAACTGATTAATATAGTAGGAGAGGATACCGTAAAAAGTATGCTCTCTGATTTTTCATGTCCATATAATAAAGATGTTGAGCAATATTTGAAAACAAAAGCCATTGAATTTGCTAAACACGGATGGGCACAAACCCATTTAGTATACGCATCTTTTAAGAAAGAACCTGTTCTAGTTGGTTATTTTACTTTATCAGACAAATCCATTCATATCACTACAAACAGACCTAGAATGAGTAAGACTTTAAAAAAGAGGATAAGTGCTTTTTCAAAATTGGACAAGGACTTGGGATGTTATTGTATGTCCGCGCCTTTAATCGGTCAGCTTGGTAAAAATTATAGCAATGGACATAATAAACTAATCACAGGGGACGAACTTCTTCAAATGGCTTGTGATAAAATAGAAAGCATTCAGGTGGAACTCGGTGGAAGATTTACATATCTTGAATGTGAAGATAAGCCTGTGCTTATAGATTTTTATGAGCGTAACGGTTTTTGGAATTTTGGAAAGCGACAATTAGATGCTGACGAAAAAGATAATTTTGAAACAACTTCGCTGATACAGCTATTAAAATATTTGAGTTAAACACATTTCCCGCCCTAAAAAGGCGGGATTTCTTTATTGTGTCATAAATTCCTGTGTTGACAATTACATTTCAATTTTCCGGATAAGCCGCAATGCCCGTCCAATAACCCGGCATTGTTCCAAGTCTACCCCTTCAATACGTTTTGTTTCATACTCCGGGTTAATGGGAACCAAATCGACCCAATCCTCACCATGAACATACTCTATCTTTTTCAATGTAGCTTCCCCGTCCCCATAGACTATAACGCCTACTCGACCGGAACGCCCCATATCATTACAAGCTAAGCATAGAATTTCATCCCCATCACAATACATAGGGTACATAGATGAACCTGTAACCCGCATTGCGAAATAATCAGATGCAGGACGACCTGCAAGCCATTCCTCCGGGATGTTTAGATATTCATATTCCTCATTTGCTAGTTGGTCATATCCTGCGGCAACAGACCCTAGAAAGCGGATGGGGATAATATTTGAGGATTTGATTATAGGTCTGTCAGTATCCCATCCAAGTAACCATGCCGCATTTACATGAAGGGCTTTAGCAATAGATTCAACTCTATCAATGGGTATTTTCTCTGTTTCGCCTGTTGCATATCTTTGCAATGCTGATTTGGGAATACCTGTAATAGTGGATAATTCCCCATATGAAATACCTTCTGCTTGAATAGATTCAAAGATACGGTTAGACATTTCACTCATTATATATCACCTACATTTATCAGGATGCTACTATTATATATTAGCTGTCCCATAAATGCAATACCAAAACATTAAAAAATAAAAAATCGTCCCAAAAATGCTTGACAGATAAATTGGAAAGTGTTATACTTCAATCATCCCAAAAACGGGACGAAAGGAGAATCAAATATGCTGGATAAACAAATGTTACAGGTTCATATGATGTTATGCGGTCATACTCAAAAAAGTTTAGCGAAAGCTATCGGTATCTCCAAAAACACTATGAACCTGAAAATCAATGGGAACGGCTTCTTTGATACAGAGCAAATCGAAAAAATTTGTGATGTATTAGGCATTGAATCAGGGCAAGAAAAGGCAGCAATTTTTTTAGCCAATCGTCCCAAAAACGGGACAGATAAGAAAATTACACCTACAGTGACAACTCAGCGCGATTTCAAAAGGTGCGAGTTTGAGCAATGACGAAAGGAGAACAACATGGAACAGAACATGACACTCAGGGAAATGCAGGCTGACCTGCTGAAAAAGCTCTATGAGCACACGATGGCTGAATTGAAAACAACCGAAACCCACGAAGATGCAATTGAATTGCTGCGTGAGGTCGCCAATGTGTTTGGGTTTACACTTCATAGGATGGAGGTTTAGTAAACGGAAGAAAACGGCTGACTAATGTCAGCCGCTCTCCAAGTTAAACTTTGTACCAAATAGTCCCTCCGCAAACGGGACACTTAGGCAGTTTCTTAGCCATTTCAGGGACAATCAAAGCGCCTTCCCCGCACTTTTGACAAGCATATACCCCTTCTGGCGGCGTTTCGCCTAATCGGTACGTATGGTTAACTTCATTTTCCATATTAATTCACCTTCGTTCTCTACAGACCGTAGGATGGAATCAATTATACGTTAAAAGTTCATAGGTTTCAATAAGGAGGAGATATCTTGAGCAGTGAAACCATTCCAAGCAACCTGGAATCTCTAAGGGAAGCAGCCGAACAATTTCTAGCAGGCTTGCAGGAAGTTTCGGCATCCCTACTGGAAGCAGGAAAACAATTAGTGGAATGTTTATTGAGGAGGATACGCATGAGAAATGTATATCGGGATGTAAACCTGATGCTGGAAGATGTTTTCGGAGGTGTGCAGTACATAACCCTAACTGACTTATCCCGGAAAACAGGCATTGGGATAAAAACCTTGCGGAAAGAACTCAAAGAGGACAGAGTGCCTTATATCATCATGGGCGGGACACGATTCTTTTCCCGGATTGATATCCGCCGCTGGATTGCACAGAAGGTGGTTGACGATGAGTAATAAAGCACAAGGCAACCGCTTTGAACAGGAACTCTGTGAAATCTTAGCGAAAAACGGTTTCTGGGCGCATAACATGGCGCAAAATCAGGCTGGACAACCTGCGGATATCATAGCCGTAAAAGGGAATGTTGCTTATCTGATTGACTGCAAATTGTGTTCCAGCAACTACTTTCCACTTTCACGGGTTGAGTGTAACCAGGAAACAGCAATGTCACTTTGGCAGGATTGTGGGAATACGTTTTGTTTCTTTGCAATCAAATTGCCGTCCGGGGAAATCTATATGCTGCCCTTTGAAGTGTTAATTCATTTCAAAGGTATGGGTATGCGGATTTTGAAAGAAATCCATATGTCTGCATTACCCTCATTACCGCAATGGTTAGAGGTGTATGGATGATTACCAAAATTGGAAGTCAGGTAAGAATCACTGACCCATCTCCTGAAATATGCGATTGGTGTAATACCAATCTGAAACTGCCCAATCCAGAATACGCAAAGAAAGCCCGGATGGGATTATGGCTGGGGAAAACACCTAAAGAACTGGTTTTGTATACCATAGAGGGTGATACCCTGGTTATCCCATTCGGCTGTTTGCGGGATATTCTGCCGTTATTATCAGGGGAGGTTACAACTACATTCAAACATCAGGAACCTATTCATTATCAAGCCACAGTACCGTTATACGATTATCAGCAACAAGCTGTACAGGCAATGCGAAAGGTACAGTATGGTATCTTACAAGCCCCGGCAGGTTGCGGCAAAACACAAATGGGTATTGCTTTAGCTTATGCCTTGGGTGTAAAAACCCTTTGGCTGACCCATACCAAAGACCTGCTGACCCAAAGCAAAGACCGGGCGGCGCAGTATATCAACCATGACCTGCTGGGGACTATCACCGAAGGACAAATACATATTGGGAAAGCAATCACCTTTGCCACTATCCAAACCATGTGCAGGATAGATTTAACCCAATATTGGGACACTTGGGACTGTATTATCGTGGATGAATGTCACAGGGTAAGCGGTACACCAACTGCTGTAACTCAATTTTCCAAGGTGTTAAACACACTCCGGGCACGGCATAAATATGGTTTATCGGCTACGGCACATCGGTCAGATGGGATGATTAAAGCAACATATTCCCTGTTGGGCAAAGTCATGTGGACAGTGCCGGATGAAGATGTTGCGGACAAAATCATGACAGTAAACATCCAGCCAAGATTTACAGGGATGCAGCCCAGTACAGCATATCTCAATACGGATGGCACAACGAATTATGCAAAACTGATAAACTGCATCACCAAAAACCCTATGCACAACCAGGCTGTCTGTGCAGATTTGTTGCAGAATCAAGAGCATTCCAACCTGATTTTATCAGCACGGATTGACCACTTGAAACTGCTGATAAGCAAATTGCCCATGGAGTTACAGCAGCAAGCTGCAATCATCACAGGAGCAATGACCAGCAAACGTGCCAAAGCCCAACGGGAACAAGCCATAGAGGATATGCGCACAGGAAAACTGCGGTATCTGTTCGCAACATATGCGCTGGCAAAAGAAGGGCTGGATATCCCCCGGCTGGACAGGCTGTACCTGACCACGCCGCAAAAGGATTATGCCGTGATTGTGCAAAGTATCGGGCGTATTGCCCGGACGTTTGAAGGAAAGCAGCAGCCAATTGCTTATGATTATGTGGATAATATCCGGTCGTTGGAAAATGCCTTTAAGCAACGTTGTACACATTATCGCAAATGCGGCTGCAAACTGATTGAGTGAGGTGAACCATGGAGAATTTATATATCTTCGACAGTGAAGTTTTCGCCTATGACTGGTTATTTGTGTTCAAAGAAGCGGCAACAGGTGAATATACCATTATTCACAATGATAATGATGCTGTTTTAGCCTTTATGGAATGCAATCCTTTGTTGGTAGGTTTCAACAATAAGCACTATGATAACCATATCCTGAAAGCTGTAATGGTGGGATATGAACCCGAAGTTGTAAAACACGTAAATGACCTTATCATACATGAAGGGTTAAATGGCTGGCAAATCCCATTCTTACAGGAGCACAGGATATATTTTGACAGTTTTGACTTGATGGATGATTGTCAGACCGGCATATCCCTGAAAGCGATAGAAGCCCATTTGGGTATCCCCATTGAGGAATCGGAAGTTGCTTTCGACATTGACCGTCCACTTACCATTGCGGAATTATATCAGACAATTGATTACTGTAAATATGATGTGGATGCAACCGAAAAACTGATGCACCTGCGGGAAGCTTATCTGCGAAACAAAGTAACTTTAGGCAAAGCAAGGGGATTGTCTGCCCGAAAAGCCTTGTACATGACCAATGCAAAATTAACCGCTACTTATTTACAAGCCCAGAAGCCTGCAAAGCCCCGGACAGATGAACGGGATTATCACTATCCAGATAAGCTGTTAAGGGAGTATATCCCACAGGAAGTGTTTGATTTCTTTGACCGGATGCACGATGAAAGTATTCCAGCCGATGAAGTATTCAGCAGCAAATTGGAACTGATGGTAGGTGAATGCCCATGTACCTTAGCCTATGGCGGCATTCACGGTGCAATCCCGCATTATGTGGAAGAAGCTACGGAAACCCGGTCTATCCGCAATAAAGATGTTGCCAGTTATTACCCGAATTTAATGGTGAAGCCATTATCAGCGGGGCAGGAATACGGTTATTGCAGCCGGAATATCCCCTCTCCGCAAATTTTTGCAGATACCCTTGCAGACCGGGTACGGGCAAAAAGAGCAGGCGATAAAGCCACAGATAAGGCATTAAAACTGGTACTGAATACAACATACGGCGCAATGCTGAATGGTAAAGACGGGCAGGCATTTAACGATTTATATGACCCGTTAATGGGGCGGTCAGTGTGCATCACAGGACAGCTATTACTGCTGGAATTATCTATGCACTTACTGCGGGAATGTCCTACACTCAAAATCATCCAGTTAAACACAGATGGCATTATGGTCAGCCTGGATAATGCGGATGAATCCAAGTGGCAGGAAATCACCCAGGAATGGCAGGATAGAACCGGGTTTGAACTGGAAGAAGATGATATCCGAAAGATTGTCCAGAAGGATGTCAACAACTATGTTGAAATCCCGGCAGATGGCAGCGAGCCAAAAGTCAAAGGCGGTCAGCTTGTGCGGGGAATCCCGGCACAAGGCGCATTTAACATCAACAACAATGCGGTAATTGTTGCGAAAGCAATCAGGCAATTCTTTGTGGATGGCACACCGCCAGAAGATACAATTGCAGCCAGCACAAGCATTTTGGATTTCCAGCTAATATCCAAGGCAAGCAGCAAGTATTCCCGGTGCTATCAAATAGTCGATGGGAATCAGGTTACAATGCAGCGGGTAAACCGGGTTTATGCCGTGGCAGACCGCATGATGGGTACATTGTATAAAACCCATGCCCAAACGGGTAAAGACGCGAAAATAGCAGGACTGCCAACACATTGCGCGATTGATAACAACAATGAATTATCCATAGATGCGATTGACCGCAAATGGTATATCCGGTTAGCGAAAAAGTATATTAATGACTTTTTAGGTATCAAACCGCCCCGGAAAAATACCAGACGGATTAACGCACTCAAAAAGAAATCCCTGTTGCTGTTAGGAGGATTATCATGGATGTTTTATTAAAGCATATCTTGCCGCTTATCCGCAGGCAGGATGTGTGCTTGTGCATTGAAAATGGTGCGCTGAACAGGCATTATTGTAGGCTGGCATACTCACCATATTGCACGGAATATCAGCACAAAGAAGGCAGAATACTGGGGAAAGGCATACGTTTAGATGCTGATTATGAGGAATTATACGATTTGCTAAGTACTTCCGAAGTAACAGCAATCTATAATGCGTTCACAGGTGAAGATTATGACGATATCATCACGGTGACAGTTGATGTGAAAAATTATCCTGATTCAATCATCAGGGAAATTGAAAGATTGTGCCAAGAACAAGGAGGACAATGAAAATGGCTAACATTTACAAGGACATGAATGTCATGCAAAAGCTGACAAGGGCACGCCTGCATTTTCTCAACAAGAAAGTTGCGAAATCCGGCAAGAATATGCACCTTGAGTTCAAGTATTTTGAACTGGAAGACATTGTGCCAACCGCAATCCGGATTTTCGCCAATGTAGGACTGACCAGCTTTACTGATTTCAGCGGCGAAACTGCAAGCATGACCATCCTTAATGCTGACAACCCGGAAGAACCAGGTATCACATTCAGCATTCCCTACCGTGAAAATCCACCAATTATCAGCAACTTGGGCAAGGAAGTCACCAACCCGATGCAGGCTTTAGGTGCATCTATTACATACCTGCGGCGTTATCTTTGGATGATGGTACTGGACATCACTGAACCGGATAATATTGACGCGAATTTGGGTGCGGATACTCCGGATGATAATCTGGAAGAAGCACCAAAGGAAAAACCCAAGCCTCCTGCAACTCCTGCCGAACGCAAAACCGCAAAGGAAACCATGACTAATACGGACGGTGCTGCGGATGAACTGCAAATTGCCGCCCTGAAAACCGCTTGCAAAGCCCTGCTGGACAAGGATGAAAATCAAGAAGATTTCGTTCAACAAATTGGCATGAAAACCAAAGGATTCACAGAAATCACCCGTTCTGCCTGTGAAACGCTGATTCAAAATATCGGGGAAATGATTGCGGCATATGGCGGGGAGGATGGATAAATCATGGCTGATGTGGTAAACCATCCGGCACATTATGAAACCGGGAAATTTGAATATATTGACGTGATGCAGGAAACCCAAGGCACAGCAGCAACCCAAAACTTTTGCATCTGCAATGCACTGAAATACATTTACCGCCATAAGCGGAAAAACGGGATAGAGGATATCCAGAAAGCAATCTGGTATCTGAATAAAGCAATCGAACTGGAAAAGGAGATTCATCATGAAATGGAATGACAACAAAACCATCAGCATTACCCCGCCCCGCCGCCCAAAGAAAATCACAGGCACACGGTTCGCGGCAATTATGGGACTGAACCAATGGACAACCCCATTTAATGCCTGGTGTGCGATTACCCGCACGTATGAGGAACCTTTTGAAGATACGATTTACACCATTGCCGGCAAGACCATCGAACCCAAACAGGCGGAATTTATGAAGAAATCCTACTTCATGACCAACCTTATCACACCTACGGATGTTTATGGAGAGAATTATTTCCAGAAAACATGGGGCGATTTCTTCCGTGATACACCAATTTTCGGTGGGATGTGGGACTATCTGCTGGTAGACAAAGACGGCAAACCTAGTGCTGTGTTGGAAATGAAAACCACCAAACGCAGTGAAGATTGGGTAGATGATATCCCGGAATATTACGCTTTACAGGCTGCACTTTATGCTTATCTGCTTGGTGTAGATAAAGTAATCATGGTTTGTTCCTTCCTGGAAGATAAGGATTATGAAAACCCTGCCGCATATGTGTGCAGCGCAGGAAACACCATTGTCAGACCATTTGACCTATCAAAACGGTATCCGGATATGGATAAAACCATCAAGCGGGTACAGAAATGGTGGAAAGACCATGTGGAGGGCGGCATTTCCCCGACTTACGATGAAAAGGCGGATGCTGCTATCCTGAAAGCGTTGCGGGATAACAACTTATCCCCAGAAACAGATATTGCCGCACTGGTAAAAGAAGCCGAAACCCTAAAAGTCAACCTGGATAAGGTAAAAGCTGCGGTATCCGAAGATGAAAAGCGATATAAGGTAGTCACAGACCTTATCAAACAGGCAGCGATTGAACAGTTTCGAGAAGGGGATAAAAGTGTTACCATCAACGGCAGCGCTTTTGACTGGGTGACAGCACTTTCCTACCGTACAACATATGACCATGACCGTATGCAGCAGGATGGCATTGACGTGGACAAATACAAAACACAGGAACCTTCTTACCGTTTTACGGCGAAAGCCAGAAAGGAAGGATAAATCATGTACATTAACGGTGTTTTATTGGGGGTTTTGGCAACATTGTTTGCAGAAATGCTGGTTTTGATTATCGCTGCGATTTGCACACGCAACCAGAAAAAGAAACCGCCAAAGACAGAAGATAAATCTATGAGGAGGATGTAAATGATGGCAAAAATCGGATTAACAGAGGGATTCACACTGATTCCCGAAGGAACACACGTGTTCCAAATTGTGGAGGTCAATTATAAAGAGGATTTCGGGAAGATGGAAATCATCATGCAGACTGCATCAGGTCAAAAGCACACCGAACGTTTCTCGTTGCTGGATAAGCAAGGCAAGCCCAATCAAGGTGCGCTGAATGCGTTCTCATATTTCGCCAAACAAGCGCTGAATGATTTCTCATTGACAGAGATTGACCATGACGATTTGGTCGGGCATTATCTGCGCTGTGAGGTGGAACATGAGGAAGTGCCAAGCAATAAGAACCCGGATAAAATCCTGAAATTTGTCCGGCTGGGCAAAAAGGAATCCTGTGACGGGTTTGAGGAAGCCCCTGCACCAAAGGAAAATCCTGAACCAAAGGAAGCCCCAAAGCAGGAGAAAGCATCTAAAGTAACCCCACAGCCTTTAGATTTGGACAAACTGCTGAACAGTTAAGCCTTATCAGATAACCAACGTGAAGGGTTAGAAGATAATATTCTAGCCCTTCCATGGTTCACTTTTAGACGAAATGGGAGGAATCATGATTATGACCGGAAACGAATATCAAGCGCTGGCAATCCGTACTTGCAGCATTCCTTATGACTGCAAAACAGACCGGTTACGCCATGCAGTATATGGGTTAAACGCCGAAGCTGGGGAAGTGGCAGGTATCCTGCAAAAGCAATATCAGGGGCATCCGATGGACAGGGAACACATGAAAAAGGAATTAGGGGACTGCTTATGGATGATAGCGGAAGCCTGTGACGCACTGGGTACAGATATGGAAAGCATCATGCGAATGAACATTGACAAGCTGAAAGCCCGATATCCAGAGGGTTTCACGGTAGAAAATTCCCTGCATCGTAAGGCAGGTGATATCTGATGCACTATCATGATATCACACCGGTTGACCTGAAAAATGGGGACGGGCTGCGCGTGGTACTGTGGGTGGCAGGCTGTGCGCACAAGTGCAAAGGCTGTCAAAATCCTGTGACATGGAGCCCGGAAGATGGGTTGATTTTCGACAGCAATGCGAAGAAAGAAATCTTTCGGACGCTGAAAAAGCCTTATATAGCAGGCATTACATTTTCCGGCGGCGACCCGCTGTATATCAGCAATCGCGGCACAGTGTATGGACTGATGCGGCAAATTAAACAGCGATTCCCGGACAAAACCATATGGGTATATACAGGCTACACCTGGGATGAAATTCAGTCTAATAAGTACCTGTTTACCATGATGAAATATGTGCATGTGCTGGTGGACGGACGATATCAGGAAGAATTACAGGATGTCAATTACCCGTGGGCAGGTTCTACCAATCAGCAGGTAATCAATGTACCAGAAACTTTGCGGCATGGAAAGGTGATATTACATGAAAGTGATTAAAAAAGATGGTGCGTTGGAGGATTTCAACGGGCAGAAAATCATTGATGCAGTCAGAAAATCGGCTGACCGCGCCATGGTTTCGCTGACTGATACAGAATATCAGGATATTGTATCCAAGGTGATGCAGCTGATTCAGGCATCATATGCAGAGCAAGAGATTCTTGTGGCGGATGTGCATAAAGCTGTGGAAAACGTGTTGATAAATTATTATCCTGCCGTAGGGGAATCCTACCGGGAATACCGCAATTACAAGACGGATTTTGTTCATATGTTGGACAAAGTTTATCAGAAAAGCCGGTCTATCCGGTTTATTGGTGACAAGGAAAACGCCAATACCGATTCCGCATTGGTTGCGACAAAACGGTGTTTGACATTCAATGAACTGAATAAACGGCTATACCGCAAATTCTTTATGACAGCGGAGGAGCGGCAAGCCTGCCGGGAGGGTTACATTTATATCCATGACCAGGCAGCGCGGCTGGATACCATGAATTGCTGTTTGTTTGACGCGGCTGCGGTTATGCAGGGCGGTTTTGAAATGGGCAATGTCTGGTACAATGAACCCAAAACCCTGGATACAGCCTTTGATGTGCTGGGCGATATTATCCTGGCAACAGCTTCACAGCAATATGGCGGGTTTACTGTGCCGGAAGTGGATAAACTGCTTGCACCCTATGCAAAGAAATCCTATGACCGATATCTGAATGAATATGCAGGCATCAGCGGCAGACCTGCTTATTTCGGGCAGGATTGGGCTGCAAAAAAGGTTGAGCGGGATTTTGAACAAGGTTTCCAAGGCATTGAAATGAAGCTGAATACGGTAGGCAGCAGCCGGGGAGATTATCCCTTTATTACCATGACTTTTGGACTTGCCACAGATGTTTTTGGCAAAATGGCTGCGAAAACATTCCTGCGAGTACATATGAATGGGCAGGGCAAACCGGGCAACAAAAAGCCTGTTTTGTTTCCGAAACTGGTATTTCTTTATGATGAAGCCTTGCATGGAGAAGGAAAAATCAATGAGGATGTGTTTGAAGCTGGGATTGCTTGCAGCTGCAAAACTATGTATCCGGATTGGCTGTCCCTGACAGGGAAAGGTTATGTCCCAGAGATGTATAAAAAATATGGCAGAGTAGTGCATCCCATGGGTTGCCGGGCGTTTTTATCCCCCTGGTATGAGCGGGGCGGCATGGTTCCGGCAGATGATAAAGACAAACCGATTTATGTCGGACGGTTTAACATTGGCGCAGTTTCCCTGCATTTGCCTATGATTTTGGCAAAAGCCAGGGCAGAAAGCAAGGATTTTTATGAAGTGCTGGATTATTATCTGGAAATGATTCGCGGCATCCATCAGCGGACTTATGAATATCTGGGCGGATTGCGTGCCAGCACAAACCCGATTGCTTATTGTGAAGGTGGATTTTATGGAGGACATTTACAGCCAACCGATAAAATCAAACCTTTGCTAAAACCTATGACTGCATCATTTGGCATTACCGCACTGAATGAATTGCAGCAGCTTTACAATGGTAAATCTATTGCAGAAGATGGCGCATTTGCGCTGAAAGTAATGAAGCATATCAATCAGAAAGTGAATGAATTCAAACAGGCAGATGGCTGGTTATATGCCATTTATGGCACACCAGCAGAAAGTCTTTGCGGTTTGCAGGTAGAGCAGTTCCGCAGGAAATATGGCATTATCCCTGGTGTTTCGGATAAACCGTATGTGTCCAATTCATTCCATTGCCATGTCACAGAAGATATCACACCGATTGAAAAACAGGACTTGGAAGGACGATTCTGGGGACTGTTTAACGGCGGCAAAATCCAGTATGTGCGATATCCTGTGAGTTACAATGTGGAAGCTGTCCGGACGCTGGTACGCAGGGCAATGCAAAAGGGATTTTATGAGGGTGTTAATTTGTCGCTGGCTTACTGTGAAAACTGCGGGCATCAGGAATTGGATATGGACACCTGTCCAGTTTGCGGCAGTAAGAACCTGACCAAAATCGACCGGATGAATGGATATCTATCCTATAGTCGTGTGCATGGGGATACTCGTTTGAATGCCGCAAAGATGGCAGAAATCGCAGAAAGAAGGTCGATGTAATGACGGATGCTGGGGTAAATAACCTGCGGTTTGCGATTGTCCATCAGGCAGTAGATGATTATTTCAATTTGCTGTCTATGTTGGCATCTCCCACAGTAAATCGCAACATTTTCATGCTGGAGGACTTTTTTCATTCCGGATGGTTTGCGTTGCTATGTGATTTAGATGGGGATGTCCTGATGGAGAAAATACAGAAAAAAGCGAAGAACATGAAGGTAAAGTATCTGGTTTCCCGCTTGCCGGACAGCACACGGTACTATGTGCATAAAGCACGGGAACCGGATATCCCAATCCCAGATAGCTATGGACAGCGGAAACATTGTTTACAGCTTGCCGCGAAAATGAATGGGCTGGATGTGAAATCGTATATGCGGATGCTTAGAAGGGATGGTATCAAAGCATGATAAAGATTGAAAATACGGAAACCTACGGCTGGGAAGCTGCAATACGAGGAATGCGCAACCCGCTTGAATCATGGGGAAAATCGGACAGTGATGTTTGCACTAAAACAGATTGTGTGTATTGTAAATTTTTCCTAAATGATGGTATGTGCCAAAAAACTGAAATCGGTGGCACTGTTATCGGCGATGCTGATTTAACCCTGATGCAAAAACTAGTTGCAGCCGGCACAGACCACAGCAAATTTATGCGCATGATTAACGTATCTTGCGATATCACAGCGCCCTTGTATTGGTACAAAGAGTTTGACACCTACAAGATAGGCACGGTTGCTAATTCTTGTTCCACCATGCACAAAATTCACGCCAAGGAGTTCACGTTGGAAGACTTCTCCTATGAACACTTATGGGACACAGCCCGTATGCAGCTTGCAGATACAATTCACGTTTTGAATACCTTCCGGTACGCTTTCAATCATCCAAATGCAGAGGGACAATACAAAAAAGATTGCTGGTGGCAAATGATTCAGCTACTGCCCTCAAGCTATAACCAGCGCCGCACAGTGCAGCTCAATTATGCGGTACTGCGAAATATGTATCATGCACGGAAAGACCACAAACTAGACGAATGGCGGGATTTCTGCGGATGGGTTGAAGACCTGCCATACAGCGAATTGATTACAGATTAAAGGAGTTTAGGGGATGCGGGATTATACACAAATACCAGAAGAATTAAAAGCCCTCAATCAATGGGTATGCACTTGGGATAACTCCAAAATCCCCATGAAAGCCTTTGAGCGGAAAGCGGCATCATCTACTGCCCCGGATACCTGGAGCACCTTTGCACAGGCACAAGGGGCAGTAGAATGCGGCTGTTATGACCATATCGGGTTTGTATTTGCGGACAATGGTATTGTAGGGATAGATATAGATGCAGGGTTTGAAGATGGACTGATGACCTCACTTTGTGCGGATATTATGCAGGCTTGTCAATCTTACACGGAGAAATCCAGAAGCGGCAGGGGCATACATATCCTGTTGCGGGGCAAACTGCCCTTCCCTGGGAAAAACAATTTGCATGGTGTGGAAATCTATCAGGCGCGGCGGTTTTTCATTATGACAGGTAAGGTGCTACTATTTCCGGAAATCAAGGAAAATCAGCCTGCAATAGATTATGTATTGGGTAAATACTTCCCGGATACAGAACGAGAGGGTAAGACATCCGTTCCTATGCAGCGGATTTATGCACCAACATACCGTAAACCTTTGGATGGGACAATCTTTTTACGACCTGATTATCCTGCAATCCCATCAGGCGGCAGAAATCTGTCATTGGCATCACTGGCAGGGGCTATGCACAATACAGGATACACAAAAGCACAGATTTACACAGAACTGTGTTATGTGAATCAAACCCAGTGCAAGCCCCCACTGCCGGACAGGGAATTACAAACAATCTGTGACAGTATCACAAGGTATAGGAGATAAACCAAATGGCAAGAACACTGTTTTTGTTGAGTGGCAAAATGGAGGTTGTGCTTGACCCGGAACAAACCCTGAAAGACCTGATAGGGGAGCACTTAGGACAGGAGTGTGAAGACTTATTCATAGAACTGCTGGAAAATGCCAAAGACCCATATGGGCACGTAGAAGATATGGAACGGATAGCAGATGGGTATCTATCTATGTTGCGTGATACCATGGATGAATTATCAGGAGTGCTGCAAGAGTTTGATAATCCTCGGCTGAACAGGGCAAAACTACATTGCGCCCTGCAAAACATCTGGAAGAATCTATACAATAATCTGTGAGGTGGTTTATTATGAGGAAAGTCGAAATAGGTGGGATTTACCGGCATTTCAAAGGGAAGCAGTATCAAGTGCTGCATATTGCAACTCATACCGAAACCGGTGAAAAGATGGTGATTTATCAGGCATTGTATGACGATTATGCAATATATGCCCGTCCTTATGATATGTTTGTGTCCAAAGTGGACAAGGATAAATATCCAGATATGTACTGGGAATATCGGTTTGAAAGGATGCGGTGAGAATGACAGAAGAAAACTATTTCCTGGTTAGCCGAAACTGCTACATTGAGGATGTAGAACAATCCCATATCATGATGATACTAATGGGATTAATGCCCCATAAGTCCCTAACTTTCACTTATGATGATATTGGGACAGCATCTTTGATAGCTGAAATCTATCAGAAGGAAATAAAATATTGTCCGCAATATGGTGCATGGTATTTATGGGATGGTTCCCGCTGGAAACGGCAAGGTGATGATGGCATCATTTCTGATAAGATACAAACACTGCTGAACCTGCTGATTTTGTACTGTGATGAAGTAACAACGCTCACAGAAGATGATGTCGGCAAATATGAAAAGTACATACGCTCCATCCGAAAACATACTGCAATGAAAAACATTACAGAAGTGCTGAAAACAATGGTGCGGGTACAAGCACATGAATTGGACAGCGACCCTTACATTTTGAATACGCCGCTTACAGGATATGATTTGCGGACAGGGCAATCCATTGAAACAGCCATGGATAAAAACATCACCATGCGGACAAATTGCAACATTGCAAACACTTTGCCGCCTTGTGCCAGATGGTATCAGTTCATTGATGAAATTATGAGCGGGGATAAAGAGAAAGCCGGCTTTTTGCAGCGTGCCCTTGGATATTCGTTATTGGGTGTAAATAAGGAAGAATGTATGTTTGTTGCTTATGGCGCGAAAACCAGAAATGGCAAAGGTACATTATTCCATGCCGTAGAAGCCGCAGTAGGTAAGGATTACTTTGGTAATGCGTCCCCTGAATTGATTTGCGAACCCAAACTGGGCAAGCGGGTGGACTTCAATGCCCCACAGCCTGCCCTTACAAAATTGGTAGGGAAACGGTTTTGCAATATGCAGGAAGCAGACAAAGACCATCGACTGGATTCCGCCGCTATCAAGTCACTTACTGGGCGTGATACGCTGACCACTCGCGGATTATATGAAGCATCTTTTGACTTTGAACCGCAGTTTACAATGTGGCTGGGTACAAACCATTTGCCAGCAGTAACCGATGATACTGTGTTCCGTTCTGACCGGATATGGGTAATTACTTTCTTGGAAAGTTTTACAGAGGATACACGGGACACCAACCTGAAAGATATTTTCACAAGTTCAGATAATCAGCCTACGATTTTGAAATGGCTGTTTGATGGATGTATGGATTATATGCAGAACGGGTTAAACCCGCCAGAAGTGGTCAGGGAAGCTACACGGGAATATCAGAAACGACATGACCGCATAGGTGATTTCATCGAAAAGAACTGCATAGCAGGAGAGAAAGAACGGGTATTGCGCGGTGATTTGTATCAGGCATACCGGTCATGGTGTGTAGCAGCAGAACGCAGGTATAAGCCTATTGGTTCAACGTCATTTTATGCTGAATTGGAAGTGAGAGGGTATCCGGTTATTAAAACTTATGGTGAGTGGTATGTTTCCGGATTATCAATATCTCAAAATGATAAGGCTAAAATATCACTCACCTAAGGGAAGATAGGGAAGTTTTTTCGGAAACTGTGATAAATAATTAGCTAATAGTAGGGAACTTAGGGAAGTTTTTTATTAACCTTTACGTATAGAAAATGATAATAATTGTTATAGATAAATACAATTATAGGAAAATAGAATAATACTATATAAAAAGATAGTAAAAAATATTCCCTTTCCTCCCTGACAGTTAGAAGGAGGATTATAATGGAAAGTTATGTTGAACGTTGGAAGCGGGAACAGGATGAAAAATCCCAGAAAGCCCGAAAACCCAGAAAGAAACTGTGTCTTGATAAGCAGGACAAGCCGCAGAAAGAGGTGTCATATGAAACTGACGAAGTGTGAGCAGGAAACGATTGTGAATTACAATCAGGAAGATGACATGGCGCATTGCTACACTTACGATAAGGCGCTGATACATAGGCTGGATAAACTATGCCAGAAATCCACGTCAATTATCGTGGTTCGAGAAGGTGAAGGGTTTCGGGAATACATTTTCCCTAAGAAATGGGTACGTGTTAAAATGCCCCGACAATTATCGGAGGAAAACAGGCAGAAAGCCGCAGAACGTGCGCGGCAGAACTTTAGCAGAAAGGATGTGCCAGGCAATGGCTGAACAGAAAAAACCACGTGGCAGACCAAAGGGGAGTAAGGACAAGAAACCCCGTGACCTTACCGCTTGTGCAAAGAATTTGGAGAAAGCCAGACAGAACAGCCCTATCATGCAAGGGCAAAACGCAATTATCCCAGAAGAATATAATGCTCGCCGTATCCGGTTCATGCAGGAGATACTTCCCACTGAACCATTGGATTGTAATGATGTGGCTGAAATGGAAAGAAGATTTGCCCGGTATCTGGAATTATGTGCGCAATGGGGAATGAAGGTAGGCAATCAGGCAGCATATGCGGCAATTGGTATCAATAAAATTACTGCATATGAATGGACTACTCGCAGAACAGCGAATCGAGAAAGGTACAACTTTATTGAAAAAGTGCAACAAATTTGCGCTTTATACCGTGAAGGATTGATGGAAGATGGCAAAGTGAATCCTGTAACGGGTATCTTCTGGCAAAAGAATTATGACGGTTTGAAAGACCAACAGGAAGTGGTACTTACACCAAACAACCCATTGGGAGAAGCGCAGAACGCAGAACAGCTAAGACAGAAATACTTAGAGAATGCCGGGATTATAGAGGAAAGCGCAGAAAGCACCGATTTGACAGAGGGCGCAGAAAGCCTTTCTGATACCGACTGATTCGGACAAAACATAAGCCCTGACAATGGTATGACCATTGCCGGGGCTTGCTGCTGCAATCGCGTATAATGCGTTTTAATGCCGCACATGACCTTGTACACGTTGAAAAATAGAACGCCTTACAGGTCGCCTATGAGCCGTTAAGAACATACCCATTGCAAGAGATAAAGAAGCCCTGCCAGTGTTACCCGGCAGGGCATTTCTTTAAAACAGGCTGATTTTAGGGAACCTATGCCATTTCCAGTATGATATCAGCCGTTCTATTTCATTATCGGGGACTTTGGGAAGGTTCCATAGTTCTATGCTTTCTGGTTTCATGTAGAAGCCTTTCCCATAGCGTGGGAGTTCTTCGCAACCATTCATGCCTAAAATGTTACGGCTATCTTGTGCGGAACGTGTGCGCAAGCCTACACGGCTATCAAAGTTAACTTTTATCGGTGTTGGTATAACCGCTGATATGGGGCTTTGTGTGGCTGCTATAACGTGAACATTTGCTGCCCTGCCTATTTGGCAAAGGCGTTGTAAGAGGGGCTGTACTTGCTTTTTGTTGGTGGTCATCAGGTCGGCGAGTTCATCTATGATAACATAGATATGACTTCCTGCATATTTCTTTACCCGCTTGCGCTGCATGGCAGCATAGCGGCTTTCTGTTTCCTGCATGGCATACTTTAAGGCTTGCACCATTTCAGCGGGTTCGCTGGCATATTTCAGCGTGTGCGGCAAGTGTTTGTAATCAATCAGTTCCACCCGCTTAGGGTCGATAAAAACAAACTTTGCAGCGGCTGGACTGTGATACAAGGCGGTAGCTATCAAGCCATTGATAACAACGCTTTTGCCGCTTCCTGTCGCCCCTGCAATGAGTAGATGCACCTGGTCTAGCATATCACGATACAAGGCATAATATTTGCCCTCAGGCGTTTTATAGGTCTTTTTCATATTCAGTTATCCTTTCATCAGTAACCCCGCCTGATAGCTTATCAAGCGGGGTTTCGTGTTAAAATGGTACTATAATGCCATCGAAAAGGTTTTCAATAGCTTCACAATTTAACGTGTCTTCTGTGCGGTCTACATAGTCGGCTATGTCTTCAATATCAATCCCGCTTCTTTTTCCGGGGGCATAATCAAAACTTACAGCGTTGGCATAGCCGTTGAAGCGAAAATAATCATGTGCCGGGCAAAAGTCGCCATAATAGCAGCAACGCGCAATTTCCCAGGGGTTTTGCCCTTGCATGATTTCATCAAATTCATCCATGGAATAAATGTAATTATTCATGTAACCGGCAGCGTCACAGTATTAATTGTAAACGCTGATGATTTCGCGAGTGTCCATGTTTTTAAGGACTTCTTTAATTTTTTCGTAACGTGTCATTTCCTGTTCCTCCTGTTCGTTACCCTGGTTGATGATTTCTTGAATTTGTTCGTCATCCATAAAATCTAATTCTGGATGTTCAGCGCGGATGATTAATACAGTTGCTTTGCCGTTGTAGTCCTCTTTTACGGCTTTTACAATCGCGGCATACTCTGCAAGCGCGGTTGCAAATGTTGCGGCGTTGTGGCTTGTCTGGCTGGCTGCTTCTTTGATGATATCAGTTGCAGCGTTAACGGCTTCATTTGCTTTCATCATGCTCTTTGTCCTCCTGTTCTGTTGCTGTGTGTCTGTTCTTTACGTTTTCTATTATATACTGTTTAAACGTAAACGTCAATAGTCTAATTAAAATTAGACGTAAATTTTATAATTGACATTCACAGCAATTTTACATTGATAGCAAATATACATATAAATATTGTGATGATAAATAGGGGGTATGGGGGATTTCAGCCACCCACGGGCAGGGCGGGTGACTGTTGAAATTTCCGCAAAAATAAAAAAAAGACCTTGACTTATACGTTTATTACGTGTAATATAAACGTATATACAAGGAGGTGCTTATTCATGAAAAGAGCAGTTGCCTATTGTCGCGTATCTACGCAGGGACAAGCAGGAGATGATAAATTTGGTATTGAATCTCAAAGAGATATGATTAAAGAATATTGTAACAAAAACAATATTGAAGTTATCAATTGGTATATTGATGAAGGTGTTTCTGGTACGAAAGAACATCGACCCGCTTTCGATGAAATATTAGCAGGAGAGGTAACTAATCCTCCTGTGCAATATGTAATCGTGGCGAAAGCAGACCGGATATCTCGTGATATCAATCTATATTATGCTTATAAAGCAATTCTAACCAAGATGGATTTAGAAATCATTTCGGTATCGGAAGATTGGTCTGCACAGGATAAATTAACAGCTATGATACTTGAAAATTTTCTGGCTATGGCTGCAATGATAGAGCGGGAAAATATTAAAATACGTATGTCAGGTGGACGAAAACAAAAAGCAAAAGGCGGTGGATATTCAGGCGGACAACCACCTATGGGATATAAAGTAGTAGACGGTCAATTGGTTATTAACGAAGATGAAGCTCCTGTTGTTAGGTTTATATTTGAACTTAAAGAGAAGGGTTATAGTATGCCTAAAACAGTAGCAGCATTAAATGAAGCAGGGTATAAAACCAGGCGTGGGAAGCCATTTGTCACATCTACCGTACAGAGTATTTGGAATAATGAACGCACCTTTAGAGGAATGTACCGCTACGGGAAAGATGGAGAATGGGTACAGGGACAGCATGAACCTATCTTAAAGTAGTTAAAGGAGTGTTAAGTCATGAAAGATTTAACTTTAGCTTTTGAAACATATGATATTCGGACAATTGTCGAGAAAGACTGTATATGGTGGGCGTTGATTGATGTGTGTAAAATTCTCGAATTGACGAACTCAAGAATGGTTGCTAGTCAGCTTGATGAGGATGAGGTGCGTAAGTTTAACTTACGGGGTTTAGAGGGTGATACTTGGTTTGTCAATGAATCAGGTTTGTATCATGTGATATTCACTTCACGTTCTGAAAAGGCAAAACCTTTTCGCCGATGGGTTACACATGAAGTCCTGCCCTCTATCCGTGAAAAGGGATATTACCGTATTCCTAAACTTAAAGCTATTCCGAAACCTAAAGTTGTTGTTCCTGTTGAAAAAGTTCCGCATAAAGCTATAAAATCAGCATCTGATAAGAAAATGGATGATTGTGCGTGGCTGTTTCTCACAAGTAAAGATACACTGAATGCTGATGAATACAGGTTAAAACTTGCAGAAGTTTGCGGGACAGACCATAAATTATTTGAGCGGGAATGGAAGCTATTTCAAACAAGGATAGCACATAAGAGGTGAGGGAATGATAATAAAATTACCTGACGCAGTACCCACTGGCGCAGTACCCACTGACGCAGTACCCACTGGCGCAGTACCCACTGACGCAGTACCCACTGGCGCGGTACCCACTGGCGCAGTACCCACTGACGCAGTACCCACTGACGCAGTACCCACTGCTAAAGGACGATATGATAAATACCAAGAAGCCTATCCTGAAATGGTTAAGCTTCGCCTGAAAGCAGGAACAACTGCCCTACTGAAAGCCAAAGCAAAAGAGTTGGGATTTGGAAGTATGAGTAAGCTAATACGTTCTGCATTAAAATATGCCTTGTCACATGATGATTTTAAAAGTGACTGATATAGGAGGTAACAATGATTTGTCCGAAATGTGGGAGTGAGAATATCAACACCCAAATAATTCAAGAGAATAGAGGTAGCCATACTGTTACTAGTACATATTCTAGATATCAGCAAAGAGGTCATGGCTGTTTATGGTGGCTCTTTATTGGTTGGTGGTGGTGGATGGTAGACCTGACCTTATGGCTGGTTTTCTTCCCTATTCGCCTGATATGGAGATTATTTTCAAGCCCTTATAAAAATAAAAAATATACTGGCGGCAGCACCAGTACATCTCATACAAATAATCAAATTCAGTACAAGAAGGTATGTGTCTGCCAAAATTGCGGACACAATTGGGATTTTCAAAACGACTGATATGGGAGTTGCATATGAACAATTTTAAAATAATCTACAAAATTCTCCGCCTGCTGGATAAGCACAAAGGCGACGAAAGTTTTGATTATGAACTGATTTCAGCATCAGCAATGAAGATTAGTTTCGCGGAATGGGAACAATTATTGATAGAACTACAGGCAAATGGATACATCAGGGGCTTGACTTACACACAAACACTGTCAGATAAGTTTCCTCATTTGGCAGAACCAATTCGACCGCAGATTACGCTGGCGGGGATGGAATTTCTTGCAGAAAACGGGATGATGGCGAAAGCAAAGAAAGCCCTGGATATGATTGGGGACATTATTCCCTGAGCAAATGCCGTGCTTTGATAAACGTTGACAGCACATAAAACATAAACTATAATGAATAATACCAACAGTAGTTGGTGTTATGTATAAAAGTGGGGATAGACATCTTTGGATAAGTATAGCGAGTTATATCAAAAAATCATAGCAGAGGGAGCATCTAAGGGGATTCGTTTTGATGACCTTAGATACTTCTTAGAGAAAACAGGTTTTTCAGTGCGTATAAATGGCGGTGACCATTTCAAATTTACGATGAACGGCATAACGGATTTAATCAATCTTCAACCGGATAAAAAGGATAAGAAGATGGCAAAAGAATACCAAGTAAAGCAAGTGCGGAAGATTTTTAAGAAATATAAATTGGGAGGTGGCAATGATGAATAAGCAATATAAAACCATTGGATATTACAGTGAAGATGATGAAGCCTACATCATGTTTGCCCCTGACCTGCCTGGTTGCTTTGCAGATGGAGAAACAATTGAAGAAGCAAAGGCAAATATCGCTGTTGTCATTGATGAGTGGATAGAATATGCACAGGAATTGGGACGTGAAATCCCGGAACCTTTAAACGAGATGGAAAATACAGGATGTTCTGTTTTTGATGTTGCAGCTTATGTTTTAAGCCGAACCGGGGAAATTAGTACTATGATGCTTCAAAAGCTCATGTACTATTGTAAAGCATGGTCATTGGCATGGTTTCATACACCATTATTCCCACAAGGGTTTGAAGCATGGAAACATGGTCCCGTTTGTAAAAACTTGTTTGATGAGCATAAAGGTCAGTTTGTAATTTCTGAAAGTGATGTGCATAGCGAACACACTTTATCGGATTCAGAAAAGCAATTAATTGATGATGTTCTGGCAGTGTATGGGGATGAAGACCCTGAATGGTTAAGCAATTTAACACACACTGAAATCCCATGGAAAGAAACCAGGGATGGTCTTTCTGATGAAAAACCATCTCGCAGACGTATTGATACAAGTTTAATGGAACAGTACTATGGTGAGATGGCGTGACTTTATCTTGTGAGGTGTTATCATATGGCTACTGCTGAAATGGTTGCTCAATTTTTCATTGAACTGGCAAATAAGCGTGATGATGACCTGATTACAAACCTAAAGTTAAATAAGTTAATGTATTATGCACAGGGTGCGTTTTTATCCCGGACAGGGAAGCCGTTATTTGATGATGCCATTGAGGCATGGGTATATGGTCCGGTAGTACCCTCTATCTATCGTAAATACAAAGTCTGCGGTTCAAACCCAATTCCTTTTACTGATGAGGATTCTATCAGCACGGATGATTTTACTAGTGAAGAATTGGATGCTTTGTTTGATGTGGTACGGGAGTTTGGCAAATATACAGGAAATGCACTTGTAAGTATGACACATGAAGCAGATACACCGTGGAGTAAATGCTATACAGGCGGAAGTTCTGTCATTCCGAAAGACGTTATCTGTGAGTATTTTCAGGAAAACCTTGTGCCGCATTTTAAAATTAGTGATAGTTGTGAATTAGTAGATGCCCTTCCGAAAGAGTGGTATGACCCTGCTGAGGATGCAGAATGGAAAGCATATCTTTGATAAAGTCTGGAATACAAAATTGTCATATAGCCGTTGAGATGCAGCGGTTAAGCCCAATGGGGCTGTGCGTGAGAACCACGCGCAGTCCCATTTTTGATAGACAGGAGATGATATAATGGATTATCTAAAAATTAAAGCAGGCATTGAAAAGGCAATTGCCAAAAAGCCTTATGATTGGGCTGCATATGAAGATATGTTTGCCCTTTGCCGGGATTATCAGGATACAGATTTTAAAACAGCCCATACCTGGAACCATGCTTTGCGGTCTGCTATTGGACAAGCTATCCGTTCAGTAGTTGAAAATGGGGATTTCAAAACAGCAGAACAGTTTGATAACTTGCTATTCCGGTCACTGCTGTTCGGCGCGCCGCATTTCTTTGATGATTATTTGCAAGCTGTGGAATTTGGTAAGCCTACAGATAAGAAATTCTATCAGCCCCGCCGCCATTATCTCAAGCGATATGTGGACGCATATCAGGAAATTTTGGATGGGGAATTGGACTTTCTTTCTATTTCCATGCCGAAACGTGCGGGAAAGTCCCAATTAGGCATTAACTTTACCAATATGTTGTCCGGCAAATTCCCGGATAAATCAACCCTGATGGAGGGTACAGGTGACGACCTGGTTAATTCATTTTACAAAGGGTGTCTGGAATATTTGCAGCAGCCAAATGAATATCACTTTTATGATATCTTCCCGGAAAGCAAATTGGTGCAAACCAATGCGGATACCAAAACCATCAACCTCTTGCACAAGTCCCGTTTTCCAACCATTATGTGCCGTTCCATTGATGCCCGGCAGGTTGGTCTTTCCGAAGCAACGAATTTACTGTATTTGGACGACTGTGTAGAAGGACGCGAAGAAGCCAAAAACCGTCAGCGATTGGATGATAAATGGGAAATCATTTCGGGTGATATTATTGGGCGTGCAATTGAAGGGACACCCATTGTCATTTGCGGCACACGGTATTCTCTGTATGACCCAATTGGGCATTTACAGGAGGAAATGCAGCGGCAGGGTAAGCGCATGAAAGTGATTGAAACACCTGCCCTTGACCTTGTCACAGATGAGAGTAATTTTGAATATCTTCGGGAAGGGAAAAAGGTTTTTACCACTCAATATTTCCGCGACCAACGGGAGATGTTATCAGCGGAACAGTTTGAATCCGAGTTTCAGCAGCAGCCGTTTGAAGCCAAAGGGTTATTATTCCCAGAAAAAAGTTTGAACCGCTATTTTGCATTGCCTGTTGACCGTGACCCGGACAGCATCATTGCGGTATGCGATACAGCCGATAAAGGTGAGGATTATTGCGCCATGCCGATTGCTGCGGTGTATGGGGATGAAGTGTATATCATTGATGTGGTCTTTGATGATTCTCCACCGGAAACCACCAAGCCGGAATGTGCCAAAGCCTTGATAGAAAATCATGTAGCGGCAGCAACGTTTGAATCCAATAATGCAGGCGCTTATTATGCCCGTGATGTACAGGAGATTATGACCAGGCAGGGTTATGTATGCAGTGTGCGGACAAAACGCACCATCAGCAATAAACAAACCCGCATTGAATTTGCGTCAGATACTATTCTGAAACGGTTTTATTTCAAAGATGCCAGCTTATATGCCCGAAACAGTCAATATGCGCAGTTTATCAAACAATTGGTGACGTATACCCGGTCAGGGAAAGTCCCGCATGATGATGCTCCGGATTCTCTGTCCCTGCTGGAAAATGAACTCCGTGGGTTAATTGGCGCAAAAGTCGAAATTTTTCGCAGAGAGTTCTAGTATTTCCCAAAAACCCAGTAGACAAACTTCTGGAACCTGATATAATAAAATTAGGAAATCCGTTGACAGGAGGTGCTTTGCATGGGAATGCCATTGTTTGGCAGACGGATAATCAGAACAGATGAAACCGAAATTACACAGGATAATGTTGTATCAGTCCTGCGCAGGGCATTGCTTGTCCATTGGAAAAACAGGAATGAAATCCAATATCTTTGGCATTATTACCGGGGCAGACAACCTATTTTATCCCGTCAGAAAGATGTCCGTCCGGAAATCAAAAATATGATTGTGGAAAATCGGGCAAATGAAATTGTTTCGTTTAAGTCTGGTTATTTGATGGGTGAACCGCTGCAATATGTTTCCCGTGGCAATGGGGAAAATTTAGCGGATGCTATCAATCAGTTAAATGAATTTGTATTCGCAGAAGAAAAGCCTGCAAAGGATAAAGAACTTGCAGACTGGTTTCATATCTGCGGCACATCTTATCGCATGGTACTGCCAGACGAACAAGGGCAGGAAGATGAAGCACCTTTTGAAATTTATACCCTTGACCCCCGAAATACTTTTGTTGTTTATCATAATGGTTTAGGAGAAAAACCTGTATTGGGTGTTAAATATGTGGTGGACAGCAATGGCAAAACCCATTATAGTTGTTATTCTGACCATGAATATTTTGAGATTGTAGAATCCCAAATCATCCAACATGAAACCCATATCCTTGGCGATATCCCGATTATCGAATATCCACTCAATATTGCACGAATTGGCGCATTTGAATTGGTACTCCCGCTGCTGGATGCGATTAACCTAACCGACAGCAACCGGCTGGATGGTGTAGAACAATTCATCCAAGCCCTAATGCTGTTCCACAATGTAGATATTTCTTCCGATGATTATCAAAGGCTGCGGGAAGAGGGCGCAATTAAATTCAAGGATATTGACGCACAGATGAAAGCCGAGGTTTCTTACTTAACCAATACCTTGAATCAGGGGGAAACACAAAATCTGGTTGACCATTTGTATCAAACTGTCCTTACCATTTGTGGGATGCCGAACCGCAACGGCGGCAGTTCTACCAGTGATACAGGTTCTGCGGTTATCATGCGGGATGGCTGGTCGGCTGCGGAAGCACGTGCGAAAGACAGTGAACTTATGTTCAAAAAGTCGGAACGGATATTTTTACGGCTGGTATTAAACATTTGCCATACACTTTCCGGGATGGATTTGAAGGTTTGTAATATTGAAATCCGTTTTACCCGGCGCAATTATGAAAACATCCTGCAAAAGGCACAGGTACTTGACACTATGCTGCGCAATGAAAAAATCCATCCACGCCTTGCATTTGAACATTGTGGATTATTTGTTGATTCTGATTTGGCATACACATTGAGTGAAGAATATGCCATGGAACAGGAACGCAAAGCACAACAGCAGTTTGAACAGCAGCAATTGGCGCTGAAACAACAGGGAGAGGATTCAAATGAAAGCAATCGTAACACCGGAGATGTTGAAAGTAATAAACGAAATCCTAATGCAGGGGTATCCAGTAGAACTCAGACCCGAGCAGGGTAAGATTGCCGTAGTTGAAATCAGGAGAAGCATGAGGGCAAAAATGTAAATATCGTAAAGCCAAGGAGTTGCCTTGTGCTAGTCCGTTGGGACTATGAGTTGATACGCTCATAGTCCCATTTTTTCATATAGGGAATAAATGATGAAAAGTATAATTTCCAGCTATGTTACTGCACTGGATGAACTGAATCTTTTGGTTTCTGCCTGTTATCATACCGCAGACCACGCCGCACAAGTGGCAGACGATTTACTTTCCGGGTTAATTCGTGCGTATACTCTTGGAGTGCAAAATGCGTCCGCTATGCTTGGTACAAACCTGCCTGTCAATTTGGATGAAATGGAAGAAGCAATTTATGTACTGATAGATGGCAAAACTTTTGCGGACAGAGTTGCTGCTCATATGCAGGAAAATAGTCTTGGCAGGCTGCAAACATTGGCGCAAAGTGAATTTCACAGGGTATATAACCAGGCTGTGGATAACAGTGCAAAAACATATATCCGGCAGGGCAATGCCGGGATAACCAAAACATGGTGTACTGCCGGAGATGAAAAAGTCCGGGATACCCATGATTATCTGGAGGGCATGACCATC
Organism: uncultured Butyricicoccus sp.; assembly: GCA_964017555.1. Classification (GTDB taxonomy): domain Bacteria; phylum Bacillota; class Clostridia; order Oscillospirales; family Butyricicoccaceae; genus Butyricicoccus_B. The sequence goes on along the minus strand of CAXHNU010000009.1, from coordinate 14,664 downwards.
AATGCAAGCCAGGATTTTTATACTTATGACGGCGATTATGCGGCATATCCCGGTGGGTTTTCCAAGCCGGAAAATAACATTAATTGTCGCTGTATTGTGATATTACATGGGAGTGAACCCGTAAAAACGCAACCTCAGACAAGAGGATAAAACAGAAAATCAGTGCGGAGGGAACCGCCATCAATCAAACGCAAGGAGGATTTCAAGATGGAATTGAAAGAACTGTTAGGAGATGCCTGGAAAGAGGGCATGACTTTTGAGGAAGCCGAAACTGCACTCAAAGAGATTACACTTCCCGATAATCCCGAAGTAACTCGGCTGAAAGCGGCATTATCCAAAGCTAATTCAGAAGCGGCGGATTATAAGAAACAGTTACGGGGCAAGCAAAGTGAAGCAGAAGCGGAAGCTGCTGCCCAAAAAGAAGCCTATGACAAAATGGCGCAGGAAAATGCAGAACTCAAGCGTTCTATGCTGGTTTCCCAGCAAAAAGCAAAACTGCTTGCCATGGGTTATGATGAAAAACTTGCTGACAGTACGGCTGCTGCAATGGCAGATGGGGACATGAATACTGTGATGAAGAATCAGTCCCAATACCTTGAAACCCAAAAGAAAACCATTCTTGCGGACAAAATGAAACAAACCCCCAGACCTGCTGCGGGTGCGGAACAGTCCGGCGGAATGGATTATCAAAAGAAAATTGATGAAGCACAAGCAAGCGGTAATTTTTCCGCTGCGGCTTATTACACACGGCTGGCGGCACAGCAGCAAGTCAGTCAAACAGAATGACAGAATAAGGAGTAGTGATAAATTATGCCTGACGTTTTTGCAACCAGTTTTGGGGTGCTGAATTATTCCGGGATGCTGTTTAATAAAGGCAATACCCGTACCCCGCTTAGTTCTGTGATTGGCTCTAAAGCCAAAACCACAAACCATGTCGAATTTGTAACCGGGCAGGAGTATACCGCAGGCGGTGACGGCGCACAGCCTGCGATCAGTGAAACAGCTTCCCTGACTGCCCCGGACGCAACAGTAACCACCCGTGAACAGAAAACCAATGTTACCCAGATTTTTCAGGAAGCCGTTGGCATTTCTTATGCCAAACAAAGTAATATGGGTACATTGTCCGGGCTGAATGTGGTAAACCAGCAGGAAAACCCAATGAATGAACTGGATTTTCAGGTTGCGGCAAAACTGCAAAAGGTAAACCGCGATATTGAATATACATTCATCAATGGTGTATACAACAAGGCGACTTCTGACGCAACCATAAACAAAACCCGTGGGCTGGTATCCGCGATTACCAGCAATACCATGGCAATGGCAAAAAAACCTTTGGGGTTATGGGATATTGCGGAAATGGTAAAAACCATTTATGGCGCGAATGCTCCGACCGAAGGACTATGTTTATGGTGTGATGCTGTGACATTGTTCCAGATTAACGCAGACGCTGTGCAAAATGGGCTGACCATTGTGCCTGCCGCACGTGAAATCAATGGTATTGCGCTGTCCAGCGTGGTAACGCCTATTGGTGTGGTATATCTGCATTTGGGTGAATGTTTGCCTGCGGGTACTGCCCTGCTGTTAAACCTGGATGTCATTGCCCCAGTTTATCAGCCTGTGCCGGGCAAGGGCAACTTCTTCCTTGAACCTCTTGCTAAAACAGGCGCAGGGGAGAAATATCAGCTATTTGGACAGTTAGGGCTTGACCATGGTCCCGAGTGGTATCACGGCAAGTTTACAGGAATTTCTACGGATTTTGAAAAGCCGGCTTACAGCCGCAGTGTATTTGTGGCAAATGCCAGCGAGATTGGCGGCGCAAAGGCGTAAGCCTAATCATGAAAGAAGGTGGACAGGTTGACGGATAATGAAAAACTGGTGATTGTGCAGCGCATGACCGGGGAAACAGATGCGGATATCCTGTCCGCTTATCTTTCCCTGGCGAAAGGCATCGTGCTTTCAAAGGCGTACCCTTATGGGGATGTGGATGAAATCCCACCCCAATATGATACTGTTCATATGGAAATTACCGTTTATCTGCTGAATAAACGTGGTGCAGAAGGGGAAGTCAGTCATAGTGAAAATGGTGTATCTCGTACTTATGAAGATGGGGATATCCCGCCTACTTTGCTGCGGCGCATAACACCCATGGCGGGGGTAGTATCATGAAACTGCTGAAACGCAATCTTTGCCCGATTTATTATTGCTTATATCAAGGCAAACAGCCGCTGACTGATGATAATGGTTATGAAACGGGTGAAATGCAGGTTGACTATGCTCCGCCCGAACAGCTTTTGTGCAGTGTATCCCCGGCAACAGGTTATGCACAAGTTGGGATGTTTGGTAATCTGGAAACTTATGATAAGGTGATTATTACTGATGATATTCATTGTCCGATTGATGAAAATACGGCTTTATTTCTGGATAAAGAACCTGCATTCAGCCCGGATGGAAACCCATTGCCGGATTACCGGGTGAAACGAGTGGCGAAATCATTGAACCATATTTCTTATGCGGTGAGCCAGGTGAAGGTATCATGAGTAAACGTGTTGTAAAGATTGCACTGTCTGAAAAAGGGATAGAGGATGCAGTTAAGGAATTACAGCAGTATAAAAAATGGCTGCTGGATTGTACCGAAAAATTCCTGAAAGCGCTTGGAGATGAAGGGATGATGATTGCATCCGCAAAGTTTCAAAGTGCGGTATATGATGGCACAAATGATGTATCTGTTTCAGTGGAAAGTCGGGACAAAAACAAAGTTGCCATTGTTGCAGTCGGCAGTGCAGTGTTGTTCATTGAGTTTGGCACAGGTGTGCGGTATCCAGATAATCATCCAGAAGCCGGGAAGAATGGCTTTGCTCATGGCGAATATGGCTATAAACTTGGCAGACTGCAAAAAGGCTGGCGGTATCGGGGCAATCCTGGTACAAATGGCACGATAATTACCGAGGGCAGACACGCTGGGGAAGTTCATACCTATGGCAACCCGGCAAATATGAGTTTGTATTTAACTGTCCGAGAATTGCAGGAGAAATTTGAGGAAATTGCGCGGAGGTGTTATGTGTGATTGACCCTGAAAATGAGGTATATACCCGGATAGCCACAATGTTAAGGGATAAATTCCCTGGAATCAACATTGCCAGTGAATATGTTGCATCACCATCCACGTTCCCGCACGTGAGCATTACACAAAGTGACAGTTATCCTGTATCCGGGCGGCAGGATAGCAGTTCACAGGAGAATTTAATTGCGGCAATGTTTGAGGTTAATGTATATTCGACCAAGGCGAACGGCAGGAAAACAGAATGCAAAAATATCACGGCAGCCATTAACGATTTGCTGTACAGCATGAATTTCAGACGGCTGTCTATGGTGCCTGTCCCTAACATGGAAGATGCTGCGATTTATCGTATCACAGCCCGATACAGGGTTGTGACTGATGGAAAATATTTTTATGGGAGGTAACAGAATATGCCTACAAGTACGTTCAAAAGTTTCCTGATGCACAAGAAAACAGGGGACACTTGGGAAAAGCTGCTTGACATTACGGAATATCCGGATTTGGGCGGCGAACCGGAAATGTTGGAAACAACCACTTTAGCCGATAAGATGAAAACCTACATCCCAGGTATTCAGGATGTCGAAGGGTTGACCTTTACTGCTAACTACGACCAGACAGAATATTTGGCGCTGAAAGCACTTGAAGGTAAAGATGAAGGTTACGCCGTATGGTTTGGCGGTACGGAAACCGCTGGTGTTGTTACACCGACAGGTACAGAAGGGAAATTCACTTTCAATGGTGCATTGTCTGTATATGTAAAGGGCGGCGGTGTTAATGAAGTGCGTACGATGAGTATCACCATTGCACCATCTACAGTTATCAGTGAAGATTCAACAGTGAAAGGTGAGTAATCATGGCAAAACAAATCCATTTTACTTATGACGATAAGGAATATACGCTGGAATTTACCCGGCGAACGGTCAAACAGATGGAAGATGAAGGGTTTATTGTGCGGGATATTGACGCACGCCCCATGACTTTATTGCCAGCACTTTTTGCGGGGGCATTCAAGGCACATCACCGATTTGTCCGGCAGGAAGTCATTGACCAGATTTATGATGCTATGCCGGATAAAGAAGCACTTATCGGCAAGCTGGCGGAAATGTATAACGAACCGTTCATGTCCTTGATGGATGAACCAGACGAAGGAAAAAACGTGGATTGGATGGCGAACTGGTAAACAGTTCACCATCCACCTTAGCGAAAATCCCACTTTATGGGGATAAATTCGAGGAACTTTGCGGGTATTATATGAGCATTGGAATGTCGTTCCATGAATATTGGGATGGGGATAATACCATGGTGAAATATTACCGCAAAGCAGATGGATTAAAACTGGAACGGGAAAATATGTTGCGTTGGCTGCAAGGGCGTTATGTTTATGAAGCTATTTTGGATGCTTCGCCCACGCTCAATGCGTTCAAACCACGTAATCCCCATCCATATCGAGATGAACCAATACCGCTGACCGAACGAGAACGGGAACAGTCTGCGGAAAATGCAGACCGAAAGAAAATGGAAGATGATAGGGAAAAGATGCGTTCCATGATGGGAATCATCAATCGGAAATTCCAAAAGAAAGGGGGAGAGTGATAATGGCAATTGAAATGGAAGGTTTAGAATTTCAAATCCAAGCCAATACCGCAGAAGCAAGCAAAGGGATTGATGCTTTAGCCGCAAGTTTTGCGCGGCTAAAATCCGCATTGAATACCAAAACCTTAACCGGAATTGCAGAAAAGTTGGATAATATCAGCAAAGTTGTGAATGAATCTGGTATCAGTAAACTGGAAGGACTTTGCAATGCGCTGGGCAAACTCGGCGCTGTTACCATCTCCCCTGCTATCCCGAAACGGATTTCGGAAATCAGTACAGCAGTGAACAGCCTGACTGATGATGGGATTGGACGGCTGGAACGGTTATCCACAGCATTGCAGGGGATGCAGAATACTTCTATCCCGGCTATTCCTCGTGCTGCCAGCCCCAGAAGCACAAGCAGTCCAAGAACCAGAAGCACAAGCAGTCCAAGAACCAGAAGCACAAGGCGAGCGCCCAGACAGGAAAATACTTCTGCGCAAATTGCAACACAGACTGCCGCTGAAACAGAACGAATTGTAAGAACCGGCAATATGCTGCGGGAAGCTACAAATGCAGGACTTGCCCCATTCATGCGTGGGCTGGAGGGTGTTGGATTTGCGGCGAAAACTGCGGCAAGTGCAGGCATCCGGCTTGGACAGGTCGTCGGCTCCCATTTAACCAGTAAGGTGAAACAAGCAACATCAGGATTCACGCAACTTTTCAATAGCATCAAACGTATTGCAATGTACCGGCTTATTCGTTCCATGTTTTCTGCATTAACCAATGGTATGCGGGAAGGTATCAACAATCTGTATCAGTACAGCAAGCTGTTTGGAGGTACTTTTGCAGGCAGTCTTGACCAATGCGCTACCAGTTTCCAATACCTGAAAAACAGTATGGCAGCGGCGGCATCCCCAATTATCAATGCCCTTGCACCTGCATTGGATTTTATCATTGATAAGATAGTTACGGTGCTCAATCTGATTAACCAGCTTTTTGCAAGGCTGACGGGTAAATCAACCTATACTGCCGCCAAAAAAGCAGCCGCAACTTATGCGGATTCAGCAGGCAAAGCAGGTGGTGCTGCGAAAAAAGCCGCAAAGGAAATCAAAGATGCTACCCTTGGCATGGATGAACTTAACGTTATCAGCCCGAATGATAATTCCGGCGGTGGCGGCGGAGGGGGCGGCGGCGCAGGCGGCGCTGACTTTGGTTCCATGTTTGAGGAATTACCGATTGACAGTGCTATCAGTGAATTTGCGGACAAGCTGAAACAAGCTTTTGAAGCAGGGGATTGGCAGGAACTTGGCACGCTGATTGGCGGTAAATTCAATGAAATTGTGGATAGTGTGGATTGGAGCGGCATCGGGACAAAAATCGGTTATGCGGTCAATGGTGCTGTTCAAACCGCATATTATGCCCTGAAAACTGCGGACTTCCAAAATCTCGGCAGGCATATTGCGGAACTGATAAACCATGCACTGGAACAAATTGAAGGTGAATTTATCGGTAGGCTGCTTGTCCGGAAAATCACAGCAGGGTTAGATACCCTGATTGGCTTGCTGGATGGACTGAATTGGACACTTGTGGGCAAAACTGTTGGTGATGCCTTGCGGGGTGCAATTGATGAAGCCTACGACTGGATAAAGGATATAGATTTCTCCCGTTTCGGTACATATTTTGCCGAAGGTGTCAATTCCGCACTGACTTCTGTTATCAATGCAGAGGATTTAGGCAGGACAATCAGTCTTGGATTTACTGGACTGCTGGATGTCCTGATAAGTTTTGTCACCAATTTGAATTGGGGATTAGTCGGTGAAACCATTGGAGATTTGATTAAAGGCGCGGTCGGTCAGACTGCCAATTGGATCATGAATATGGATTGGAGCGGTTTGGCACACAGTTTATTGACAGGACTTATCGATTTTATTCAAGGACTTGACTATGGCGGAATTGCAGCAAGTTTTTATCAGATGTGGGGCGCTGCAATGGCAGCACAACTTGGCTTTATTGGAACAATTGTAAAAGATATCATTGTAGGAATTAAAAATTACTTCCTGAAATTTATCAAGGATGAAAACGGCGATGGTAAATTTGGCGGTATCGAAATCATCAATGGTTTATTGGAGGGCATCCTGGAAGGGATTCTGGGTATTGGCAAATGGATTAAAGACCATATTTTTACGCCTTTTATCAAAGGATTCAAAGCAGCATTTGGCATTCATAGCCCTTCTAAGGTGATGAAGGAAATGGGTATATATGTAATAGAAGGTTTCCTGCAAGGACTGATGGAGGGTTGGAAAGGTGTTTTGGATTTCCTTTCCGGTGTGCTGGATGGCATAAAAACTTTGATTGAAAATGTCTGGAAAGGTATTGCGACTATTACCCAAAGCATTTGGAATGGTATCCAAATTGTGCTTTCCGGCATTTGGAACGGCATTAAAACTGTGGCTGGCACAGTATTTGGTGCGATAAAAGAAGTGATTGGCAAAGCATGGGAAACTGTGAAAACCATATCCTTTACAATATGGAATGGTATCAAAACAACACTTTCGGGATTATGGGAAGGATTAAAAACCCTTGCCGGGACAATTTTCGGTGCAATCAAGGATACCATCGGGAAAGCATGGGAAGCTGTAAAGACAGTATCATCCACAGTATGGAACGGGATTAAAGGTACAGTTTCTACAATCTGGAATGGGCTGAAAACCACAGCAGGTACAATCTTTAATGGTATCAAGGATACAATCAGCAAAGTTTGGGAAGGTGTAAAAACCGTCACCACAACAATTTGGAATGGGTTGAAAACGACACTTTCTACACTTTGGAATGGACTGAAAACTACAGCTACTACAGTATTTAATGCTGTGAAAGATACCATCAGCAAGGTTTGGGAGAATGTGAAAACAGTATCTTCTACAGTGTGGAATGGGATTAAAACGACAGTTTCAGGCATTTGGAATGGTTTGAAAACTACAGCTTCCAGCGTGTTTAATGGCATTCAATCTGCGATTTCCACAGTGTGGAATACCGTCAGTACCACAACTTCCTCCATCTGGAATGGCATTACTTCAACCCTTAATTCCCTTTGGAATGGGTTACATAATACCGCTTCCACGGTATTTAATGCCGTAAAAGATGGCATTTCCACAGCATGGACAACAGTAACGACATTTACTTCCGAAACTTGGGATAGTATTACATCCACACTCGGCGACACTTGGGAGAATATTAAATCCACCGCAATAAAAGGTTTTGAAAATATTAAAACTTCCATCACTAATGTTTGGGATAATCTGAAAAACAGTGCATTGACCTGGGGACGGGATATTTGCGGCAATATTGCGGATGGTATCGGACGTGGTATTGACAGGGTAACTTCCGCTGTGAAATCTGTAGCAAATACCGTAAAAGGTTATCTGGGATTCTCGGAACCGGATTTAGGTCCGCTTAGCAATTTCCATACTTATATGCCGGATATGTTGCATTTGATGGCAAGCGGCATTCGGGATAATGCGTATTTGGCTGAAAAAGCAGTGCATGATTTAGCAGATAATGTATCTCAAACCCTGAACCATGCTGCAGATGGGATGGAGTTTCCAGTTTATAACCGCCCTGCGGTGCGGTATGCAGATAATGGGAAATATAATCCAGGAAGCCAAACCGAAGATGATATCACAATGACTGTACGGAATGCCAATAGTGAAGTGGTTGCGGCGTTGTATACTGTTGCAAATCAACTGGTCAGCACCATTGAAACGCTGGCAGACCGTCCAATTGAAGTGGATTTGGATGGTGAAAAGGTATCCAGTCGTATGGAAAAATATCAGCGTGAACGTGGCAAAAGCATTATGGCAGGAGGTGTACTGTGATGAGGGCACTTGTATCCATTGCAGGGCATGATATCCCTGACCCGTCAGAATATAATGCAACTACGTCCACGGTGGTAGACAGTGCGCGAAATGTGCAGGGTGTAATGATCGGCGCGGTTATCCGGGATTCTATGGCAAAAATCGAATGCACATGGAAATACCTTGACGCTGCAAAATGGGCAGAAGTTCTTTCTTTGTTTAATGTGTCGTTGGGCGGTTCATTTATCAATGAAGTAACATTTTTCAATCAGGATACAAACGATTGGCAAAGCCGTAAAATGTATGTCAGTGATAAAACTGCCGGGATGTATTACCGAGATAAAGAAGGGAATGTCCGTGGGTTTACCGGATGCCGGATTGCTTTGATAGAGGTGTGAATAAATGCAGACAGTCAGCCGTGCATGGAAAGAAAATCAAAAAAGGAATCTGGTATCCGAAGCATTTTTGGAAATTTCCATAGAAGTTGGCGACCCGGATGCACAAGCAGGTGCAGTATGTACCGATAATGGGCATGAACCTTTTTCACAAGTGCAGCAAATTACAGATGAAAGTCCACAACAGCCGATAAAATATGCCGCCTTGGAACCTGGATTATGGGTGTTGGATGGTACACACAAGCTGCTGGAAACCATGGAACCTCCCCCACCAATTATCATGTATACTGTTGCTGCAAATGTGCAGCCTGCCGGAAGTGGCACAGTAACAGGCATGGGAACTGTAGAAGATGGGACAGAAATTACATTAACGGCAACCTCAGAGGAAGGTTGTGTATTTTCTGGCTGGCAGGAAAATGGCGAAATTGTCAGCGATACTGCGGAATATACCTTTGCAGTATCCAGCAATAGGAATTTGACTGCGGTATTTACCGTATTGCCCCGTGATTATCCCTATTCCGGTGATGTTGTCCAAACCATGTTTCCTACTGGTAAATATAAGCTGGAAGTTTGGGGCGCACAGGGTGGTTATCGGAATAATACATCTTATGGTGGTAAAGGTGGTTATGCCTGCGGCGAATTGACTTTATCTGAACCGACAACACTTTTTGTCCGTCCTGGCGGCGCTGGCAATACTGGCGGTGCAGCAGGCGGGTTTAATGGCGGCGGCAAACGGAGCAGTTATAACGGCGGTGGTGGTGCATCGGATATCCGCATTGCTGTGGATGATTTGAATCATCGTGTCATTGTTGGCGGTGGCGGTGGTTCAGATGGTGCGGCAAATAAAGCTGGCGGTTATGGCGGCGGTGAATCCGGTCAGGCACGGACGGACAACTATGGTTCAGGTGGCTTTGCTGGTACACAAACTGGGGTTTCCAATACATCATGGCAAACAGATACACCATCTGAAAATACTGCGGCGCAGGAGGATGCTTATGCCGGGTTTGGTTTTGGCGGGAATGGTATTTCCGTCAGCAGTGGACATGGCGGCGCAGGCGGTGGCGGCTGGTATGGCGGTTCTGGTGCAAAGCCGGATGGTTCTGGGGACGATGACCGTGGCGGTGGCGGCGGTTCCGGATTCGTTTGGACTGGCAATGCTGTGCCAGATGGATTTGCACTTGATGCAGCATATCAGCTAGAAAATACACAGTTATTGGGCGGCAATCAGAAGTTCCTTTCTCCTGAAAATGTGTCCGAAACTGGGCATAGTGGGGATGGATATGTCCGGATTACACCAATTAGCGAAACATAAAGGGGGAATGAAATGTGCAGCAGGGAACGGGATATTTTGGATATACCAGTGCATGGCTTTGTGATGCGGATGGTTGTTTTGAAACCATTCCTGTTGTCACATTTGATTTCCCCAGGGTGTTAGATGGTTGGATTCCAGGTTTGACCATCACATGGTCAACAGCATATGGAGAACGGGCAACACAATTTCGGATAACAGCATATAACAGTGAAAATGTTGTTTTTAGTCGTATTGTTGATAATGATAATCTGGTAACAGTAATGGAAGGGGATATTCAAGGATATACCAAAATAACACTTGAAATTCTCAAATGGAGTGTACCATTGCGCAGGGCAAGGCTGGAATCTATTGTTTTCGGTATTGAAAAAACGTATGGAAAGTCTGAAATTATGGATTACACTGCAACCATGTCTGTCAATCCATTGTCCGCTGAACTGCCGAAATCAGAAATCAAGTTTGGAATTAAAAATCTGGATGGAAAATACAATCCGGATAATCCGGCAGGTGCGGAAAAATATCTGATGGAACGGCAGCGGGTTTCTGTAAAATATGGGTATCAGCTTGGGGATACCATAGAATGGATACCCGGTGGGATATTTTATCTTAGCGAATGGGTAACGCCACAAAATGGGATTACCGCAACATTTACTGCCCGTGACGCACTGGAATTTATGACTGATGTTTATACCGGTGAAACATCTGGAACGCTATATAAAATCGCAAATGCGGCATTTGAACAGGCAAATTTGCCGTCATTGGATGGCGGCAGAAAACGTTGGGAAATCCATCCTTATTTGCAGCATATCCTTGTGCCGGAACCTGCGGATTTGAAGGATGATACCATTGCGGAAGTGCTGCAATGTGTTGCAAATGCGGCTTGTTGCGTACTATATCAGGATAGATATGGGGTATTTCATATCAAACCGCTGGCAATGCAAACTGTAGATTATGCCATTGACCGTTTTAACAGTTATGCGGATTCGGAATTGGTACTTAGCAAACCGTTAAAGGCTGTGGATATTAACCGTGGAACATATATCTTGCCAGTGAGCCGGAGCGGGGAAACACAACCAATTACAAATCCTTTGATTACCACAGAACAAGCGCCAATTGTTGCAGATTGGGTTTCACAGTATTTAACAAACAGACGTACATTATCCGGGGCTTTTCGTGCTGACCCACGTCTTGACCCTTTGGATATTATTACAAACACAAACCGTTTTTCAGAATCCCATGTGATTGTCACCGAAGTGAAGTTTTCTTATAATGGGGCATTTGGTGGCAGTTATAAAGGACGTGGAACAGATAAAATCCGGGATAATTATCGTGCCGGGGAAGTCTATGCTGGGGAGGTGTAAACTGGATGCAACATATCATAGAAACACTGGTAACAGACCGGACAGCAGAAGATGTCCGGCAGCGGACTGCCAAGGGTACATATAACATTTCCGATATGAACAGGGTGGAAGCTGTGACTGCATATCTGGCAGGACTTATGATATCCCTGCCGGAAGAATTGCGGGCATATGCTGAAGAATTGGGTGTGGAATGGCATCCGGCTTATGATGTGCCATATGACCCGGAAGATTTTTTGTTATCTGTGAAAACCGATTGGGATGTGTTAGATATCCCAGATTCAGAGGACAGCAGGCGGTATTTAGATAATATCCGTGCATTATGCGGAGGTTTGGAAAGCAATGCGGAAACCTTGCCGCTGTCACTGGATTGCCTGTTTTATCAGGATGCAAATGCAATTGAAAGCTGTTTGAAACAGGCAGCAGCTATGTTTTTCAGGATGAAACAAGAACATATCCGGCAGTTATCCGGGACAGTGGATGCGTGGATACGTACAGGGGAACTTTATGCAGGGGAGATGATAACATGACAGACCGTGTGCCGACTTATCCGGGCAGGGTGAAAATGATTCCTGTGGAAGGTGAAGTCAATACTTATGATATGCAGCGGGCAGACAGTCCAGTGGAAGAAGGTACGCCACTGAATAAAGCAAGTCTTTTGCAGGATGCAACTGCCGTACTTGCCGGGCTGGATGATACTGCTGTACCGAATGATGTGTTTGCAAAGATATTAACTCATTTGCTGAAATTGCAGGCTGTGGTGATTCCAGGGGCTGGCTGGACAGGTACAGAAGCACCTTATACACAAACAGTAAATGTGCCTTATGTCAGTGCAGATGAAACCGAACAGGGTGTATTTATTGCCCCTGCTGGCGCAAGTATGGCAGAATGGAACCGGATACAAGCCCTTGCCAAAGAACAGCAGACCAATGCACTTTTGTTTGAAGCGCAGGAGAAAACCATGGAAGATTTAACGGTATATGTGCTGATACAGGAGGTGCTTTGATGGCGATTATCAATCCGGTGGTTTACGGGGCAGGCGGTTTGAAAGCGGAACTGGTTATCAGTTTTGAGAATGGTGCGGTGGTTACCGCAACCAATGGGGATACTGTCCTGCGGGCAACAGTGAATAATAAAACTGCAAAAATCAAGTTGACCAAACCTGGTGACTGGACAATTACTGCTGTTTATGGGGATAGGGTTTCTATCCCGCAAACTGTGACAGTCCCAGAAGAATATCCGATAACACTGCATATCCAGCCGATATTGACTAAACCCAATATCAATCGAACATTATCAAAAGCTCGCGCTTATTTGGCAGCGGCAACTGTGGGAAATCGCGCTTTATTTGGAGGGGGATACAATGGATCATATGTTTCAACTGTGGATAGTTTTGACCAAGTACTCACCTCGACAGTAATCGCGGAGTTAAGTCATGGGAGAACGAACCTATCCGCAGTAACAATGCAAACTCATGCTCTATTTGGAGGAGGAGATTATGTTGATAATAGCACTCGTATTCGTACAGTAGTAGATGCTTATAATCAGGCACTTACACGAACAATGCCAGTTCAATTAACAGTAGGAAGTGGAAATCCAGGTGCAGCAGCGGTTGGAATGTATGGTTTATTTGCTTGTGATGTTTCAGGTATAGATGTTTATAATGAATCACTTACGCATACCATAGCCGCAGGGTTAAGTGTTTCGCGTAGTAACATAGGAACTGCTACATTGGGCAGGTTTGCTATATTGGCAGGAGGAAGTACGCCTACTACTTGTAATGTAGATGTATATGACGAATCACTTATACATACTACGGCTATAGGATTGAATCGTGAAAGCGTATCTGTAGCGGGTGTAACGATAGGTCATACTGCCTTATTTGCCGGTTGGAATAAAGTGATTGATGTGTATGATGAAGAACTCGTACATACAACTCCAATAGAGTTAAGCAATGGTGTAATGTATCCACGAACAGTATCTGTTAATGGATATGCCTTAATTGCCAGCGGCAGCTTTGACAAACTGGTAAATGCTTTCGATGAAACACTTACACGCACAATACCAGAACCTTTAAAACAAGAACGTACTTTTTTTGCAGCTGCTAATGTTGACAAATATGCTTTATTTGGAGGCGGGAGCTCAAATTCAAATTACTATAGTACAGTAGATATCTATATGGTTGAATGACAAAGGGAGGAAATTATCATGAAATATCAAATTTGGGACGGCGTATCCGACATTTACACACCATCAGGGGCGCATTTCACTGCCGCTGAATGGAAAACCCGTTATCCGTGGATTAACATTCCGGGTGCGAAAATGATTATCACAGCAAGTCTTATCAACGGCGGTGCAGCAATGGAGTTTGAAGCAACGAAAGCAGCTTACATCCGGCAGGGTGCTGTTATCACTGACACCATGACTGATGCGGAAGTCCTTGCAGCGATTGAGGAATTTGAGAACAACCCACCTGGTGCAGGAGAACCAACCGTTGAGGAACGCACAGCAGCCGCACTGGAATTTCTGGCAATGAGTAATCTGCCAGATGAAACAGCATAAGGGAGGATATTTGTCATGAATTTTAACACAATCAAGCAAAATTATGAACGTAAGCTGTGGAGCAAAGCTATGGTGAAAATGGCTGTTCAGAAGGGTGTTATCACCAAAGAACAGTATACGGAAATCACCGGAGAGAAAATGTAACCAATTCATAATGGGATTGCCCTTTCCGGGGCAATCTCATGAGTTTCCTGCCCATAGGGCATGGGAGGTGAATTATCACAATGGAAGTGACCATCAATGCAGATATGATAATCAAAACAGCTTCCGTTTTGACAGCATTGGGTGTGCTGGGCAGTATTGTAATCTGGGGCTTTAAGTTTGTTGCACGCATTAAGCAGCAGGAAAAGGAACTTGCTGCTATTCGTAAGGAACAAACACTCATTTGTTATGGTATCCTGGCTTGCCTGAAAGGGCTAAAAGAACAGGGCTGTAATGGTCCGGTGACAGATGCGCTGGACAAGCTGGAAAAGCATTTGAATCTGGCAGCACATGAAGATGAATGAAAGGAACGGTTATACATATGGAGAATTTAGGTTTTACAGCAATCCCGGCA